>NZ_CP150203.1:5872500-6065000 GCF_037969725.1 Paenibacillus sp. FSL W8-0426 | reverse complement strand
ATGCCTAGGCGCTAGGAGCCGATGAAGGACGTGGCGAACAACGATACTGCCTCGGGGAGCTGTAAGCAAGCTTTGATCCGGGGATGTCCGAATGGGGAAACCCAGCTGGCGTAATACCCAGTTACTCTTGTCTGAATACATAGGGCAGGAGAGGCATACCAGGGGAACTGAAACATCTAAGTACCCTGAGGAAGAGAAAACAATAGTGATTCCGTCAGTAGCGGCGAGCGAACGCGGAACAGCCCAAACCAGAGAGCTTGCTCTCTGGGGTTGTGGGACGTCTCACATGGAGTTACAAAGGAGCCGGTTAAACGAAGAGGTCTGGAAAGGCCCGCCATAGAAGGTAAAAGCCCTGTAATTGAAAGTCTGCTCCCTCCGAGACGGATCCCGAGTAGTGCGGGGCACGTGAAACCCCGTATGAATCCGGCAGGACCATCTGCCAAGGCTAAATACTTCCTAGCGACCGATAGTGAAGCAGTACCGTGAGGGAAAGGTGAAAAGCACCCCGGAAGGGGAGTGAAATAGAACCTGAAACCGTGTGCTTACAAGAAGTCAGAGCCCGTTTTAGGGGTGATGGCGTGCCTTTTGTAGAATGAACCGGCGAGTTACGTTCCCGTGCAAGGTTAAGGTGAGAAGCCGGAGCCGCAGCGAAAGCGAGTCTGAATAGGGCGACATAGTACGTGGACGTAGACCCGAAACCGGGTGATCTACCCCTGTCCAGGGTGAAGGTGCGGTAACACGCACTGGAGGCCCGAACCCACGCACGTTGAAAAGTGCGGGGATGAGGTGGGGGTAGCGGAGAAATTCCAATCGAACTCGGAGATAGCTGGTTCTCCCCGAAATAGCTTTAGGGCTAGCCTCGGAAAACAGAGTCGTGGAGGTAGAGCACTGATTGGGTGCGGGGCCCGCAAGGGTTACCAAGCTCAGTCAAACTCCGAATGCCATAGACTTACTTCCGGGAGTCAGACAGTGAGTGCTAAGATCCATTGTCAAAAGGGAAACAGCCCAGACCATCAGCTAAGGTCCCCAAGTGTGTGTTAAGTGGGAAAGGATGTGGAGTTGCACAGACAACCAGGATGTTGGCTTAGAAGCAGCCATCATTTAAAGAGTGCGTAATAGCTCACTGGTCGAGTGACTCTGCGCCGAAAATGTAACGGGGCTAAACACACCACCGAAGCTATGGCTTGATCTTATGATCAGGGGTAGGGGAGCGTTGTATAAGGGTTGAAGGTGTACCGTAAGGAGCGCTGGACATTATACAAGTGAGAATGCCGGTATGAGTAACGAAAAGATCAGTGAGAATCTGATCCGCCGAAAGCCTAAGGGTTCCTGAGGAAGGCTCGTCCGCTCAGGGTAAGTCGGGACCTAAGGCGAGGCCGAAAGGCGTAGTCGAAGGACAACAGGTCGAAATTCCTGTACCACCGTAAATCGTTACGAGCGATGGGGGGACGCAGTAGGGTAGTGACGCAGGCTGATGGATGCCTGTCCAAGCAGTGAGGCTGGTTAGTAGGCAAATCCGCTAACCGTAAGGCTGAGCTGTGATGGGGAGTGAAAATTACAGTAGCGAAGGTCATGATCTCACACTGCCAAGAAAAGCCTCTAGCCAGATGAAGGTGCCCGTACCGCAAACCGACACAGGTAGGCGAGAAGAGAATTCTAAGGCGCGCGGAAGAACTCTCGTTAAGGAACTCGGCAAAATGACCCCGTAACTTCGGGAGAAGGGGTGCCCCGGTAGTGTGAATAGCACGAGGGGGCCGCAGTGAAAAGGCCCAAGCGACTGTTTAGCAAAAACACAGGTCTGTGCGAAGCCGTAAGGCGAAGTATACGGGCTGACGCCTGCCCGGTGCTGGAAGGTTAAGGGGAGCGGTTAGGGAGTAATCCCGAAGCTGTGAACCGAAGCCCCAGTAAACGGCGGCCGTAACTATAACGGTCCTAAGGTAGCGAAATTCCTTGTCAGGTAAATTCTGACCCGCACGAATGGCGTAACGACTTGGGCGCTGTCTCAACGAGAGATCCGGTGAAATTTTAATACCTGTGAAGATGCAGGTTACCCGCGACAAGACGGAAAGACCCCATGGAGCTTTACTGCAGCTTGATATTGAATTTGGGTACGATCTGTACAGGATAGGTGGGAGCCTGAGAAGCATGAGCGCCAGCTTGTGTGGAGGCACCGTTGGGATACCACCCTGATCGTATCTAGGTTCTAACCTGGTGCCCTGATCGGGTACGGGGACAGTGTCAGGTGGGCAGTTTGACTGGGGCGGTCGCCTCCTAAAGAGTAACGGAGGCGCCCAAAGGTTCCCTCAGAATGGTTGGAAATCATTCGAAGAGTGCAAAGGCATAAGGGAGCTTGACTGCGAGACCTACAAGTCGAGCAGGGACGAAAGTCGGGCTTAGTGATCCGGTGGTACCGCATGGAAGGGCCATCGCTCAACGGATAAAAGCTACCCTGGGGATAACAGGCTTATCTCCCCCAAGAGTCCACATCGACGGGGAGGTTTGGCACCTCGATGTCGGCTCATCGCATCCTGGGGCTGAAGTAGGTCCCAAGGGTTGGGCTGTTCGCCCATTAAAGCGGTACGCGAGCTGGGTTCAGAACGTCGTGAGACAGTTC
Organism: Paenibacillus sp. FSL W8-0426; assembly: GCF_037969725.1. NCBI lineage: Bacteria > Bacillati > Bacillota > Bacilli > Caryophanales > Paenibacillaceae > Paenibacillus > Paenibacillus sp. FSL W8-0426. The sequence goes on along the minus strand of NZ_CP150203.1, from coordinate 6,062,386 downwards.
GGTCCCTATCTGTCGTGGGCGTAGGAAATTTGAGAGGAGCTGTCCTTAGTACGAGAGGACCGGGATGGACGTACCGCTGGTGTACCAGTTGTTCCGCCAGGAGCACCGCTGGGTAGCTATGTACGGACGGGATAAGCGCTGAAAGCATCTAAGCGTGAAGCCCCCCTCAAGATGAGATTTCCCAGTATGTAAGACCCCTTGAAGACGACGAGGTAGATAGGCTGGGGGTGGAAGTGCAGCAATGCATGGAGCTGACCAGTACTAATCGGTCGAGGGCTTATCCAAGAAATGCAGGTTCTAAGATCGCAAGTTTCGTTTCGAATCCAGTTTTCAGAGAGCAATCTCTGAGTGAAAAACGGGTACATCACTTGATGTGCGGATCGTTTTTCAATCCAAAGCAAAATCGTTTGGTGGCGATGGCGGAGGGGTTCCACACGTTCCCATCCCGAACACGACCGTTAAGCCCTCTAGCGCCGATGGTACTTGGACCGCAGGGTCCTGGGAGAGTAGGAAGCCGCCAAGCGAACTCTTTCATCATACATAGAAAACAATATGTTGACGTTGTACGATGAATTGCATTTGCGTATGCAAATGCACCATATTCCCTGATAGCTCAGTTGGTAGAGCACTCGACTGTTAATCGAGTTGTCACAGGTTCGAGTCCTGTTCGGGGAGCCATTTGCTCTCATAGCTCAGTAGGTAGAGTGCATCCATGGTAAGGATGAGGTCACCGGTTCGATCCCGGTTGAGAGCTTTGAATAAGGCCCGTTGGTCAAGGGGTTAAGACACCTCCCTTTCACGGAGGTAACAGGGGTTCGAATCCCCTACGGGTCATTGTAATTCCATTGCAATAAAAGGGGTGAGAACCCCAAAGGTTCGTCGGAGGATAACTTCGTTAGCTTAGACTTCACAGTCTCGAACGAAGTGAGAGTATCCCCTACGGGTCATAGTATTATGGAGGCTTAGCTCAGCTGGGAGAGCATCTGCCTTACAAGCAGAGGGTCGGGGGTTCGAACCCCTCAGCCTCCACCATTTTATTATTGGGGATTAGCCAAGCGGTAAGGCAACGGACTTTGACTCCGTCATGCATAGGTTCAAATCCTATATCCCCAGCCATTTTAACTTCAGTGAGAGCCATTAGCTCAGTTGGTAGAGCACCTGACTTTTAATCAGGGTGTCGAAGGTTCGAGTCCTTCATGGCTCACCAGTTATATCCATTCAAAACATGTTCTTGCGGAATGCAATGAGGGTGTTTTTTTTATTTTGGCTCACTTTTGCGAATGAATAGTGGGCCTTTTTGATATATGTTTGCATCTTTTAGATTGATTGTTTATGGTTAGCAGCGCTGTAGACAATTAAAAAGCACGAATGAGTCTCCCTGTCCACGTGTAATCGGCCAGCATTTTCGGTTATAAACGATCCAGGGATAAAGAATCACTGACTATTTCAAAGAACTGCTTTCTATCAACAAACGGGAGTCAAGAATGGTACGACATCTTAGCCGAGCAGCTGCGGCAGATGAGGCTAGTCTTCTTCTAAGACCGCCATGGAACCACAGGGCTCGCTTAGCTCTAAGCATAACAACTATCACAGGGTGTGCGCTCTTCTTTCCAGTAACGCTGTTCTGAACAAGTCTGACGTCAACAACCAGGTAAGTTACCGTATTTCATTTGACATGACAAAGGTTCTCTGAATTGGAGTAAAACCAGAGAAGGAGACAACATGCAGCGGAGAGGCTCAAGATTGCCGTTTTAAAGTAATTTGCTTCAATCTATATGGGGAAATGCTCTAAGCCGATGGAACGGTTTAGAAGCCTATTTAGGAGGCTTACTATAGGTTTTAAGAGTTACGTCTGTAATCATTTGGTGGGACGGGACAGGGAGTAAGTCTAAAACAAATACAGGACAGACATTCAAAAAAGGGGGGGAGAATGAAAAAAAAGATTTTTTTGCGTAAATGCTTGACTCATATACGTATTATATGGTAAGATCATTCTTGTCGCTAACGAGATACGTTGGATCGAAAAACAACGTAATTACAGTTAGGTGAAAGCCTTGCATCAAATGTTCGGCTTCAATATGCGCGTGTGGCGGAATTGGCAGACGCACTAGACTTAGGATCTAGCGTCTTTGACGTGGGGGTTCAAGTCCCTCCACGCGCATCCTTATTAAGCGGACGTGGCTCAGCGGTAGAGCATCGCCTTGCCAAGGCGAGGGTCGCGGGTTCGATTCCCGTCGTCCGCTCCAAATATGCGCCCTTAGCTCAGCTGGATAGAGCGTTTGACTACGAATCAAAAGGTCGGGAGTTCGAATCTCTCAGGGCGCGCCATTTCATATCGGGATGTAGCTCAGCTTGGTAGAGCACCTGGTTTGGGACCAGGGGGTCGCATGTTCAAATCGTGTCATCCCGATTTTAATGATTTGCGGGTGTAGTTCAATGGTAGAACTCCAGCCTTCCAAGCTGGTAGCGTGGGTTCGATTCCCATCACCCGCTTCAGCAAAACGATGATCTTCTGCTGTGCAGAAGATCATCGTTTTTAGTTTTCCTCGCATGAGTTTGTTCATGACCGTGATCCTTCCTTTACTTCGTATTGTCCATCAAAGAGTTAACAAAGTTGTGGCAGCATATCCCCAGGCCTTTGGATTTCCAGTGTATGAAGATGCTGCTGGACATACAAAATAGACTTTGATCCGTCCAAAGTGCTGGCTCTAATTTCTACTGAATCCATCCCCAACAAGCAAAAAAATTAAAAAAGACTCTTTAATTTATTGCATCACTGTGATAAAGTATACAAAAGCTTGCTTTGCCGGTCAGGTTTCATTGGATATACTCCTGCTTCAGGGCGACGGATTTTCCAACTGCATATGGTGAGCATAAGGAACGTGCTTCTAGATTGCATATTTATAATTTTTTTGGCATGAAAATGAATTTGCCCATGTGTGGTTTATATGTGAAAAATGGTTCATGCAGAAGGGCCCGCCCCATATGTCGAAGCAGAGCAAGAAAATGAATAAAAAAGCGTGTTTTTATGCTAGAAATCAAGGAAACCCCCCTTTTTTTCTAGTAGAAAAGTAAAGATTTTCGTAACGTTTTATTGTATGATGTTATGAAGGTGTCAAATTTTCGTGTACGAAAGCGAACGATCAGATGGGAGGATAAGCATGACTGAAACTATGGTAACCGCCAGCAAAAGCCAGTCCAACAACCTGCTTCGGCGAGACGTGCGGTTCCTGGGCAACATACTTGGAGAAGTTCTAGTCCATCAAGGCGGCACGGAACTTCTTGATGTCGTTGAGAAAATTCGGGAAACCAGCAAATCTTTGCGCGCAGAATTTTTGCCAGAGCTCTATGCAGAGTTCAAAACGATGATCCAGGAATTAGACTCGGAGAACCGTCATCAGGTAATCAGGGCTTTTGCGATTTATTTTCAATTGGTGAACATCGCTGAACAAAATCATCGGATTCGGCGCAAGCGGGATTATGAGCGTTCTGCTGGGGACAGCGTGCAGCCTGGATCAATCGAAAAGGCCGTTCAGGATCTGAAAGAGCGCGGGCTGTCTCATACGGAAGTCGAGCAGATTCTGGAGGAACTGTCTCTGGAGTTGGTTATGACGGCTCACCCTACAGAAGCTATGCGACGCGTCATTTTGGATATTCATAAACGGATTTCTGAAGACGTCATGCTGCTTGACAATCCTACGCTGACGTTGCGTGAACGTGAACAGTTGCGAGAAAAGCTGCTGAATGAGGTCATCACCTTGTGGCAGACCGATGAGCTTCGGGACCGCAAGCCGACCGTGCTTGATGAAGTCCGCAACGGGATGTATTACTTTCACGAAACGCTGTTCCACGTACTTCCGGACGTATATCAGGAGCTTGAACGCTGCCTGCAAAAATATTACCCTGGCCACAACTGGCATGTACCGACGTATTTGCGCTTCGGTTCCTGGATTGGGGGAGACCGGGACGGAAATCCATCGGTAACTTCAGACGTAACGTGGCAAACGCTGCTCATGCAGCGCAAGCTCGCGATGCGCGAGTACCAGCGGATCATGATCGAACTGATGGGCCATCTCAGTTTCAGCACGAACATCATCAATGTATCCGATGAATTGCTGCAATCCATTGAAGAGGATCGCAAACACGTTACGTTGAAAAAGGTCGACATTTGGCGCAACGAGAAGGAGCCATACCGCATCAAGTTGGCCTACATGATCGCCAAGCTCAACAATGTGCTTGATGAAAACAAAATCGGTCAACCTGACCGCTATGATAACGCACAAGGGTTGATCGCCGATCTGATGATCATCGACCGCAGCCTGCGTCATCATTTCGCCGATTACGTGGCAGATACCACGGTTCGCAAAATGATTCGCCAAGTGGAACTATTCGGTTTCCATACGGCAGCGCTCGATGTGCGCCAGCATAGCCAGGAGCATGAAAATGCGATGGCCGAGATTTTGGCCAAAATGAATGTGGTTGAAGATTATGCACGCCTTACGGAAGACGGCAAAGTGGATCTGCTGGCCCGTTTGCTTGAAGATCCGCGTCCGCTGACTTCTGCATATCATCAATATACCGAGGGAACAAAGGAGTGTCTGGACGTATTCCGCACGATCAAGCGTGCACAGAACGAGTTCGGCACAGAATGCATTACCAGTTACCTGATCAGCATGACCCAAGGGGCAAGCGACCTGCTGGAAGTGATGGTTTTTGCGAAAGAAGTCGGCCTCTTCCAGAAAGGAAGCGACGGTAAGATCGTATCTACCCTTCAGGCAGTGCCGCTGTTCGAAACCATTGACGATCTGCATGCAGCATCCGACATTATGCAGAAGCTGTTCAAGCTTCCTGTATATCGTGCCAGCGTAAGCGCACGGAACGAATTGCACGAGATCATGCTCGGCTATTCGGACAGCAACAAGGACGGCGGCGTAGTGACCGCCAACTGGGAACTGCGGGTAGCGATGAACGCCATTACCGAGGTGGGCAATGAACACGGCGTGAAGCTGAAGTTCTTCCATGGCCGTGGTGGAGCGCTTGGCCGCGGCGGGATGCCGCTGAACCGCAGCATTCTGGCCCAACCGCCGCATACGATTGGCGGGGGCATCAAGATTACGGAGCAAGGCGAGGTCATCTCGTCCCGTTATTCCTTGAAAGGGATCGCTTACCGCAGTTTGGAACAAGCAACATCTGCGCTGATTACTGCTGCATTGAACAGTTTGGAACCGCAGGAATCGGCATCCGAGCGTCATTGGGACAGCATCATCAAGGATATTTCCGAGGTGTCGCTGCGCAAATATCAGGATTTGATTTTCCGCGACCCGGATTTCTTCACTTTCTTCAAAGAATCGACGCCGCTGCCTGAGGTTGGCGAACTGAACATCGGTTCCCGTCCATCCAAACGGAAAAACAGCGACAAGTTCGAGGATCTGAGAGCGATCCCTTGGGTGTTTGCATGGACGCAAAGCCGTTATCTGCTGCCGGCGTGGTATGCGGCGGGAACAGGACTGCAAAGCTATTATCAGGGCAAAGAAGAGAATTTGGCTGTTCTGAAAGACATGTATGCAAACTTCCCGTTCTTCCGGACATTGATCGATACGGTACAAATGGCAGTGGCCAAGGCGGATCTCGTCATCGCCAAGGAATACTCGGCCATGACTTCCAACAAAGAAGCGCGTGACCGCATCTATGGCCTGATTGAAGCCGAGTTTAATTTGACCAAAGATTTGATTCTGAAAATTACCGGCGAAACCGAAATTTTGAACGACGTGCCGGTGATTCAAGAATCCATCAGACTGCGTAATCCTTACGTCGATCCGTTGTCCTATATGCAAGTGCAGCTTCTCAGCGAACTGAGAGAACTGCGTGAACGTGGCGACGACGATGCGGAACTGCTGCGTGAAGTGCTGTTGACCATTAACGGAATCGCAGCCGGACTTCGGAACACCGGCTGATTTGGAAATATCGATGATCTAATAAATGGTTCAATCCTTCCTTTCCATAAGGAGGGGGAAACGGGACTCCTTAGGGAGTTCCCGTTTTTTACTGTTTTTAGCGGATAATTGCGGACACAGTCTTGATTTTTGACCAAAGTTGATTTACGATTTGATTGGTGAATTACAAGTGTGGACGGGTATCAGAAGACGGAAAACCCATCAGCATGTCTGGGGGAATATAGGTGGACAATTTGGAGAACAGGCTCGTCAAGCTGGTGCTTAAGGGTGACCAGCGGGCCTTTGCAGAAATCGTAGAATTATACAAGGACAAACTGTTTCATTTGGCATACCGCATGCTGAGCAATAGACATGAAGCGGAAGACGTTGTACAAGAAACCTTTTTGCGCGTGTTCCGTAATATGGAAAAGTATGATCCCAACCAAAAGTTCTCAACCTGGATATATCGTATAGCTACCAATCTGTGCATCGACCGATTGCGCAGGAAGAAGCCGTCGTTTTCCTTGGATGCGGAATTGAATGATCAAGAGGGAACCGACGGCTATGCCATGCTCCCAAGCGATGATCGAACGCCGGAGAGCGAAGCTCTGCTTTCCGAGACACAAACACTGATCCGCGAAGCGATTGACAGTCTTCCGGCCAAGTACAAGTCGGTCATGGTATTGAGATATTTACAGGACCTGTCGCTGCAGGAAATCAGCGATGTCACCGGCATGCCCGTAACAACGATCAAGACGCGCGTTCATCGGGGCCGGGAATTTTTGCGTAAAAAACTGGAATTCAAGTTATAATTCGCAGCATTTTTTTGGGCGAATTATTTTGAAACATATCCGAATCGGATACGTATGTAATGTGTGCAAGTCTTATGCCTGCTTCTTACAGGGGCATGGACTAAGTGATTGAAGAAAGGATTGGCTCTCATATGGATTGCAACTCGGCCGTCTCTTTAATGCATGAATGTTTGGATGAGTCGTTGTCCCCGGCGCAGAAGGTTGAACTGAAAAGTCACCTTATCACCTGTTCAGAGTGCCGCATGCGCTTTAAAGAGTTGGAACAGACGGAAATGCTGCTCTTTGCCATGAAACATTATTCGCCGTCTGCCTCGGATGAGCTGACCAATCGGATTATGAACGCTCTGCCCCAGCCTAAAAGACAGCAGAAATGGTTCAAATGGATCAAAGGACATCCTGCGCTGACGGCGGCAGCCTTCTTTTTGGTCGTGATGCTCTTTAGCGCTTGGAGTTTCTGGAATCAAAATAACGAAATGGTCGTTAAAGGCAAGAATCTGGACCAGATTGTCATTGAAGGCAATAAGGTTATTGTTCCGGAAGGCAAGTCAATTGCGGGCGATCTTACAATAGAAAATGGAACCGCCCAGGTGTACGGTGAAGTGAATGGCAATCTGACGGTGATTGATGGACAGCTGTATCAGGCGTCGACGGCTCATATTTCCGGTCAGGTCAAAAGCATTGATCAAGCACTCGACTGGTTCTGGTACAAAATAACCAATATGGTGAATGAAGTGGCCTATCGCTAGGTCGGCAAATTCGTTCATGGTAAAATGCCAGGCAGGTACCTCCGATAACTAGGGGGTGCCTTTTTGTAGTTATGAGGAAGGAATTTTATATCAAAGTCAGGTTCCTGATTCCGTATGAGGAGCTGCGGAGTCAATTTCTATGAAATTTATGGGAATTTCGCGTAATATGTGCAGTTTGAGACCGACGCAACTTGCAACATGAACGTTAACGTTATAACCTAGATACTAAAGAGAACATAATACTACATATAGAGTTTCTCTTGCTTTCTTTTCGATCGGGAACATACCGGTTGCGAAGAGAATCTTGGTCATACAAATCCCTGAAGGGGTAAATATCGGAGCAGGGTTTACTCACCATTGGGACAACGGGGGCTGGGTTATGAACTATTTTGCTGACTTGACTTGGCAAGAGTCCATCAAGGACATTATCGATATATTAATCGTTACCTATATTATGTACAAACTGATTTTGCTTGTACGGGGTACGCGGGCCGTCCAGCTTCTTAAGGGCATTTTGTTTCTTGTCCTGATCTGGGCGTTGAGCACTTGGCTGAACCTGTATACGTTGAAATGGCTGATGAATCAGATGTTTACGTTCGGCGTCGTTGCCGTCTTTATCATCTTTCAGCCCGAGCTTCGCCGCGGTTTGGAGCAGTTGGGCCGGGGCAAACTGTTTGGCCGGTCGACCGCAGCCAGCGACGAGGAGTTAACCGTGCTTATTGGAGAGATCATTAAGTCCGTGAACTATTTGTCGCGCCGGAAAATCGGGGCTCTGGTCGTATTTGAGCGTGAAACCGGATTGAACGATTATACGGAATCAGGCATTCAAATGCAGTCCTTGGTCAGCTCTGAACTGATGATCAACATATTTATTCCGAATACGCCGCTTCATGATGGGGCGGTCATTATTCAGGGCAAACAAATCACTGCCGCAGCCTGTTACCTGCCATTGTCCGAAAATCCGTTTATCAGCAAGGAACTCGGAACTCGCCATCGTGCGGCGATTGGCATTACGGAGGTAGCGGATGCGGTATGCCTCATCGTTTCCGAGGAGACAGGGCAAGTGTCTTTGGCCATGAATGGTCAGATCGTGCGCGACATCAAGGAAGAATCATTGATTGCCAAACTGTATGAAGAACTTCGGCCAACCTCCAATTTGTCCAAGAAAAAGGGACTGGCGTTCCTCTTGAGACGGAAGGAGGGACGGCGTAATGGATAAATGGTTCAATAACAACAATTTTGCCAAGGTCCTTGCTTTGGCCGTAAGCCTGCTGCTTTGGTTCATGATTCATTTGGACGAAGTGCCTACGACGCCAACGATCACTACGGGAACGAGCAGCCACGTTGTGGAGCGAACGGTAGCCATTCAGCCCTACGGGCTGGATAGCAGCGCGTATGTGCTGACGTCGTTAAGCACCGATGAGGTTCGTTTAGAAATCAAGGGCCAACGTTCAAGACTGACGTCCATATTCACGAACGACGACTACAAAGTGCTCGTGGATCTGAGCGGCGTGAAAGACGGATCCAACACGCTGCCGCTCGTGCCCGATCTGCCATCAGGCGTTGAGGTCGTCAGCATGGAGCCTTCGATGGTGACGGTGAACGTGGAGAAACTGAGCACGAAATCATTCGATGTGAATATTGTACCGGAAGGGAAAGCCGCGGAAGGGTACACCGTCGGGACTCCGGTCGTGGAGCCTTCCGGCCAGGTTAAAGTGACGTTACCCGAGGGGCAAATGGACGCTGTGGCCAAAGTTCAGGGTACCGTAAGCATCAAGGATGCCAAAGAAGACATCGTGCAGAAAAAAGTTAAACTTCAAGCCTATGATACCGAAGGCAAAGTGATTGAAAATGCAGTGATTGCACCGGAAACGGTGGATGTACGGATTCCGGTCAATCAGCCCTATGTTTCTATACCCTTAAGAATCACATATTCAGGCCAACTGCCGGAGGACTTGGTGTTGTCCAGCGTAGAGCCGAACGTGAAAGAAGTCATGGTATATGGGAACGAGCAGGCATTGGCGGGCATACAGTCCTACGACCAAGTGACCCTGGATCTCACCCAGTTTGATCAGGCAGGTACCTCCACAGTTAACGTGGACTTGACGCCGCCTTCCGGTTTTGAGAAAATCGAGCCTAGTTCGATTCAACTCAAGGTTACGATCTCGCCTTACAATGAAGCTGAGGAGACCACCAAGGTGTTTTCCAACATTCCGATTACGCTGGCAGGGATCGGTGAAGGATTGGAAGGCACCCTGGTTACACCCAAAAGCGGTGGGCTTGACGTTACGCTGCGCGGACCGGAAAGCATGCTGCAAGGCGTGTCGGAAGGCGATATCAAATTGACGGCAGACCTTACAGGTTTGGACAGCGGCACGCACAATGTGCAGCTGCAGGCAGAGCTGCCCCGTTTTGCCAAGCTTGATGATTCGTCCGGCACTCTTCATGCCACGGTTCAGCTTACCGAGAAGGCAGATGAAACGTCGGCAGCCCCGGATGGGCAAACATCCGGTGGTGAGGGCGATACCTTGGGTCCTAAGCCTTCGCCAGCGGAGGTAGAGAATAACGGAGGGACTGACCCTGCTACCGAGGAGGAGGAGCCTGAATCGAATACGGACAATCCGGAGCAGGAGACCCAGGGAAGTGTTACGACCCCGGGTACGAGCAGTAACCTTGGAAACGACGCTGGTTCGAATCCGTAACTTTTTCGGTCAAATGAACAGGAATTTTAAAATAATGATGATGTCTTGATATGATGCGAACAGAAGGAGTTAGATCATGGGGAAATATTTTGGGACAGACGGTGTAAGAGGGGTTGCCAATAAAGAGCTGACAGCAGAACTGGCTTACAGCATCGGGCGATGCGGCGGTTATGTGCTTGCAGGCGGCGTAGAGAGACCCAAGGTGGTCATCGGCATGGATACGCGTATTTCCGGACTTATGCTTGAATCTGCCTTGGTTGCAGGACTATTGTCCATCGGTGCGGATGTGATTCGTCTTGGCGTAGTATCGACACCGGGTGTCGCCTATTTGACGCGGTTGCTGAAAGCCGATGCAGGGGTGATGATCTCGGCCTCCCACAATCCGGTGGAGGATAATGGCATCAAGTTTTTCGGCGGAGATGGCTTCAAGCTGTCTGATGAGACGGAAAATCGGATTGAAGAATTGATGGATGCGGAAAAGGATGAGCTGCCACGCCCTGTAGGTGCCGGTTTGGGCACGGTGACCGTGGATGAGGAGTCTCGTTATCGCTATCTCGATTACTTGAAAACAACGGTGAGCGAATCGTTCTCCGGGCTTAAAATCGTACTGGACTGCGCGAATGGCGCAGCTTACGAGCTGGCTCCCAAATTGTTCGCCGAACTAGGTGCAGAAGTCATTGCCATCGGCGCTGAGCCAAACGGCCTGAACATTAACGAACAATGCGGATCGACCCATCCGGAAGCTCTCAAGCAAGAGGTGATCAAACACCAAGCCGATCTGGGCCTGGCGTTTGACGGGGATGCGGATCGTCTGATTGCCATTGATGAGACGGGAGCCGAAGTGGACGGCGACTTCATCCTGTGCATTTGCGGGGATGCGATGAACCGTGCAGGCAAACTTAAGGATAGCACGATCGTATCTACGGTGATGAGCAACATCGGTTTCTACAAAGCAGCAGAGAAGCTGTCGCTCAAAACGGCGAAAACGGCAGTAGGCGACCGGTACGTCATGGAAGAAATGCGTCGCGGAGGCTATAACCTTGGCGGAGAGCAGTCCGGACATGTCATTTTCCTGGATTACAACACGACCGGAGACGGCATGCTGACAGCCATTCAATTGGTGGACACCCTGAAAGCATCCGGCCAAAAGCTGAGCGAGCTGAAATCCCTGATGAAGCAATACCCGCAAGTACTGGTGAACGTTCGCGTAAAGGATAAATCCAAGTACGAGGGCAACGCCGCCATCGGTGAAGCCATTGCCGTTGTGGAAAAACAGCTTGGCGACAATGGCCGCGTGCTTGTACGGGCCTCCGGTACCGAGTCCCTGATCCGTGTTATGGCGGAAGGCCCGGACAAAGCGGAACTGGAGCAATTCGTATCGCAGATTGCGGACGTTGTGCAAAAAGAACTGGTTTAAGTCATTGATCCAGCCTTATTATGGGTTATTTCCATAAATATGATATATACCCTTCGTCCCGAGCTGGTGAGTCGGTAGCCCGTTTTCCAGGTCGGGACCGTGGGTAAAACTGATAGAAATCTGATGAAATGGTCACAGGTACTTTGCTCCATTGCAAAATGAACCCGACATGCATATAATGAGTGGAGTCGTCATTCAGACACAGAAAGCGAGGGTTGTGAGGTTACAGTTATACAAGCGCCAGAGCTTGAACCATTGCGCGGGGAGAACGTTGTGCGAGATGTCTTTGGTAAGGCGGATCGATAACGTTCACGGCAATCAAGCTGACGAGGTGGAGGTGTTCGGAATGTTCGGCGGGGACCTCCCGGTGATGCACCAGAGCCGTAAACCGGATTTGCGGAAAATGGATGGGTGACTGTCCACACAACGCGCCGGTAGGTGCAACATGGATTATCAACAAAAAATTCAAGTGAATGTGCGCAGAGAACACGATTCGTGTGCGGACGGGAAATGATGTGCATTCATGATTTCATCCAGAACGATGATAAGGATGACCTATGAACGGAATCGGTCCGTTCAGATCATTGATAATTGAATAGATCACCGTTTTCCATAGGATTACGGGAGAATATTTCCATCATTTCCTCGTACCGCGATGGCTCGTTTCTCATTCATGCGTCCTGCATTCATATATAAACGGAGGAACTAAACTATGTGCGGTATTGTTGGATATATTGGTAACAAAAACACTCAATCGGTATTGATCGAAGGTCTGAAAAAGCTGGAGTATCGCGGGTACGATTCCGCAGGGATCGCCGTATTTACGCCAGAAGGCCTGCAAATCACCAAAGCGCTTGGCCGTCTCGCGAACCTTGAAGCGAAACTGGAAGGCGCACCGCTGGTCGGGAATGCGGGTATCGGTCATACACGTTGGGCAACTCACGGTAAACCATCGGATGAGAATTCCCATCCACACACGGATGAGAGCCAAAAATTCTCCGTTGTACACAACGGGATCATCGAGAACTACCTGGAGCTGAAAGACGAACTGATCGCTCAAGGTCATACGTTCTCTTCCGAAACGGATACTGAGGTTATTTCTCACCTGATTGCACGTGAGTACGAAGGCGATATCGTGAAAGCCGTACAAAAAGTCATCACTTTGATGCGCGGTGCGTTTGCCCTGGGCGTATTGACGGAGTATGAGCCGAATAAATTGGTTGCCGTGCGTCAAGCGAGCCCGCTTATTATCGGTATTGGTGAAGGCGAGAACTTTATCGGTTCGGATATCCCGGCGATTCTGGAGCATACACGCAATGTATACATCCTGAACGATGGCGAGATGGCTGTTTTGACACATGATGCTGTCGAATTGATGACGATTGAAGGCAATTTTATTTCTCGGGAAATGATTCGTGTCGATTGGGATGCCGTAACCGCAGAAAAAGGCGGATTCGAGCACTTCATGCTGAAAGAAATTCATGAGCAGCCAAAAGCATACCGTGATACGATGCTGGGCCGCATCGACAGCGAAGGCAAAAAAGTATTGTTCCCTGAGTTGAAAATGACCGAGGAACAAATTAAAAATATTCGCAACATTCAAATCATTGCTTGCGGAACTGCATACCATGCAGGTCTCGTGGGACGTACCGTAATCGAGCAATTGGTGCGCATTCCGGTAGAAACCGATGTAGCTTCCGAGTACCGCTATCGTTCCCCAATCGTGGGCAAAGATACGCTGGTGATCGTGGTGAGCCAATCCGGCGAAACGGCGGATACGCTGGCTGCACTGCGTGAAGCACAGGCCAATGGTGCACACGTACTGGCCATCACGAACGTAGTGGGCAGCTCCATTGCGCGTGATGCGAATGATGTCATTGCTACTTTGGCAGGACCGGAAATTGCCGTAGCATCGACAAAAGCATACACATCGCAGTTGATCGCATTCAACCTGTTTGCATTGTATCTGGCGCAAGTGCGTGGTACGCAAACAGCGGAAGAGATCGCGCACACACTCGCTGCAATGCAAGCATTGCCTGAGCAAGTCGAGTCCATGCTGGCAAAAGCAGATTCCATCAAGGATTATGCAGAGCAAATTTCCAAACACCAGCACCTGTTTTTCATCGGTCGCGGTCTGGACTTCGCTGTGGCGCAAGAGGGATCTTTGAAGCTGAAAGAGATCTCCTACATTCACTCCGAAGCGTATGCTGCGGGTGAGCTGAAACACGGTACGCTGGCGTTGATCGAAGAAGGCATTCCTGTGATTGCTTTGGCCACGCAAGAGAACGTGCTGGAGAAAACCGTGAGCAACATCAAAGAAGTGAAAGCACGCGGCGCTGACGTACTGGCAATCACGTACGAAGAGCATGTGGCTACGCTGTTGAAATCCGTAGACCAAGCGTTTGCGATTCCTAAGACGCTGCCATTGCTGAACCCGGCATTGTCCGTCGTTGTGCTGCAATTGCTGGCTTACTACGCTTCCCTCGCTCTGGGCCATGATGTGGATAAACCACGTAACCTGGCGAAAAGCGTAACGGTGGAGTAAGGAGCAAGAAAACGAGCAAGCTATGGTACTAAAAAAGTCCTGATGACGTCATGTCATCAGGACTTTTTTGTTTCTGATGCAGCAGTGTTCTATAACAAACCAATGGAATGCTTGCCAGATCTCCATCCGAAGTTCTGCAAATCGTTAAATCAGCGTCAACAAGTCGTTTTTTTTGTCCTTGGAGTAGATTATGTTCTTGTGATACCATACGGTGAAGTAAATGAAATCCAAAAAATTGGATGATAGCCATGCATTTAAGACGGATCAGGCCATCCACGGCGGATGAGCTGCGGCATTATCGAAGCAGGGGTCAAACGGCCGTTCGTTGCCGCGCCGGGCTTTATAACGGATGGTTTGGAGACGCTGCATGAACTTGGCATCGAAGGGCGGGAACAATTCGCCCAAGGCGGGATAATCCGGAAGGGTACAGTACAGCGTTTTGCCTGAACGACGATGCGAGAGGGCTTGATTTTCTGGCGAATTACGCGAAGAGGCAGACGACCGGCTGGTTCGAGGATGTCTGAACTCTATACAGCAGTTCGTCTTGCAGCAATTTTGGCGAACAAGAAATGACGATCATGCCCATAAAAAACACCGGCTCAATGAACGACGTCCCCGGCAGATCGAGTGATCTACCCAAGGGAATGTCTTTCAAAAGCTGGTGTTTATTTGTTTTGTTATTCCAATATGTTGTGAACCCCAACTATAATTTCAAATCGACCGAATACCGATCGCGAAGCACCGACAAGTGGTGCAGCTCATGGCCAACCAAGACGAAGGCGATGGACCGGGCCGAGGCCGTATTATCGCTGACGATGCCTTTACGCAGCCAGGCTTCCGGTGTGAGGTGACGGAGCATGAGGATCGTTGAGCGCCGTACAGCGGCATATTCTTCGCTTAGATCCGTCAACGTGTACGTGTCGAAAGGATGGCTCTGCATGAGCACGTCCTGATCGTAACCCGGATGGGGCGTGACGTCGCCTCTGGCGATGCGGAGCAAACGGTTGCTCATAATGCGTTCGTTGTCCACAAGGTGGCCGATGACCTCTTTCACGCTCCATTTGCCTTCGGCGTAACGGTAATCACCTTGTTCCTCCGTCAAGGAGGAGAGCAAGGCTTGTACGGTGTTCGCTTGTTTCTCCAGCAGCTCGATCACGTCGCCTTCAGGAACAAGTCGGATGTACCCTTCATAAAAAGCGGCATATTCCTCTGTGGTCGGTCTTTCAATCATGTCAAAGCCTCCTTTGAGATTATAACTCTACATTCATTGTAGCATATATTCCCAGGCCAATATTTCATCGTTTTAACGGCAGGGGACATGATACCATTCGGCGGGACGGATAATAGGCTATGGAATAAATATCCTGTTTTCGAAGGGAGAGCTTATGAGTCATCTGAACAACGAGTTTTATCCTTATTATGCTGCGCATTTGTCTTACACCTCTTATCCTTATGGTTACCCTGCCCAAGCTTACTATGGTTACGCCTATTATGGCGATATGCGGCAGGAAACGGCGTCGTCCTACAAAACGTTGGAAGAGGCACTGGCGTTGATCCAAAAAGCGGTCGAGGGTGAGAAAGAGGACGAAATGTTCTACGATTACCTGATCTCGGTCGCTCCTTCGGATGAGGAAAAGGAAATCATCGAGAGCATTCGCGACGACGAACGCAAGCATAACCGCATGTTCCGCCAGATTTATCAGCATTTTACGGGCCGGGTCATCGCCGCGCCTGAAAGCGTGCCGTTCGAGAAGCCGGCGTCGTACATTGACGGGGTCCGCAAGGCGCTCTTTGGAGAGCTGGCTGCGGTGGAACGCTATCGGGATATTCGGGCAGGGCTTCCAGACCGTTACTACAGAGATATGCTGTTTGAGATCATTACGGATGAAATCAAACATGCCACTAAGTACAATTACCTCTTAACCTTGGATACGCGGCGGGCACTACAAAATTAAAACCAAAGCAACAAAAGATTAGCTCGCCCGGCGTGACAAAAGTGAAAAAGGATATGCTCAAGGGAGCACATCCTTTAAATACGGTGTCTTTGTATCCTGTTCCCGTTACTGTCATGAGCGATTCAGAGAATTAAGCCTCCTGGAAACGGGCTGCTTCCAGCTTGGCAAGGCGTTTCATCAGCTTTTTGAGCATGACGGAAGCTTTGACGCGAAGCAGCAGATCGTCGGAGATTTCAATCGAATAGGCCCCTGCCAAAATCAGTTCCTTCAGCTCGGCGTTTGAGCCGGCGGAACGATTCAGCACATTAAATACACTGCCGTATTGCAGGCATTGATGGGTGTCGCTGCCGGCCGTTACCGGTTTGCCAAGCGATTCGGCGAATTGCCCGACTTGATCGCGAGTGGCCTGGATGCCGACTTTGTACATGTCCTTGGCGTTCAGGTCAAAGGCATCCAGGCGTGCAAGCAACGCACGATCCAGTGAATGCAGCGGGGTGGACTCTCGGAACGGATGCGCCCCGATTTTCAGCAGGGGCCGGGCTTCGGCCAGGTCGAGCAGGTCGGCAAAAGGAATGAATGACCCTTTGGCCGTATAGTTTTCCAATGCGCCGCGCACGGCGAGAATATGTTCCTTTTGGCCGATGAGCAGAATATGTCCGGTTTCCGCGATGTCCACTTCCATGCCGGGAAAGATGCGCAGCCCGTCTGCATCGTAATATTCCCCATTGTACGGGTAGAGTCGATCCAGATTTTCGTAGACATCATAGAAATGGCGGGTATTGAAATGCTCGGTCAGCGCGAGCGCGTCAAGTCCGTTCGTTCTGGCTTCATGAACCATTTCCGTGAAATAATCGACGGAGAAATCAGAGTTTTTGGATAATTTGCCGTGAGTGTGCAGGTCAATGCGCATGAGGCAAGGCACTTCCTTTCATACCGTGAATGATTGATGTAATGAATTTTCTGATTTTTTAGAAGCCGCAAAAATATGCACACGTTAACGGAGAGGCAGAACCGATCTGTAGAAGCGAAGCGTGCGCTAAAAGCTTTCTGAAAGAAGGCTGCATCGGAAGCATAGGCTTATCACCGGATTTTCCCCTACAAAAAGGGGAATCGAAAAATCTGGGGATAAGAGCGATCGGAAAAATGGTACTGCACTCGCAGTGACCTAGTGTGATTGATTAACGGTTTCTATAAACAATTATAAAATGTTATACTGTCTGCCAGCCCAGAAGAGCAGCGCCACATACAGCGCCGACCCGGTCAGGAACGCAATATCGCGGGGGGCGATGTGCAGGTGGGCCAGCTTCAGCCGTTTGGACGCGGGGTTGTTCATCCCGTAGGAGAAACCGCGCGTTTCCAATGCTTCAACGGTAGTGCGCGAACGTTTGGCGGTGGCCAGCATTAATGGGAAAAAGGAGAACATCAGCAGTTTCATGTAATAAACGACCGATCTCCAATAAAACCAGCCATGTTTCGGTGGCGCCAGGCCGCGCAGCTTGTAGGACAACATGATGTTGCGGAACTCCCCGAACAATACAGGCAGGATGCGATAGGCGTACGACATGCTGAAGGAAAACGCGGCCGGCATGCCCAGCGCGAGCAGCCCGTCCCCGATGCGTTCGGGGTCCATACCCGAGAACACCGTAATGCTGGCGAGCGAAACGATGGACAATTTCAGCGTCAACAGCAATAAAGGAAGCGCCGATTCCAGGCTCCCGCCAAAGAACAGTGAAATGACGAACATCCAGCCGACCTGACCAATCAGGCCAAGACATAGAATGATGATGATAAAGATGGCTGCCCTAGACAGAATGGTCGTGGTGACCATCAACAGGAACAATCCGAGCAGCACCGTTCCGTTATGGATGAACCAGGGCGCGATGGCAAAGAAAAGGTACCAGATCAGCATTACCCGCGGGTCAAGCCGCGAAAGGCTCGCATGCCCGCTTCCATATACGGTATTCATTAACTCCAGTTGAATGCGTTCGATTGAAATTTTATCAAGCCAGTTGCGGACAAGCTGCATGATGTGCCTCCTTTTTCAGCGGTTCAGCATGGTTCAATGGCAGCAGCCGGGCAGCAAAAGCCTCTGCCGTTGGACAAAGCCCAGGCATGTTCAGGCGGTGCGACAGCTCCATAATTTGGGTAAGCGCCAGACCGGCCCGGCGAAGCAGCGCTGCATCGGAGAAAATGTCGGCAGGCGTTCCATCCGCTTCGACTCGTCCATTGTGCAGCACAATGACGCGGCTGGCCCATTGGGTGACCAGCTGCATGTCATGCGTGGCGATGACCGTGGTTCGCACATGCTCATCCAGCTCGGCGAGCACCCCAATCAGTTCCTCGCGTGTAGCCATGTCCAAATTGGCGGTGGGTTCGTCCAGCAGCATCAGGCGGGGGTGCATCGCTGCACCGATGGCCAAGGTGACGCGGCGCTGCTGTCCGCCGCTAAGCAGGCGCGCATCGCGATCCTGCAGATCAATCAGTCGAAACCGATCGAGCATATGGGCAATACGTGAATCGGCATCTTTCATGCCGCGAGCCTTCAAGTAGTAGCCGACCTCCTTGCGGACGCTGTCCTGAATGAACATCTCGGCCGACTGTTGGAAGATGTAAGCCACTTTTCCCGCTAGATGTTCCATGGAAGAGCGATTCGTCTTTTCCCCCAGCACAGTCACGCTGCCTTCCTGGGGCAGATGAATACCCGCAATCAATTTCAGGAGAGAGGATTTCCCTGCACCGTTGTTGCCGATGAGCGCGACCCGTTCTCCTTCATGCAATGAAATATTTATGCCGCGAAGCACCTCATGCTCCTGTTTGCCAAGGCCCCTGTATCGCAAACGCGTGTCGTTAAAGCGAACCAGTGGAGCTATGGACGCATCATACCCTTCACGATCCGCCTTGGGATGGTTGGCCTGCCCGGACAAGTCGGAAGCGGTCGCCTCGTCCGGCGTTGTTCGTGAAGCACGGGCTTCCAGTATGTACCGCTCGGCAAAGTAAATGGCTGCCTCCTCCACGGTGACAGGGAACGGCGCCGTTCCATTCTGCCAGTAGGAAGTTGGTATCGTACCGACGGTGGCACACGCTGGTGTCCCAACGGGTTCTACGGTCAAGCCAACTTTGGCG
The DNA here is from genome assembly GCF_037969725.1 of Paenibacillus sp. FSL W8-0426. Taxonomy (NCBI): domain Bacteria; kingdom Bacillati; phylum Bacillota; class Bacilli; order Caryophanales; family Paenibacillaceae; genus Paenibacillus; species Paenibacillus sp. FSL W8-0426. Next base: position 6,043,153 of record NZ_CP150203.1, on the reverse strand, counting down.
GCAGCCATAGCTGCCCGGGTAACATCCGGCGGCTGAATCCCCAGCCGCTCCAAATCGCTTACGCGGTTAAGGCCCTTCTGAACAGGCAGCTTCCATAAGGCACGCCCCTGATCCATCAACACGACATCATGGCAAAAATCCGCGATAAACTCGGTATGATGTTCAATAACGATCAGCGTTTTGCCATAATCGGTGTTCAGCCGTTTCAGGCACTCGTAGATCTGTTTGGCATGCTGCGGGTCCAGTTGGGAAACCGGTTCATCCACGATCAGGATTTCCGGGTCCATCGAAAGTGCACCAGCGAGAGCGAGCAGATGCTTTTGCCCGCCGCTCAGTTCCCAGATGTAACGGTCTTGGATTCCTTCGAGCCCGCACATCGCGAGAGCGCGTTCGCCGAGTTCGCGGTAGTTGCGCAAACCGTAATTGAGCGGCGCAAAACAGGCTTCATCCATTACGGTCGGACGTACGAGTTGATTATCGAAATCCTGATAAACGTAACCGATGCTGCGGGAAAGTTCGGCCACGTTCCGCCCTTCGACCGGCATGCCAAGCACATGGACTTCTCCTGAGAAATCCCCCGTATAGAATTGGGGAATCAGACCGTTGAACAGCTTGCACATGGTGGATTTGCCGCATCCGTTGCCTCCGATGATAGCCGTGAAGCTGCCCCGTGCCAGTTCAAGTGTCAGTCCGTTCAGGACAGCCTCCGCAGAGCCGGGATAGGTAAAGGTTACGTTCCGAACGTCCACGGCACTGGAGGGAAGGATATCCTCGTGAGAGTGCACCTCCCCTTCATCCAGAAACTCGCTTGGCTCGTTCCGCGGGGCAGTCCTTTCGATGTCGGTATGGATGTTTTGGCCAGAAAGGGGCCCCGTTTTGAAGTGAAGCTCCTCCAAGCACTCACCGGGTTTCTTTGTGCTCCAGAATGACATGAATTTACGCATAAGGACGATTCTCCGTCCCTGGCGCGACTTTGCTTTTCCCGCGTCTGGCCCGCATGAACAGCAGGGTAATCAGCGCGATGACGGCTGCAGCGCCAATGCTGATCCAGATGGAGGCCGAGCCATACTCGTCCGCGTAATCCGTCTCCCATACCGCGAAGTTGATGTCCATCTCGGATAGCGACTCGGCCCCGAAGGCAAACAGGAACAGCAGCAGCCCGATCAACAGAAGCTTTGGACGGAACAGGCCCAGTCCTTCGTACTTCATGCCGGGATTGCGGGGTTTGATGCCCAGCAGCGGTTCGATTTTGCCATACAGCATCGGAACGAGGTAGAGCGTTGGCAGCAGGGCAAACAGGATGCCCGAAAACAACACGTCATTCAGAAACCCGACGCCTTCAATAACAACGATGCTCTCGGCGAGCCCGGGAACGGCTTCAAGCTGTTCCACGCCGATCCATACCTTTCCGATATCGACCAACGAGCTGAGAAACTGGTGTATGATGACACCCGTCATCGCTGCGACGCCAACCTGTCTGCGGTTACGGGGATCACTCACCATGCGGCCTGCGACGTACATGGCAAACGAGAACGTGATAAACTTCTCCAGCTCGCCCAGTCCCCCGAATTGCCCCAGCATTAATTCTCCAAAGATGACCTCACCCATGGCTGCGCCAACGGCCGCAATCATCGGATGGAACAAAATGCACAGCGTAAGCGGAATGAACGCAAAATATTCTACGGATAATTCGATGGGGCCCAGCTGCAATTTCGGAATCAACTCGGTGAACATGTTGGACAAACCGTACAGCGACATGGACAGCACAAACACCATCATTTTCTGCGAAGACGTCAGCGTATAACGCTCAGTCATCTTCTTCATTGGTCATACCTCCCGAAAAGTTTATCGATCAGTGGATCATAGCCACAGTCTAGAGCCGGAATATTAACGGGGGAGAAGAGATTTGTAAATCAAACGTAATTTTTATTACAACATTACATAATTAATGAAAAAAATATTACAGAAACAAACCGCTTTCGTTTCGTGCTGCTGGTATACTGGTTGCAGAGACCTCAAAGGAGTGCAAGGGATATGAACTTGTTTGCCCATAAAGATCAGCTATCGCCAGGACATCAAAAAATCGCCGATTTCATTGAGCGCCACCCGGAGGACATGTTATTCATGACCGAGCAGGAAATCGCGGACAGGCTTGGAACCAGCATCGCCACGGTATCCCGTTTTTGGCGTGCCGTCGGCTACGACAATGCCAAAGCATTCAAGATCCGTCTACGGACTTCGGAGGATACCACTCCCGCCCTCAAACTGAATAAAACGATATCCCGCATGGACACCGACAGCCTGCCCGTTCAATTGTTGGAGGCATCCGTCGCGCATTTGCAGGAAACGCTCTCTCACATGAAGAGCGGAGATCTGGAGCAGGCCGCCGTTCTTTTCTCGGAAGCGAGAAGGGTATATGTCTATGCCCCAGGACCTTCGGCAGGATTGGCTGAGCTGCTGTCCTTCCGTTTGTCCAGATTCGGGATGACCGTTGTCCGATTGGCAGGAGGCGGACATGAATTGCTGGAAACGCTGATGCATATGCAGAAGGAGGATGTGGTGCTGCTGCTCTGCTTTACCCGCTTGCTTCCGGAAGCCGAGGTGATTCTCGATTACGCCATCAATACGGGCAGCCAGGCCGTTTTGGTGACAGACAGGGAAGATTTGTTATACGGGATGGGGGCATCGATTTCGTTCTATGTCAGCCGGGGAGAGCTTGGGGAGTTCCATTCCATGGTCACGCCGCTATTATTGATGGAACAGATGGTGCTCGCTGTCGGATTGAAACAGAAAGAACAGGCGTTAGCCCAGTTGGAGCGGCTTGGCGAACTGCGCAGCCGTTATGCGGACAGGTTGCCCAGAGGATAACGGGGCCTCTATTAAAGATGTTTATGTTTGCATCGACATAAGTCGCGTGCGTTGCGCGGCTTTTTTGTCGTTTAGTTGCAAATATTGTCACATAAGGTCATAGAATAAATGATCCGAATGTGTATGATCGCTGCATTACAGTATTTAGGCGGAGGGATCCATTACTGTGTTAGAGGCGCTGAAGGAAGATGCGGTCACTGATGATTTGGTTGTTAAGGCCATCGAGAGAAGTTTGGCCATCATTCGTTTTGATTTGAATCGTCAGGTAGTGTATGTCAATGATGTATTTGCATCCACTATGGGTTATACCAAGGAAGAGATGATTGGCATGAGCCATAGGCAGCTATGTTTTGACGAATTTGTAAACCGACCCGAGTACGAAGCGTTCTGGAAGAGCATTTTAAACGGGAACAGCTTCCAGGACAAGATTGAACGCAAACATGCACAGGGGAGTTCTGTCTGGCTGGAAGCGACCTACATGCCGATTTATGATAAAAAGAACGAACGCATTCTAGGGGTTTCCAAAATAGCCACGAATATTACGAAGCGACAGAACAGCATCGCCACCGTTGTTAATGAATTGAAAACGTTATCCCACGGATTGAACGAGCAGGCGGAAGAGGGAACGGCGCGAAGCAAAGAACTGCTCTCCAGCATAGCACTGATCTCCCAGGTGGCTGCTAACAACCAATCCACGCTTGCCCATCTGCAGCAGCAGGCGGCTGACATTCAGGGCGTAGTCAAAACGGTCCGGGACATTGCCTCGCAAACGCAACTATTGGCGCTGAATGCTGCCATTGAGGCGGCGCATGCCGGGGAGTATGGAAGAGGCTTCGATATCGTGGCGAAGGAAGTGAAAAAGCTGTCCGCCATGGTTGAAAACTCCATCAACGAAATCCGCGACAGCGTGCAAGGGATCACCCAGGAAATTCACAACATTTCCAAAGGCACCGAGCAGGTAAGACAGTATGTAGAACAAAGCGAAAAACAGATCGAGGTTACGCTACGGGACTTTACGAACACGGCGGAATCCGCGCAGCTGCTCGACATCAAGGCAGGGCACGTATCCAAAATGGTATGAACCAGGAGATGGTCGATTGCTGATTTAAAAATACAGGCAGATTCCCGAATACGGAATCTGCCCTTTTGCCGTTGCCGATGCAAGGCAACGTGCGAAAAGCTTGCAAAAACGGGAATTATTGTGAGCCGACGGGGACACAATACTTTGGAAAACTCAAAAGCTTATGGCGATGCCTTGCATTTAAATCATGCCTTTTGTAACAACTGCGGGATTTTCTTTCAGAGGCAAGGAAGTCAGTAGCTATGAGAAGCCATGGTATTGGGGGGAGGAAGATGTGGTCTAAGCTGCTCAGTTATATACCGGAAGGTTCCGTATGGTTTCAAGCCATCGTATTGGTCATCGTTCCCGTCGTCATACTGTACGTTTCCCGTTGGTTGAATGATGCCATTAAGAGAGGCAGCTTCAAAAAGGCAAAACCTTCAAATCTGGAGCGGGCGGGGGGAGCTTCTCCAGGGAGCGCATCGGAGCAAGACCAGCATCCGGAAACGGGGAGATATGCCAACATCAAAATAAGCGGGAAATATTCCACGGACATCGTTAGCATCAGGGAAACGGTGGCCCGGAATGCGGACGTTTACATTCGGGAGCTGACGATCAAGGGGACCGACATCCGAATTGCGGCCGTATTTACCGAAGGATTGATCGATCCCAGTCTCTTCGACCAGTCCCTGATGGCACCGCTTATGACGGATGGTATCCCTGAGGAAGAGCTCGAGCGCTTTTCCCAAGCCGAGGGATCCAGCCTCCTCGAATCGTTTCTGTTGAATCGCTTGCTTATGGTGAGTGTATACGAAGAGACGCAATCGCTGCAGAAGTTCGCTCTGGGCGTCCTCGGGGGTAAAACGGGCTTGATTGTGGACGGCGTGCCTAAAGCTTTCATTATCGGGGGACCGCAGGGAAAGACCCGCAGCATCGATGAACCCTTATCAGAGGCGCTTCTCCGTGGACCGCGAATCGGATTCACGGAGCAGTTGAGCGACAACACGGGCATATTGCGTCGATATGGAAGCGATCAAAGCTTATTTATTGAGAAGTATCAGGTAGGCACCCGGGTCAAAAAAGATCTGGCGATTGCGTACATGCAGGATATTGCGGACCCCAAATTGGTCGAGGAAGTCAGAGAACGGATCAATGCGATGGAAATGGATATTATGCTGGAGTCCGGATATGTGGAGCAGCTGATCGAGGACAACACGTTCAGTCCTTTTCAGCAAGTACTCAACACCGAAAGGCCTGACCGGGTTATGGGTGCGCTTCTGGAAGGAAGGGTGGCCATATTGCTGGACGGCACGCCTTTTGTACTCGTCGTTCCGGTGACCTTCAGCATGCTGCTTCAGTCCCCCGAGGATTATTACGAACGCTGGATTCCGGGGACTTTCTTGAGAATGCTGAGATTTCTGGCGGCGATGTTGGCACTGCTTGCCCCCGCCTTGTACATTTCGTTTATCTCGTTCCACCCCGGACTGATTCCGACCAAGCTTGTTCTAACGATTATCGAAACCAGGACGGGGGTGCCGTTTCCGTCGATTATCGAAGTGCTCATCATGGAGCTTTCGATCGAGATCCTTCGCGAAGCCGGAATCCGGCTGCCCAAACCGATCGGGCCTGCGATGGGCATCGTTGGCGGTTTGATTATCGGACAGGCTGCCGTGCAGGCAGGGATCATCAGTCAGTTCCTGGTTATTGTCGTTGCCGTGACGGCCATTTCTTCGTTTACCATCCCGGTATACAGCGCGGGATTGACCTTGCGGATATTGCGTTTTGCAGCCATGTTCAGCGCGGCGGTGCTTGGGCTGTTCGGCGTGGTCATGTTTTTCCTGTTGATTTGCACGCATTTGGCCCGTTTGTCGAGCTTCGGTGCGCCTTACGTGGCTCCGGCCGTTCCTTACAGTCTGCGGGACTGGAAAGACTTCATCATTCGCGCTCCTATCCGAATGATGAGATTGCGGCCGAAATTGGCCAATCCGGAGGACGAAGACCGCACAAATAAACAATGAGGCATGGAGGTGAGACAGAATGGACGGCTCCCAGCAAAAGATTAGTACGGCTCAGGCTGTCGTGGTCATCGTAAACTACATGCTTGGTGCGGGCATATTGACACTGCCCCGCACGACGAGCAAAGCAGTCGGGACACCCGACGTATGGATTTCGATCCTGTTGTCCGGCTTGGTCATCACGGGCGTCGGTCTCATTCTGGTCACCTTGTGCAAGAGATTTCCGGGAAAGACGGTCTTCGAATTCATGGGAGAAATAACCGGCACATGGATTGCCTTCATCTTGGGATTCGCGATGATTGTTTACTTTATCGTGATCTCCGCGTTCGAAATTCGCATCATGGCGGATGTGACGGGCATGTATTTGTTGGAAAGGACCCCTACCTGGGCCATGGTCATGGTATTTATGTGGATCGGTATTTATCTGATCACGGGAGGACTCCAGGTCATCATTCGGGTGCTCGAGATCATTTTGCCCCTGACGTTGGTGATTTTCGTCGTGCAAATTTTGCTGGGGATGCAGTTGTTTGAAATCAGCAATCTGCGTCCTGTGCTTGGCGAAGGAATCATGCCGGTCTTCAAGGGATTACAGCCCTCGCTCCTGTCATTTACAGGGTATGAAGCGATGTTTATTCTGACCGCGTACATGAAAAATCCAAAAACGAGCAATAGGGCGGTTGCTTGGGGAGTCAGCATTTCCACCATCATTTATTTGATTACGGTGGTTATGGTTGTAGGCAGTCTTTCGCTGGATGGCATCCAGACCCGAACGTGGCCGACTCTGGATTTGGTCCGAAGCTTTGAAATCAAGGGACTTGTTTTCGAACGTTTTGAATCCCTGCTTTTGGTTCTCTGGATTATGCAAATGTTCTCCACGTGTACCATTACGCATTATTGTGCTTCGATCGGCATTCGCGAGTTGTTTCGGTCCAAGAAGACCCATTTCATCATGTACCTGCTGCTTCCCGTCATTTATATCGCTGCGCTGATGCCGAAAAATTTGGATGAAACCTTTGCTTTAGGCGACATGCTGGGAACGATCTCGATAGCCCTGTTTGCCGTTCTGCCGCTGCTTCTTTTGCTTCTCAGCATGATTCGCAAGAAAGGAGGAAAACAGGCATGAATCAAGTGCGTTCCTTGTTGCGCATCATGGCTGCACTTGCTGCACTGCTGATTATATCGGGTTGCTGGAGCAGCAGGGAGATCGAGGAATTGAGCGTTTACGTGGGCCTCGGCCTCGACGTCGGCGAGGAGACGGCATTCGAAAAAAACATCGCTTCCCAAGGGGGCAACTACTCGAAGGAAAATAACGTGACAGCGACGGTCCAAATTGCGCCGGGATTTTCCAAACAACAACAGGGCGGAGGATCGGGCTCTCCTTCGTCCGGAAAAACATCGTATTCCAACGAACAGCTCAGCGGGGATTCGCTGCTGCAAATCTTTCGCCAATTTGCCCTTCGGCGGGATCGTCCGTTAATCGGGCATCATTTGAAGGTGATCGTCATATCCAAAGACGTTTTGAAAAAATACAGGATGGACCAACTGCTTGATTTCGTGCTGCGGGATAATGACATTCGGCCTAACACGCTGGTGATCATCAGCCATCGCAGCGCCAGGGAAGTGTTGACTTCCCAAGATCCTACCCGCATCCCTGCATTCTACCTGACCAACACAACCCGCAATGCCTATATGACGACGAAAATTATGGAACCGGTGACGCTCGCCATGGTGGATGCCAAAATGCAGGCCGGTTCCAGCTTTCTGCTGCAGAACGTGCTTTCCTACGATGGAGAGGACAAGTTTTCGGGGGCGAGCATTATCGATGGCAAAACGACCAAATTCATCGGAGAGCTTAGCCAAACCGACCTGGAAGGGTTAGCATGGATCACGGACAGATCCGGCGGGGGAGTGTTGAAAAGCTATAGAAAGAACGGCTTTACCATCGTTTACGAGATGAAAAAGAAAAAAACGAAGGTCATTCCGCATGTCCGCGGCAACGAAATTTCGTTTCATGTGGACGTGAAATCGGAAGGATGGATGATGGAAGATTGGACCGCGCCAGAGAAGGAAGAAAAGGGCAAGTACCTGAAGGAACTGGAAAAGGACTTTGCCGAATTGGCCGAACAGCAGATCAAACAGGTCCTGTACAAGATGCAGCATACCCATAAAGTGGATGTAGGCGATTTCGGGGAGAGCCTGCGCATTCATTATCCAAAGGTTTGGAAAAAGGTAAAAAAGGATTGGGACGAAGTTTTCAGCACAGTGCCCATTACGTATGACGTGAAAGTAAACATCACCAACCCGGGATCGTCGACGCAATAACGAATGAACGCATGAAGGCATGAAAGCAGGCTGATCTTCCAGATAAGAAGGACAGCCTGCTTTCATTTGCGTATAACTGTTCATTCAACGACCAGATCCCGTGGAGAGGCTTCCCTGATCACTCGTGAAGATGCCCACGATCCAAGCGCGGCAGCCGGTATGCTCAAGCTGGAAAACATCAGGATGCCGGATCCGTTCAAAATAAGGGGCAGATCGACAATGCCGTATCCTGAGAGGACCGTTTCAAGCAGAAACGGCAGCAAATATACGCCTACCGCTATTCCGAAAAGGGAACCGACCAACGCAACGCCCGCAGTTGCGGCGGCAATCGACAGGCGGAGCTGACGCGACGTCATGCCCAAGGATTTGTAGATGCCATACGTCCGCGATTCTTTGCGAATGTTGATTCGGCAAGTGCTGAAAATGATGATGAACGTAACGGCAAGGAACAGCATTCCGATCAGGCACATCGGATAGATCAGCACGTTGGCGGCCTCGGTATAGACGGAATCAAGCAGTACTTTCTGGGTGACTACCGAAACCGATCCCTGGAATGGCTCGTTCAACCGTTTGGCGACCGCAGCGGCATCTGTTTTGTCTCGGACTTGAATGAACGCGACGTCGGCATCGCTGTAATCCGGATCGACGGTTCGCATGGCCTCGGCCGTGATGCGCCCGGATATGGACATGTTGGCAATGGCCTGATACGTGCCGGTGATGATGAACGTACGTTTTTGGCCTTCGATATACAGCTCGATGAGGTCCCCTACATCTTTGTTTAACATGCGGCTAACCCCTACGCCGATCGAAATCTCATTTTTCCGCACAGGGTCATTGCCGTGCAGCGTTTCGAATCCAAGCTCCCGATAGTTTCCGTCCAGCACGCTGAGCGCCAGGCTAACCGAATCGTGCTGATTGGCATGATTCGGTTCGGGTACCGTAATTCCAGTGACATTCCCTTGCCACGCCACGTTCTCGATCTGTGCTTCCTCTTCCAAGGCCCGTTCCATTTCGGCGCGCGGAAAGGCGCCTTTGTCCACGATGACTGCCGCAATATCCGCCTGATCATAACCCCACTTGGCGGCAGTTTGATGAATCTCCGTGATGCTTGTCATTAACGCATACCCGAAGACCAGCACGGAGGAGGCCATGGTGGTAAGCAGCAGCAATAGAAGTGAACTTTTTCCGTATTTCATGATGTTTCGCATGCCGACCGCAGCGCCAACAGGTATCGTGGCAAAACTCATCCAGCGCGTCAGCGATAAATTCATTCTTCGCGCTGCGCGGGCATGGTCCGTTTCCGACATGCCGTACCGGATGGCCTGTACAGGCTGGATGCGGCCTGCTTTTGAGGCATATACGATGACGAACAGGATGACAAGCAGGAAAAGCAGCACGGCCAACATCAGTACCAAGCCTGTTCCCCGAATCGCCAAATCTTCATTGCCTGCACGAAGGGATGACGTGGAAATGCCGATGATGAACCTGGACATGATGAGGCTCAGCGCAGTTCCGGGAAGGATGGCAGCGAAAGCGAGCAGGGCGTATTGAATCGCATAAGTGCCGATGGTCGAAAGGGATGTGAAGCCGAGGGACTTCAAAATTCCGATCGTTCTATAGTTCGCCAGAATCGAATCCGAAATCGTGAACCCGATGGTCATCAGTGCAATAATCAACATGACAATGCCTAGAAAAATCATGATAAAACCGACGATTTGATGGATGATCAGATAAAAGGAAGCGATGCTCTCGAATTCCATCTTCGTTTCGAGGAAGGGGATTCCGTTTTCGTCGGCATAGCGATCCCAGTACCTTGGACTCGTCTCGTAGTCATCGAAATGGAGGCCTATCATGGAATAATCTTTGCCGCTTCCGGAGAATACGTTGCCGTAATCCGCTTCGTTCATCCAGATCCGGGCGGTATTGGTGAACGGGGCGCCATAAGGCACGTCAATCCGAATGCCGCTGACGACCAAATCGATGGTTGCTGCGTCTGCGTTAAAGCTGACAGTATCGCCTAAGGATATGTCGTATGCGTTCGACATGGAGGTTGGAATCCAGATCGTGCCCCGCGTGGGGGCATCAGAAGGCGTACCATTCGCAAAAATGGGTTTATCAACGGCCCAAGGCTGCTCCGGCGTATCGATCATATATAGGTATATGTTGGGGAATTGCTCACCATTGAAGGTGATTCCCGACAACGTCCGATATCTGAGCAGTGGAGAGACGTCGACGCCTTTTTGGGAGGTCCACCAGTCGTGGTCGGCCTGGGGATCGTTCAAGCCTTTTTCAAAGGTCAGCACCTGATGCGAGCCGTTGGTGCGGGCATGCATTTCTTCGAACTGGTTGCCCGTGTTGGCCAATACGATGAAAGCTGTGGATACAAGCAGGGTTGAGAGCAGGATGAGCAGGGCAATGAAAACATTTTGAAGCTTGCTTTTGCGCAGACGGGAGAAACTCAGTTTCAGCACGGCCAGCATGTCTATTCCCTCCCCGATACAAAAGCAAAAATGATGGATTCGCGCTCCGGAAGGCGCGTTCCGTCATATTTGTCGAATTCGAGGATGCCGCCGACCTTGCCGTCCTGGATAAAAATGAGCCGGTCCGCCCTGCATGCCGCCTTCATGTCATGCGTAACCATCACGACGGATTGACCTGCCTGGTTTATTTCCGTCAGAATGTCCAGTACGGCCTGACCATGCTCGAAATTCAGGCTGCCCGTCGGTTCGTCGGCAAAAACGACGTCCGGCGAATTGATCAGCGCCCGGGCGATGGCTGCCCTTTGCTGCTGCCCACCCGACGTTTCGGAAGGGAGACGGTTGCGCTGGCCGGCGATATCCATGCGATCCATAAGTTGATCGGCCTTGGCGCGGACTTCGCTTTTTTTTCGGCCCGCGATATAACCGGGCAGCGAAATGTTTTCCCGAATAGGCAGGTCCGGGACGAGATTGCTGCTTTGATAAATGTAGCCGATCCTGCGGGCACGAAACTCGGACATTTTGCGCTCGGAATACCTGTCGATCTGTTCGTCGCGGAAATGGACTTCTCCCGCCGTCACGCGGTCAAGGCCGCTGAGCAGATACAGCAGCGTGGATTTGCCGGAGCCGGAGTTGCCCATAATGACGGTAAAATCCCCTTCATAAATATCGAGATCGATGTTTCGGATCGCATGGAATTGTTCCGTCCCGGTGCCGTAGGTTCTGCAGAGATTGCGTGCCCGGATGAGGGGAACTTTCATTTCTTTGGACAAGCCGATCACTCCCGGTTCGTAAGTTATGCCTTCATTGTAGGCAGGGGATATTGAGAAAGACTTATCGAAATATGAATAAAGTATTACACGATGGGCAGGTCGATCCGAAAGCGGGTGCCTTTGCCCTCTTGGCTGGAGAAAGAGATGTGCCCGTCATGCGCCTCGATAATGTTTTTGCATATAGACAATCCCAGTCCCGTACCTTCATGAACGTGACCGGCTGCCGGCGATGCTTGCCCCTTGAAGTAACGTTCAAACACAAACGGCATGTCTTGGGGACGAATGCCTTTGCCGGTATCTTCGATCGCTATTATGAAACGCCCCGATTCGAGCTCTGTACTGATCCGCAGAGTGTCTCCGGCTTCCGTGTGTTTAAGCGCGTTTGCAACGATATTGGAGATGACCTGCTCCATCCTTGTCGGGTCCATGCGGATCAGCACGTTGGGAATGCGGGCAGGCCCCTCGTAGTGAAGGCCTTTCAAATGCACCATATGCCCGATGGGGGCGAGCATGGCTTCAAAGACCGGACGGCTGTAAGTCTCGCGTTTTTCCACGGAAATGTGGCCGAGCTCCTGAAGGGCATGCAGAAGCAAATCTTCGACGAGACTTGCCGTTTTATCCGCATTTGTACGCATGACTTGCATGTATTCCATAAGCGTGTCGTGATCAGGGCTTATGCCGTCCATAATGGCCTCGATATATGTTTTCAAGGTTGTAATGGGCGTGCGAAGGTCGTGGGATATATTCGTGATCAGTTCTTTTTGCGCTTGTTCTTGCCGGTTGCGCCGGTGGTGCAGGTGTTCAATTTCCGTGCGCATCAGGTCAAACATGGCATATAAATCACCGATTTCATCCGGGCGAGAATACCGGACTTGCTCGGCATAGTTCCCTTTCAGGATCGACTCCGCGTGCTGCCGCAGTTCCCTGATGGGGGAAATCAAGCGTTTCTTTACCTTTATTCTCATGATGATCAGCATCATGGCCAGCAAGAGGATGAATACGCCGCTGAGCATGAACGTATAAGGAATCGGTGCGGAATGGGCGGAAGAAAGCAACGATACAGGGACGGAAATTAAGGCATGGCCGACCTGACGGATCCCGGAGGGATCGTCCATTACGGGAAACGCAACGGTAAACGAATTTCCTTCGTTCGTTGGCAGGAGGGGAAAATCATCACTTTCTCCGTACAGCAGCGTTCGCAGATTGAGATGTTTGCCTTCCGCAGAGGGATTCGAATCCAGCAGGATTTCGCCATCCAGTGCAGCATAGGTCAACGTTATCCCGATTTCGCGGGCCAAGGAACGAAGCTTCTCCCGGAAGGCCGGATTTTTAAGCTGGTGCTGTCGGTTTTCCAATTCAAGCAGCAGTGGATTGGCAAGCAATCGAAGCTGCTTGACGTACGGTTCCGTCCCGCCTGCTTCGTTGAGCGAATTCGTTTTTAGCGCCAACGGCAGGCTGCATGCGGCGAGCAGCAATAAAGTAAGCAATGCGCCGATGAGCCATCGTTTGGACCAGGCGTTCAGAGACATGTGCTTTGACTCCAATCCGGGGTTTAATCCACGTTGAATTTATAGCCTACACCCCAGACGGTTTTCAGCAGTTGGGGGTGAGAGGGGTCTGTTTCGATTTTTTCCCTTAATCTTCGGATGTACACCGTAACTGTATTCTCGTCGCCATAGGAGGCATATCCCCAAACGGCATCGAGAATTTGGGCTTTGGAAAAGACCTGGTTTTTATGGCTTGCCAAAACATGAAGCACTTCGAATTCCTTCGCGGAAAGAGGAATCTCCAAGCCGTTCCGCGTGACCTGGTACGCTTTTTTGTCGATCGTTAAGTCGCCGAACCGAAGCACATGCCCTTCAGTTCGTTCGGCTATTAGGCGGTCATAGCGGCGGAAATGGGCATTGATCCGGGCCAGCAGCTCGCTTAGCGAGAACGGTTTGGTCATATAATCATCCGCGCCAAATCCAAGGCCGAGCACTTTGTCCGTATCGCTCCCACGCGCGCTGAGCATCAAAATGGGGATATTGTTCCTGCGCCGGATTTCACGGCATACCTCGATGCCATCCCGGTCGGGAAGCATGATATCCAAAATGATGTAATCCGGCTGCAGCAGCTCCATCATCTGCAGCCCTTCTTCCGCCGTGCCTGCGATGGCGGTCTCATATCGGTTTTTGTTCAGATAGTCCCTTACAATGCGGGCGATATCCTGCTCGTCTTCGATCATTAACACTTTTCGTGCATCATGCATGGTTTTCGCTCCAATTCATGGAAAATCTAATATTACTATACATGGGAATGCGAAGAGAGTCATAGAGAAATTGTTGCCCGTTTGTTGTTAAGGAAGGGAGGCCTGTTCCGTTTCCCTGTATTCCGCCGGGGAGATGCCGAAGTGTGCACGAAATACCCGGTGAAAATAGGAGTAACTCGCGAAGCCGCATGTTTCGGCGATGTGCTCCAGCGTCATTTCGCTGTATTTGATGCGTTCCAGCGCGGCGTTCAGCCGGATTTCGATCGCATACTGGATCATCGTTTTGCCGTATTGCTCCTTGAACAGCCGCACGGCGCGCGACAAGCTTAGCCCCGCGTAACGGGCGGCCTCTTCGAGCTTGAACGTAATGGTGGCATGCTCTTCGATGTACCGCTTCAGCTTGAGCGTGGCGGAAATTTTACGATCGGTTTGCAGGTTCTCCTTGATCGCCCGGTCAATGTACAGGCACAATCCCCGGAGCAGGGCATCTTTCAACTCTGCATCCTCCTCCAGCGGGCCGCGGCGTTTCTCCAGCAGCATGTTGCGCCACAGGCCAATCAGTTTGTCATCCAACCCGATTCGGTTGACCGGCGGGCGTTTGAGCCTTTTCCACCATTCGTCGATCCAGGCGCCTTCGCAGAACAGATAATAATCGCCGCTCGACAACCGCCCTTCTTTGTGAGGATCTTCCACGACCAAATGATAGTCGTCCCCGGGTTTGAGCAGCAGGAGATCCCCTCCCGACAATACGAACTCCTCATTCCGGGCGTATACCTTGCAAGAACCTTCTGTTTGCAAACGGAACAGGTAGGACTGCAAGCCGCCCCTCATATTATGGTTAAACGCTTTATAATGATAGGAGTAATCGCAGATCAATACGGCCGTCTCCAAAATAATCCAACCTTTCGCTTTAAAAAATGACCAGATAGTTCATGGTTTGACGATATTGTATATGTTCATTCTAGCCTGTTTTGAGGTAGGATGGTACCAGATAGAGCAATCCCAACAAATTGAATAGCAGAGGTGTACAGTTCATGAAAAAACTTAACATCGGTTTGCAATTGTTTACGCTCCGCAACGAGACAGCGGCAGATTTCCCTGGAACCCTGCGCAAAGTAGCCGAATTGGGCTATGAAGGCGTTGAATTCGCCGGTTACGGAGACATTCCGGCAGAGGAAATGAAAGCGCTTCTCGATGAGCTTGGCTTGAAAGGGTTCAGCAGCCACGTATCGCTGCATGCCATGCGCGAAAATTTGCAAAAAGAAATCGACTACCTCAAAACGATTGGCGCAAAATATATGATCTGCCCTTACTTGATGCCTGAAGATCGCCCGGAGACGGCGGAAGGCTGGAGCAAACTGTTTGCCGAACTGCAGCAATATGGTGCGGAAGCAGCCAAACAGGGACTGATCTTCGGATATCATAACCATGACTTCGAATTCCACGGCCAGGTCGGCAGCGAAAACGCATTCGACGCGATGTTCGCCGAGACTGCGCCAGAGGCCGTACAAGTGGAAATGGACGTATGCTGGGTACAGTTTGCGGGACAAAATCCGATCGAGTATATTCAGAAATATGCGGGCCGTCTGCCGCTGCTTCACCTTAAGGATTTCAGCAAAGACGAACAAGGCCAGATGAAAACGCTCGAGCTTGGACAAGGCGTTGTCGACCTGAAGGGAGTTATCGAAGCGTCTACGAATGCAGGCGTGGAGTGGCTGATCGTGGAACAGGACGTATGTCAGAATCCACCTCTTGAAAGCGTGACCAACAGCTACAACTGGCTGAAGCAAAACTATTTGAACCAATTCTAATCCATTGCCAAAAGGAGACTTCAAACATATGAGCAAAATCAAGGTTGCCGTATTTGGTTGCGGCGCGATCGCCCAACGCAGACACATTCCGGAGTATGCTGCCAACGAAAACGTGGAGCTTGTCGCTTTTGCCGATCCGATCGTGGAGCGTGCGGAAGAAATGGCCAAAACGTATGGTGGAACGGCCTATTCCAGTTACGAAGAATTGCTTGCCAAAGAAAACGTGGATGCAGTGAGCGTATGCACGCCGAACTACCTGCACGCCCCGATGACGATTGCCGCCGCGAACGCCGGCAAACACGTATTGGTTGAAAAGCCGATGGCCAGCACAGCCGAAGAAGCGGAGCAAATGATCGCGGCAGCAAAGAAAAACAACGTATACCTGATGGTTGGACACAACCAACGCCTCATGCCTCCTCACGTGAAAGCCAAAGAAATTTTGGATTCCGGCAAGCTGGGCAGAGTGCTGAACTTCCGTACGTCGTTCGGTCACCCGGGACCGGAAGCGTGGAGCGTGGACGGTGCGGGAAGCTGGTTCTTCCGTCAAGAAGAAGCCATTATGGGCGCCATGGGCGATCTGGGCGTGCACAAATCGGATTTCATCCGTTATTTGCTGGGTGATGAAGTCGCTGAAGTGGCTGGATTCATCAGCACGTTGGACAAAAAGGATACCAAAGTCGACGACAACGCTACATGCATCGTACGCATGAAGAGCGGTGCCATCGGCACGCTGGTAGCCAGCTGGACGCAATACAGAGCCGGCGACAACAGCACTGTGCTGTGGTGCGAGAACGGCGTGATGAAGATCGGTACGGTTGACGGCGACGAAGTTATCGTTGAATTGACGAACGGTACGGTAGAAACGTACAAAGTCGGTGCCATGGCGACGAACGAGAAGCAAGTACCGAGCGGCGTCATCGACGCTTTCGTGGAATCGATCGTTACGCAAACACCGCCTTCGATCTCCGGAGAAGAAGGACTGGCTTCGCTGAAGGTCATTCTGGCCGCATTCGAATCCGAGAAAACAGGCCAAATCGTTAAGCTGTAAGACGGAATTATCCAGATCGCTTATATATGTTCTCTTGAGGGTACCTCCAGCGTTTCTCTGGCTGGTGCCCTCTTTATGTTCTTTCTCACTAAAGACGCTTATACAGGGATGTGGGTAAACGGCTGAAAAGGAAGACGGCCCACCTGCTTGAAAGCATGGTAGACCGTGGTAATATGGCGGTTGATACGGTTGATATGGATTGCTTCGCCCTTCCAGAACCGGATTAAACGCCAGGTTTGACATCGCTCGCAAGATCAAGCCAGGCGATTTCATCCGCTGACAGGGTCAAGCGGGAGCCTTCATCACAGGACAGCAGCTCTTCGCGATTCTGCGCACCGATCAGCGCACAGGTCGGGAAGGACTGGTTCAATACATAAGCCAGCGCAATCTGAATCGCCGTCGTATGCTTTGTCTCGGCCAATTCTCCGGCACGGCGCAGCCTTTCCCAGTTCCCATCGCTGTAGAATACGCGCACGAGGTCGGCATTGTCGCGGACTTCGGGCGTGAAGCGGCCAGTAAAGAATCCCCGTGCTTGCGAAGACCAGGAGAGCAGCGGAAGCTGCGTCCGTTCATGCCACGCCAGCGTTTCGGCGTCTGCCGATACGCAGCCGGCCCAGAATGGTTCATTGGCTTTGGCGAGGCTCAGGTTGGGACTGCTGAAGGTGAAGCCCTTCAATCCATGGGAGGCGGCATATTCATTCGCTTCTTCAAGCCGCTGCCACGTCCAGTTGGAAGCGCCGATAGCACCGATTTTTCCGCTTCCCACATGCTCGTTAAGCGCTTCCAGAATGGCGCCGACCGGCATGTTTGGGTCGTCTCTGTGCAGGGCATACAACTCGACGTGATCCGTCTGGAGCCTCTCCAGGCTTGTCAGCAGATCGCTGCGGATCGCCTCGGCATTTACGCGAGGGCCTTGGCTGTCGTGATGGGCTCCTTTGGTGAGGATAACAATTTGGTCGCGGTTTCCCTTATCCTGCATGTAGCGGCCCAGCACTTCCTCGCTCTGTCCGCCGCAGTAGATATGAGCCGTATCCACAGTATTTCCGCCGATCGCGAGAAAGGCATCCATGTTGGCAGAAGCCTTTTCGTAGGCATCGTGAACAAAATAATCGGAACCTTTGATCAACCTGGAGATGCGTTTATCCGTACCTGCAATGTTAATGTATTCCATGAGCGTTCAGTCCTCCTTAAAGTGTGATTCGTTGACGCTGCTCTGCCGAGCGAAGGCAGGCATCGAGCACTCTCATGTTGGCTACGGCATCCGACGGCGCAAAACGCAGCCGCTTGCCTTGCAGCACGGCCCTTGCCATGTCGTCCCCTTGCAGGGAATAATGGTTGACCTTCGGCACCTCGATTTCCGTGCGTTCACCGTCTTTCGTGACGTAAAAATTGGAGGTGTTGTCCAGACGGCTGATATAAGCGGATGGTACTTCAATGATCCCGTCCGAACCGAGCACTTCAAGCGTATTGCGGAAGGCGGCCCACATGCTGCTGTCGAACGTTACGCCGACATTGTCGCCAAATTCCATCAGACCGGAAGCCATCATATCGACGTGATCATGTTCCGGGGAGAACAGGCCGACGACCGTTACCGCGGTGGGTTCTTTTCCCAGCAATAGCCGTGCCGCGCTGATGGAATAACAGCCGATGTCATACAACGCGCCGCCACCCCATTCTTTGCGGAAACGAACGTTGCCGGACGAACCGGAATTGTTGAACGAAAAGGTGCTGTGAATGCCGCGGATCGTACCGATCTCGCCGCTTTCGATGATGCTGCGAATTTGATCGTATCGCGGATGGTGGCGATACATGAAGGCTTCGGCCAAATGTACGCCGGCTTGTTCGCAAGCTTGAACCATTTCGCTTGCTTCCTGTTCGTTTAGTGCCAATGGTTTCTCGCACAAAATATGTTTGCCCGCTTCTGCGGCGCGAATCGTCCACTCCCGGTGCAGATGGTTGGGAAGCGGGATATATACGGCATCGATGGAATCATCCGCCAGCAGCGCTTCGTAGCTGCCATAGGCTTGCGGAATTCCGAGGCGATCGGCAGTTTCCTTGGCTTTCTCTTCGTCCCGGCTGGCAATGGCGGCGACTTCATTCAATTCGGATTGCTGCAGGCCGGGAATGACGGAGCCTACGGCGATATTGGCGGCGCCAAGAATGCCCCAGCGTAATTTGCGATTGGAATTCATCGTGGGTATCCTCCTTTGGATAAATGTATATTGTGATTATATGAAATAGATGATTGAATGAAAATGATAATATATTGAGATTTGTTAACACGATATTGTTGGTTAGGGGGATAACGTCATGATGAGACAAACCGTGTTGCTGACGCTGCAGGATATTCCGTATTTCTGTTATCCCGAGTCGGTGGGACATTACACGGAACATCCTCAGCACAGCGTTCTGCGCGAGATAGGAGCGCTGGGCAACTTCAATATTCACTATGTGGCCAGCGGCAAAGGATACGTGGAGGAAGACGGCGTCGTCCATGAGCTCAGGGCAGGCCAGGCAGTGCTCTATTTTCCGCAGCAGCGCCAGCATTACTACAGCAGCGAGGACGATCCTTGGGATGTGCGCTGGCTGCATTTCTATGGCGAACGGCTTCATGATTACATGATCGAGAGGGGCTTGCATCGCAACCGATTGTGGACCTTGCGGCAGCGGGATTCATGGGAGGAAGCACACTTGGCATTGCTCGCGGAGGCGGAGGAGAACCGGATGCTGCGCCCGGCGCAGCTGTCCACGTTGACGTATGCCGTGCTGGCTGAATTCATCCAGCATGCGGTACCGCTTAAAAGCATGCGTACGGGCAATCCGGAAGGCCGTATTCTTGCACTGCTGCCAAGAATGCAGCAGGAGGCTTGCCAGCCGTTCCTTCTGCAGGATTGGGCGGATCTGGCGGGCGTGAGCACGTATTATTTCTGCAAGCTGTTCAAAAGCGCCGTTGAAATGACGCCGATGGAATTCATCACGCGGTCCCGTCTGCAAATGGCGAAACAGTGGTTGTTGGAACGACCTACCGCCAATATCGGACAGATTGCCGAGGAGGCCGGTTATCCGAATGCGAGTTATTTCAATCGCCAATTCATGGCACATGAAGGCATGACACCGACGGAGTACCGGGGATTGTACCATAATTAGTCTTTATTTCGGGTTATGCAGCCAGGATAGGGAACAGAGGCGTTTGACAGCATGTTTGATCAGGACTATTATGGATGCATAAAGTCCGTAACAATGAGGTGGTCTCATGAAATATTCCAAAGCAACGAACTATGCCCTGCATACGATCCTCCATCTCGTGGCGACGGAGCCGGAGGAATTGATCAGCGTCCATCAGCTTGCAGAGCTGCAAAAGGTATCGCCAACCTACTTGTCCAAAATTTTGACCAAGCTGGTCAAAGCAGGCATGATCGAGTCGACCTCGGGGGCCAACGGGGGGTATCGCCTCAGCCGGAGGAACCCGGACCCGTCCTTTCTCGACATTATTCAAGCGATCGAAGGACAGGCATCCCTGTTCGAATGCTCTCAGGACCATAACGAGAACTGTCTGATTCAGCAGGTGATGGTTCGCGCCGAAGAGCAGATGGAAAGTTATTTGGGCAATCGCAAAATGTCCGAAATCGCCTCTCAGATGAAAGACTGGAAAGCGGGCTCCCAAGGGACAATGCATTGAATCCAATACAATCGGCATATGTCATAATGAAAAATCCTTTTCGTCCTCTGTAGGAAAGGATTTTTTGTGCTTTACGAAATGTGGACAACGCTTCTCAGATTGACAGGGAGGAAAGAGAATACGACATTGTACCCATGACAAGCAGGGTGGTACAATAAGGAGGGGCAATTTTAAATACATATTCCAACAAATATCTACATCGCTGGAGGGACAACACATGAGCCAATCAACCATCACGGGACTGGAACAACTGCTTGCACTGGAAAATATACGCAACACCAAGGCGCGTTATTGCCGACTGATTGATACCAAGCAGTGGGATGCACTGGGTGAAGTGTTCGCTCCGGACGCCGTGGCCGATTTCAGCACGGAAGGCAATCCGATCCCGTTGTTGACGGGTCGCGAAACGATCGTGCAGGTATTTAAGGATCTGGTTGATCCGGCTGTTACCGTGCATCACGTGCACGGCGCGGAAGTGGAATTCATCTCCGACACGGAGGCAAAAGTCATCTCGCCTATGGAGGATCTGGTGACGTTCCCTGAAGGAAACGAGAACAAATCGTTTCACGGATACGGACATTATCATGAAACATACGTGAACATCGACGGACAATGGGTCATCAAGTACACCAGCTTGAAACGCCTTCGTTTCGATCTGGTCGAATAGGATTGAATAAGACAAAGCAAAAAACACCCCATGCGTGAAACACGCTTGGGGTATTCGTGTTAGGGAAAAGGCGCCGCGTTTCCCAACTTTGCATCCGAGCAATGCCGGGACTGTGCGACGGCAATGTACAGTTCATTGAGTTTAAGCTTTGGATGCTGCTGTTTTGCGGTTCTGCATCTGCAGATAAGCCCATGAGAAGACGACGGCGCCCAAAGCGATGATTGTCATGCCCCAGAAAATCCAGGCGTACGCGGAGGACAACGAAAGCTGCTGCATGGCCGTCAGTGCCACGCCGGTCACAGCGACGCTGAAGGCTCCGCTGAAGAACTGGCTCAATTGGAACAGACCCATGCCTGCTCCGACCTCATCTTGCGTGAGGCTGTTGGACAGCTCGTTGGACACGCTCGTGGTCAAGGCGGAGAAGCCGACACTAAGCAGCACGTAAACGGCCATGATCGCGTAGAGACTGCTGCCGGCGAAAAGGGCAAAAAGTCCGGCGGCGGCCAGCAACAGCCATGGCGCGAATTTGAGCAGCAGCGTGTTGCCGTGGCGATCGATCATACGTCCGATCCGGTTGGACATCAGCATGGACACCAGGGCACCCGGGAAAATAACCAGGCCCGATTGGGCAGGCGTCAATTCATACAGATGTGCCAGAACCTGCGGCAGCAGGAATAACGTCGCAAAGTTGTTGATGTAGGACACGATGCCGAGCGAGCTGAGCATCATGTATTTTTTGTTTTTGAACAGCGTTGGCTGCACGAACGGGTCTGCTGCCCGGCGAATGCGGATCCAGAACAGGACCAGCGAAGCAGCACCGATCACGATCGTGATCCAGCTGCGGGTGGTGAGGAACAACAGAATGCCTGTCGTTCCGATCGCCAGCAGCAAGGCGCCCCATACGTCAAAAGAACCTTTTTGCGGCATTTCGCCCGGCAACAGCCGGAAAAATACCGGAATCAAAACAAGGGTCAAGCCAGTAACGATGAACAGGTCATGCCAACCGAGGAACTCGGTGATGCTGCCTCCGATGACGGGGCCAAGCCCGAGGCCAAGCGAACTGGCTGACATGATGACGGCCATCGATTTGCCGCGGCGGTCGCTGGGGATGTAACGCGTAATCAATACGATGGCCAGCCCGGGAACGGATGCGGCGCCCGCAGCCTGAATCAGCCGTGCGCAGAGCAGGACAACGAAATGATCGCTGAAAAAGCCAAGGATCGATGCACCGCCAAGCAGGGTCAGGCCGATCGTAAAGAGCGTGCGGATTGGCACGAAGTCGGACAGGCGCGAAAACGTAATGGACGAAATGGCAAACACGATGGAATACCCGGTAACGATCCAGGATGAGGCGACGGACGACAGACGGAAATCAACCGAAATCCGGGGCAAGGCTAGATTGAACATCATCGTGTTCATCACGACGAGCACAACCGTGAAGCCCAGCAGCCCTACGATTAACCCTTCCTGAATCCCGACGGGCCTTCCTGCCGATGTTGCATTTGCGGTATTGCTCATAAGTAACCTCCTGATCCATAAATAGTTGAATATTAAATAATGCAAAATAATGAACGTTTCAGAAACGGGATGTAATGTTTGCAAAAACGTGCAATCGCAATGAAACCGATTCTGGCAATCAGGGAAAGCTTCATCGATTTAAGTTCGATTGGTATCGAACATTAGAAATATATCATGGAATTGTGCTAAAATACAATGGATCTCATGTAAAAAAGGAGACCTTTGCATGAAAATTTTACATCATCCACAGGCTGAAGATATTGAATTGTCCACGGTCCTGCACGCACTGAGCGATCCTGTGAGGCTTGGCATCGTCGTTGAAGCGTCACGCATCGGGGAACAGCCATGCAGCTATTTCCAGGCGCCTGTTGTGAAATCGACGCTGTCGCACCATATGCGGACACTGCGTGAAGCGGGGGTCATTCGGGTTCGCGTTCAAGGGACGCAGCATTTCATTACACTGCGATCCGAGGATTTGGAGGCGCGTTTTCCCGGGCTGCTGCAGCCTTTGCTGCGGGCGGCGGCCGAGTCGGTGGAAAAGCAATCTTGAACGATGTCCTTTCTTCAGCCGAAGAAGGGCATTTTTTTATGCGTCAGCCAGTGTTTCACGCCGACTGCTGCGACATTCTATGTCGTACCATGGCCTTTATAATAACGGTGAACGACAAACCAATTTAGAAAAGGGGCACCAGCATTGGCAAAAACGAAAAGAGGACGCGTATTGTGGAACCTTCCTTCCAGGGGAAGGGGAACATGTCCCGTGTGCGGAAGCACGCGCATCAAACTGTTGTACACGCAGACGAAGACGGATGGAACGAGCCTGAAAGTCTGCAAAAAATGCTCAAAGGCCGCGCAGTCCAGAGTCGATCAGGCTTAACGATGACCGGATGCAGGGAGTAGGGGGAAAGAAACCATCTATGCGTACAACCAAGGTCATTGCATGGTTTCTGCAGCGCTGGGAAAGGCAGCAAAGCACGCTGTTTTCCTTACCGTCTGAAGACTATAATAGAACACATCAATGACCAGGGAGGGAAGAACCATGAGCAACATGCACCGAATTCACTGGTTCGACGAACAGATTCGGAGCGGCCGTTATCCAAACAGCAGCCTGCTTGCCCGGGAATTCGAAATTTCCAGGCGTCAGGCTCAACGCGACATTGAATATATGGCAGCCACCCTCCGTGCCCCCTTGGTCTACATGGCGAAATACCGGGGGTACTGTTACGAGGATCAAACTTATCGGTTACCCCAGTTATATATGACGGAAGAAGAACAGCGTGTCCTGAAATATTTGGCGCATCGATACCGCCACTACGATTATGATCGCTCTGATGCGGTGAAGCGCGTAGCCCATTTGTTGGAGCGTTTTACCGAAGAGGATTCGGAAAGTGAGGGCATCCAGGAGGCGTTCCCTTCATTTTCGGCCGCTCCAAGGCAGTTGCAATATAGGGAGCTGTTATCACATGCGATCAAAGAATCCCGCGTAGTGCACATGCACTACCAGGATCATGAGGGAGAGCGCCAATTTCCGTTTTGCCCGCTTGGATTTGTTTCAAGGTTTAATGCGGACTATGTGGCGGGTTACGAAACGGATCCACTTCAAAACATGCTGCTGCGACTGGAAGGGGTGCGCCGCATCCGATTATCTGATGAACGATTTGTCTGCGATGCAGCAGCGAATCAGTCCATCTGGGAAAGGCCGCTGCCCGTCCGCAAACCGTTCCTGGCTGAAATCCTTCTGCTCGAAATCTGCGACGCGGATATGTGGATGGGATACCGTATTCGGGAACGAAAGGATCGGGTTCATACCATTGAATTTTATGATGCCGATACATTCGAAGAGCATCTGTTCACAAGCGAATGGGAAGAACTGCTTGCCCCAAAATGGCTCAGGCAGCGGCTTCAGAACCATATTGCACGTATGGCGGCCAGATTGGACAGGACGAACGGAAGTTGAATCCGTAGTGAAAGTGAGGGGAGCTCGCATTGGCAGATGTTATATTACAAGGCCTGAGCATGAAGCGGGAATCCAAATCCTACACGGACAGTTTGCATGCCGTATTGACCCATGCGGAATTGTTCCGTGGGCCAAAGTATGCATTATCTGGTTATACAGGCATGGCATTCAAGTTATCCATCCATGAACGACTGCTGCCGATGTCTGTGACGGCATATGGCCAGTGGGGCGATTCCCATAAGCCAGGCATGGATAATTTGGGCATATTTACGGTGTGGGACGCCGGGCGAACAAGGCATTCCACTTTTGAACATTATCAACAAGATGCGGTGAATTGGGTTAGAAAGAGCTTGGACGAGGGGAAAGGCATCATTTATTGGATTCCCGAATTCGGAGTGATTTACGGGTATGACGATACGGATCGCGTATTCTACGTGCAGGATGGGTGGAGCGAAGAGTCCCAGGTCGTGTTGTACGATAACTTTGGACTGAATCCTACGGGGTTCTGGTACTGCCAAATCTTCGGTGATCGGGTTCAGATTGCCGAAGATCAACAGATACTTGAATCGTTGAGGCTGGCGATTGAGGACTGGGATACACCTTATCGTCTGCTGCCGGATAAGACGATTGCTTCTGGCAGGAAGGCGTACGAAGTCTGGAGTAAAGCATTGCTTGGCGGAGAATACGATGAGGCGGGCGCGGCCTATATTCTAGATTCTTACTGCCATTCCCGGATGGAAATTCAGCATTATTTGCGTGACGCACGGCCTGTTTGCAACGGGTTGGACGAAGCGCTTGCGTGTTACGAGCAGCTTGAGGAGCAGATGTCCGAAATGAAGAGCTGCCTCTCTCGCGAACAACAGACCAAGAGCATACCACGGGAGATGGCCCACCATCTCGCGCATTTGCTTCCGCAGGCGCAAGAGCTTGAAGAACGGGCCGTATGCATTTTCCGTCAGATCTCTGCGCGCCACCCGGACCGCAAACGTTCTACCGTACCGCGTTGGGGCACGCATTCGGCAAGATAGGAGGAAGGACCATGGGCAAAAGAAAGCTTGACCTGCCTCCCGTCATACGGGATGGCCCGGAATCGCAAACGAGGGGAACGTACTCGGCTGAATTGCATCGACTCTTAGTCCATCGAGGGTGGACATCGTTTCCACGACATATGATCGCCGGCATGACGGCGAGCGCCTTTCGGCTTGTCACGGATCGGCGTATGAGCGTGGAATCGACCACGGCGTACAACTGGATGGCAGAACAATTCGTCGCGGCAGACTTGATCGGAATTACGGCAAGCCAGTCGGCCGGATTTACGTTCGAGCCTACGTTCCCGCTTTATCGCGCACAGGCTCTGCTCGATATCAAGGCATCGATTGATCGCGGCACGGGGGCGATTCTATGGCACAATCCTTTCGTGATCGTAACCGGATACGACGATGAAGAGCAAACATTGTGGATCTGCGACAGCGACGGGGATGAATACCGCGGTTTGCCTTATGACGCATTCGGGGAGAACGGCACGCCGTACTGGTACTATCAGGTGCTCGAATCCCGAGAAACGGTGGATATGTGGGAGGTGTGCAAGGAATCGCTCATTCAGGCCGTGTTCAAATGGGAGGTGCATGATCCGATGCTGCCCCCGGAAGACTACTTCTGCGGTTCCGCGGCTTATGCCGCCATGGTGGAGGCGCTGGAAACGGGGAATTACGCACCGGAAGAGGCTGCTCTGACGTTGCGTTATTATGCCGGGTCGCGGCAGGATATGGCCAGATATGCCGCCGAACTGGAGCATCTGTCGGAACGGATGCCTTATGTCATTCAGGAATATGAACGGCTGGCCACTATTCATTCGGAAATCGAGGAGGCCATGAAAGACTCGACGGCGGCTTGGCAGGATAAGAATAAATCTCTCGTTCGAAAGGTCAGCGTATTACTCCGAAGAGCAGCGGAGACCGAACAAAAAGCGGTTGATGCAATCCGGGAGGCGTTTGCAGAGACGATCGGCAACCGTTTCGGCGATATCGGACTCAGGTAAGCGAAAGCGATGGCAGCATGTCCTGCTGCAAACAGGTTGGGAAATACCGTTAAAGGCGCAAAGCTCTGACGGTATTTTTTTTTGCATTTTCCATTTGAACACTCCCACCACTTAGCCTTTGCTTGAAGTGGGGGATTCTTGGGTAATCGAACCTCTTGGTTCGAAGTGGACCAAGCGATCCCTGTGGTCCCCACAGTTCTCGGCCGCTATGACGATCGATATGGCAACATCCTTAATGTTTCGGGCTGCATTGACATCCCGATCATGGAGGGTCTCGCAGGAGGGACACACCCATTGCCGTACCGAAAGATCTTTCACTTCTCGGTGCAGCGCTCCGCATACATGGCAGGTTTGACTTGTCGGAGCAAACGTATTCGCAATCTTGAGGGTGCGCCCATACCATTCCGCTTTATACGTGAGCTGCCTTCTAAACTCACTCCAGGACGCATCGGCAATCGATTTGGCCAGCTTGTGATTCTTGAGCATGTTAGACACCTTTAAGTCCGAGGGTACTGATCGTTTGGTTTTCACGAATCAGCTTGGTGGACAGCTTGTGCAAAAAGTCATGGCGGATATTCACCATTCTCTCGTGGATCAGGGCGATCTTCCGTTTGGCTTTTTGCCAATTGAATCCGTCTTTCGTACGCCGGGCCAGCCTCCGCTGCCAGCTTGCCAACTTCTTTTCATACCGGCTCCAGGCTTTCGGATGAGTATCCCGCATCCCCTCGGAGGATACCGCACACGTTTTAAGTCCCAGATCGATCCCTACCGACTTATCGTTATGCGGTAAGGGCTCCATCTCGACTTCACAGACGAGCGAAACAAAATACTTACCTGCGGCATTTCGCCGTACCGTCGCCGAAAGAATGCGTCCTTCACAGGGACGAGAGTTTGCAAACCGCAGCCACCCCAGCTTGGGTAGCTTCAGCTTCCTCCCATTCACAGCGATATTTCCATTCGTATATCGGGTGGTGTAGCTTTGCACCGGATGTTTACGGGTTTTGAAACGCGGAGCCTGCGTCTGCTTCTTGAAAAAACGATCAAAGCTATCGGCTACATGCCGAACAGCCGATTGTAGGGCAATACTATCCGTTGTTTTCATCCAAGGATGTTCTTGCTTTAGATCTGGAAGCTGCGTGGCACAAGCATGGTACGACAAGCCCTTACCCGTGGCGGCAAACGTATCCTTCCATTGTCCCAGAAAATAGTTGAACACAAAACGACAACATCCAAACATCTGATGGATTAGCTGCTGCTGTGTACGATTGGGGTAGATCCGATACTTGTATGCTTTATGGAAGAGCATGCCATACACCTCCGTTCCTTGCAGTTGTTATAGCACATATGTTCGGTTTCGAATAGAAAAAAATGGCGATTCATCCCCCACCAAAACTGACGCTTTTGAGGAGGGAGTCTTCTCGCTTTCAATGATAAATTTAATTTTGGGGTAATTATTGGCCCTCTTTGTTCCGAATATTATATTAGATGGTCTTTTTTGGATGAAATATCGGAATGTCAACAGGGGGCGGGAGTATGGTGAAGAATCCGGAAACCATTCAGGAATGCATTGAAAAAGCGAGACGGAAGCTGCATCAGATCGCCAGCGCCCATGCCGAATTATGGCATCCGGATGTCATTCGCCAGTCGATGCTTCTGGATGAGTTGATCAATGAATACAACGAGATGATGTACCGAAAAAAGGCATCCCGCAGCAAGTGAACCGGGCAACTGCCTGCACTTTCCGGGGGTGCCTTGGTTTTGCCATGAGGCTGATTTAGGCGAATAAGGTCTTACTCTTTGACCGCTCCGAGAACGATCCCTTTCACGAAGAAACGCTGCAGGAACGGATAAACGAGCAGGATCGGCAGCGCACCAATGAAGATCTGGGCAGCATTGACCGTTCGTTGTGACATGTTCTGAAGCTGGGTGGCGTCCACATTCATATTGGAAAAGTCCTGCTGCACGATAATGGTTTGCATCAACGTGGCGAGCGGATATTTGGACGCATCGTTCATATAGATCAGTCCGTCGAACCAGGAATTCCACTGTCCCACCATCGTGAACAGCGAGATCGTGGCGATGGCCGGCATGGATACCGGCAAGTAAACGCGAAACAGGGTAGTAATATGGTTGGCTCCGTCGATAAACGCAGCTTCCTCCAGTTCCTTCGGCACGTTGCGAAAAAAGTTCATCATGAGAATCAGATTCCATACCGCGACCGCTCCGGGCAGAATAAGTGCCCATAGCGTGTTCGTCAGCCCCAGCTTCTGAATCAGAATGTAGGAAGGAATGAGTCCGCCGCTGAACAGCATCGTGAAGATGAAAAACCATGCGTACAGCGAGCGGCCCTTGAAATGCAGGCTTTCTTTGGACAACGGGTAGGCGGTCAGGATGACCAGCACCATGCTGAGCAGTGTGCCGAGCACGGTCCGCTGAACCGAAATCCAGAGCGCATTCAGGAAGTTGCTGTTGCCGAACGTTTTGGCATAGGCATCGACCGTGAAGTCGATGGGCCAGAACGTGACCAGGTTGGCGGATGCCGCCGCTTTGCCGCTGAAGGACACCGCCAGAATATGGATGAGCGGCAGCACGCACAGGAGCGAGAGCACCGCGATGAAGAACAAGTTGAATCCGTTGAAGATACGGTAGCCGGTCGTTTTGTGGTACACCTTGATTCCTCCTTAGAAAATGCGGTAATTGGCGATTTTGTAAGCCATCCGGTAGGCCGTAATGATCAGGAACATCGCCACGAAGGATTTAAATAATCCGACGGCGGTCGCAAAGCTCATCTTCCCGCTCAAAATCCCCATACGGTACACGAACGTATCGATAATGTCCCCTTTTTCATAGACCAGCGGGTTGTACAGATTGAAAATCTGGTCGAAGCCTGCATTCAGGATGTTGCCCAGCGACAGTGTACCTACTACGATAATCATTGGAACCAGCGCAGGCAGCGTAATGTGCAGCGTCTGCTTGAGCCTCGAAGCCCCATCCACCTCGGAAGCCTCGTAAAGCGCGGGATTGATGCCCGCCAGTGCAGCGAGGAATACAATCGTCCCGAATCCGAACTCTTTCCACACATCACTGATCACCACCGTTACGCGGAACCAGTCGCCGTCGCCCAGAAAAAAGATCGGTTCGATGCCGGCCGCCGCCAGCACCCGGTTCACAAGTCCGCCTTCGGGGGACAGCATGTCGAGCAAGATACCGCCCAACACGACCCAAGACAGGAAGTGCGGCAGGTATACGAGCGTTTGCGAGAAACGTTTAAACGCGGAATGGCGGACTTCGTTCAGCAAAATCGCGAAGACGACCGGAGCGACCAGTCCGGCCACGATTTTCATCGAAGCGATCAGCACGGTGTTCCAGATGACCTGCACGCTGTCGGGATATTCGAACATGAAACGGAAGTTTTCCCAGCCGACCCACTTGGACCCGGTCAAGCCGAGCCAAGGTTTGAAATCCTGGAAAGCGATCACGATGCCGCCCATGGGGACATAGGCGAACAGCAAAGTAAGCAATACGGCAGGCAGCAGCATCAGGTGCAGCGGCCAGGTCCGTTTCCAATTCCAGCGGGTGCGCTTGCGCGGATGCCCGTTTATCCGGCTTGCCGGAGCAGGGCTTGTTATCGGTTGTTCCATAGCCATCAGGTCCCTCCTTTGATCGTCCAGCCGTGCCAGAAATCAAGGCAGAATCGCCTCTGCACGGGTGGAGCAACTGAATTATAGCAATGGAAACAGGCCGGCTATAGAGCAACTTTTCAAGACGGATGTTGATTTGTTAACCAAAATTCAATATGGATATGTAAGGGGTTTCAATATAAAATAGGACTTCGGTGTTTTCCTATTCTTAACCGGAAGCAGGGTGGAGTCATGAGATTGACGGTGTTCGCCAAAACGGTCGTGCTGCTGGTGTGCCTGCTGGTACCGATTTTGCTGCTCTACAGTTATGCGAATCAGGCGAACGTGGATATGGTCGTGGAGGAGAAGCAGCAGTCCAGCCTGAACCAGTTCAGTTATTTCAGTTCACAGGTGGACAAAAACATAGAGCAGCTCTCGTTATACGCTTTGACCTTGCTGCGCGATCCGAGCATACTGCATTATCGCTACATGAACGATGCAACGAGCCAATACGAAAAAAACAGCATTTATCTCGACATTCTCGACAAATTGTCGTTGTACCAGTCCACCAGCCAGTGGAAAAACGACATCACGATTGTGCTGCCGCAGGCGGAGCTTGTTCTATCCACAAAGGCGAATCTTACGGTGTTTAAAGAAAGCATGCTTAGGTATCCGGAGCCGGGTGCGTGGAAGCTGAACGAAGGGAGCTTTACGTATTTTTTCACCGACCATTATGAATGGAGCGACAAACCGGCTGAAACGGGTGTGCGGACGGTCATGGAAATCAGCTTCGACCCGATGAACATTGTGGCCATGCTCGACGATTTCAAGGAGACGCAGGGCGGCGATCCGTTCCTGCTCGTCCCGAATAGCGACCCGTTCGTCAATCGCAGCGCGGAGCCGGAACTGGTGGAAGCCATTCGGCGCGGTATGCCGCTGGATGCACTGGGGCAGGACGCCGGGAATTGGCAGCTCGAAGCGGGCGGCAAGCAATATCTCGTCAGCTACGTCCGCTCCAAACAGCTGGATGCGATATATGTCAACCCGGTCGTGCTGGACGACCTGCTGAATCCGATGGACAAGAGCCGGAACATGTTCGTGACGTCCATCCTGCTGCTGCTTGTACTTAGCATCGGGGCGGCCCTGCTGCTCTACCGCAAGGTACAGATCCCGATCTACCGCCTGATGAGAGGGTTGCAGCAGATTCGCAAGGGACAGCTTTCCACCCGGATTGCGGTCGACCATTCACGGGACGAATTCACTTATTTGACCCAAAGCTTCAACCATATGGCGGAGCAAATTCAGGAGCTGATCGAGAAGGTGTACGAGGAACGCATTCGTTCGCGGGAAGCGACGCTGAAGCATCTGCAGTCCCAGATCAACCCTCATTTTCTGTACAATTGCCTGTCTTACATCAAAAACATGACCCAGCTCGGCAATCGCGAAGCGGTCGTAGCCATGGCGCTCAGTCTTGGCGATTATTACCGTTACATCACGAAGGACCAGAACGACATGACTACCGTCGAACGGGAAGTGGAGCTGCTGAACAATTATTTGTCCATCCAGCAGATGCGTACGAATCGGCTCTCCTATGAAATCGATGTTCCCGGAGAACTGATGCAGCAGCGCATTCCCCGCTTGCTCATTCAGCCGATCGTGGAGAATGCGGTCATCCACGGCATTGAGCCGATGGAAGGCAGCGGCCATATCGTGGTGACAGGCATGGTTACACGCGAGCAGATCGACGGCAAAACCTATGCGCGTTATAGCTTGTTCGTGGACAACGATGGCGTCGCGCTGACGCCGCAGGCGATCGATCGGCTCGAACGGGAATTGCACGAACCGATGGGCGAAGAGATCGGCACGGGGACGTGGAATGTTCATCAGCGCTTGGTTACGCGATACGGGTTGTCATCAGGGCTTCATTTTGCGGAGATTCCGCAGGGAGGG
The DNA here is from genome assembly GCF_037969725.1 of Paenibacillus sp. FSL W8-0426. Lineage (NCBI taxonomy): Bacteria > Bacillati > Bacillota > Bacilli > Caryophanales > Paenibacillaceae > Paenibacillus > Paenibacillus sp. FSL W8-0426. The sequence continues at coordinate 6,011,099 of NZ_CP150203.1, read as the reverse complement.
CTTAGCGTTGAAATACGATGGTTTAAGGAGGAACTTTCCCATGATGAATTTGATGGTCGTGGATGACGAACATTCGGCGGTGGAATCGATTGCTGCATCCATTCCGTGGAGGGAGCACGGCATTGGCCGGGTATTCAAAGCCTATTCCGTAAAGGAGGCTTTGCAGACGATGGCCGAGCACAGCGTTCATATCATCATCACGGATATTCGCATGCCGGGCTTGTCGGGCCTTGATCTGGTCGGCCATGTCAGGCAGCGGTGGGAGCAGGTCAAGTGCATTATTTTGTCCGGCCACGCCTCTTTCGACTATGCCAAACAGGCGCTCAAGCACGGCACGGTCAGCTATTTGCTCAAACCCGTAAGGGACGAAGAACTTATTGAAGCGGTGCAGCAGGCTTCCGTGCAGATCAGGCTTGAAGGGGAGAAACGCATGATGCATCAGCGCGCCATGTATTCGGTGAGGGAGCATCTGCCGGCGAAGCGGGCGGAACTGATGAAAGACGTATTGTTGGGACGGCGATTTGCCGATGGGGAATTGACGGCGAAGCTGGAGCAGCTCGAGATCGGCTTTCGCCCGCAGGATAAAATGCAGGTGCTTATCGTTCGCTACGATGACGCGCAAGAGGCGCACCAAGCGTTCCGCCTGATGAAATACGCCATCTCCAACGTGGTCGAGGAAATCTTCGGCGGCAGCTATCATCTGTGCCATACCGAAGATGCTTACGATGACCTTGTATTCATGGTCAGCCCGAAGCAGGAGGGGGACGATGCCGAGCTGCTGCTCGGCAGGCTGGGGGATCGGCTGATCCACAGCGTGAGGCAGTACCTGAATGCAAGCATTTCGGTGTCTTCGAGCCGAATGGGGCGTTTTCCCGAACATGTCCCCCAGCTGTACCTGCAGGCCGTCAGCGCCCTTCGCAAACAAGCGGATGCCGGAAAGGGGCTGCATCTTCAAGCGACCGCCGAACCTCGGGGAACGGCGCTGAAATCGTTGTCGTCGCTCTATGAACCGCCTGCACTCACCACGCTGTTGGAGGCGGGAAGAGTGGATGAGGCACAGCGTAAAATCGACGGCATCTTTGCGGAGCTGTCAGGCAGCGTATTTCCGGAGCATGTGTATGTCGCTTTTCACTATTTGGCGGCCGCGTTCTCCTATATGGCGCATCGGGAAGGGAGGCAGTTGTCCGAGGTGCTCGGCGAAGAGTATCAGCAGCTGCTGAAGGACGGATACGGCGTATCGCTGCGCAGCCTCGATGCATGGACGAAGAAAGTGATGCTTCAGTGGGAGACAAGCGCGCAGGAAGATCGCCAGGACAACGTTCCGCCATTGATTCGCCAGGTGCAGCAATGGATCGACCGCCATCTGTCCGAGGACTTGTCCCTGCAGGTCATTGCCGGTGAGGTGCATCTGCACCCGGTGTATTTGTCCAAACTGTACAAACAATCCACCGGCGAAGGCATCAGCGATTACATTATGCGTTCCCGGATGGACCGGGCGGTACACCTGTTGAAGCATACCTCGATGAAGATCTATGAGGTCGGCCAGGAGGTGGGTTACAACAACACCCCTTATTTCATTCAAGTGTTCCGCAAGCACTATGGGCTGACGCCGCAGGATTTCCGGAACGGTTAACAAATCGATATGAACATTGAAATTGTGATATTTGTTTGCTTTCCCGGCTGAACTATCCTTTTCATGTAAGGGGATACACAGTCACTGAGGAGGGGTTTTCATGTATAGAAAAATGATGACGGCGCTGCTCGCGCTGACGATGGTCGTCGTGACTGCATGCAGCTCGGGAGCCAAGGAAGAAGCCGCGCCGGAAGCGGCGGCACCGCTTGCCCTGAAGGACGGGAAATATGAGCCGGCGGTGCAGATGAGCTACTTGCGTGCCTGGAACGACGATACCCGGTTCAAAAACGGTGAAACCGCCCAGAGCAACGTGCACACCAAGTGGGCCAAGGAACGGTTAGGCATCGAGCTGAGCACGCCATGGGCGGTATCGGTGACCAACGATGCGTTCTATACCAAGCTGCGTCTGTCGTTGTCGGCCAACGAGGAGCTGCCGGACATCGTTTCGATCCGGGGCGATTATAATCTGGTCCGGGAGTTGATCGAGTCCGGCAAGTTCGCCGATGCTGGCGAGCTGTTCGACAAATACGCTTCGGATACGTGGAAAGAGGCGGCCGCCTCCGCGCCGGAAGAGTGGTACCCGTACATGTACGAAGGTAAAAGGTACGGCATTCCGATTTTCGATTATGCCTATAACGGCGATCCGGTCATGTTCATTCGCGAGGATTGGCTGAAAAAGCTTGGGCTGGAAGAGCCGAAAACGATCGACGAACTGGTGGCCGTCATGGACGCATTCACGAACCAGGACCCGGACGGCAATGGCAAAAAGGATACGTACGGCTTGACCGTCGGCATGAAGAACGCGCTGAATACGTGGATGACGGAATCCGGCTGGATCTTCGGCATGTACGGCACGATGCCCGGACAATGGAACGAAGCCGCGGACGGCACGCTTGAATACGGCTCGATCCAGCCTGGCGTGAAGCAAGGGCTCGCTACGATGAAAGAGTGGCTGGACAAAGGCTACCTGCCGAAGGAAGCCGGCGTTTACGATGAAATCAAAGCTGCCGAGCTGTTTACCGCAGGCAAAGCCGGCATCATCGTCGGGCCGCACTGGATGCCGAACTGGCCGATCGACGATGTGAAGAAAAACGTGGAGGGCGCTGCCTACAAAGCCATTGCGCTGCCGACAGGCCCGACTGGCGAAAGCCACCACCATGGTTCCGGCGCAAGCAATGGCGTAGTATTGATCAACAAGGACATAGCGAATCCCGAAATTTTCTTCACGTATCAAAATTACTTGTTCGATCATTTTGCGAACCCGGAAGTGGGCGGCGAATTCGAGCACGGCTTTGCCCAGGGGTACGACTTCGATATCGTGGACGGCAAAGTCGTCGGCGAAGCCGATCTCAAGGATGGCGTATCGCCGCTCAAGTACACCATTACGTATGACGGCGCGCGCATTCCGAACTTGATGATGGATACGCTCGCGGAACTGGCCACCGGCAAGGAGCCCGAAACGCCGTTCGAGAAAAACACGAGCATGGCCAACAAACCGGAAGTGTTCGCCGCTGCAGAGGTGGTCGTGGCACACAAAGACGATGCGATCAAGAACAAGTTCACCGGTGCGCCGACCGATACGATGAAAATGAAAAAGGATGCTCTCGACAAGCTGGAGAAGGACACGTTCAGCAAAATCATCTACGGCCAAGTCGGCATCGATGAGTTCGACGCATTCGTGGAAAAATGGAAATCGATGGGCGGCGATGACATTACGGTCGAAGTGAACGAATGGTTCAAAACCGTAAATTAAGTGGTTTGAAAGAAGTCGTACTAAAGGATTACAATCAATAATCATTTTCGCAATTGCACCGGAATCGGGCTGGAACAGGCCTTGATTTCGGTGTTTTTTATTCTGCCGGGGGAGTTTAATGAGCGATCTGGAGTTGATCGTCGAAGCGGGCAGGACGGCGGACAACCGTACGTGAGACTTATTGTTTAGGCCTGGCAAGCGATAGTACAATAATAGGCAGGATACGAACGTAGATGCGCATATTTGTGATAGAAGTAGTGGTGCATTTTAAGGGGAACATGTCCATATAAGGAGGAGACGGATCAATGAGCATCATTGTAGAAGAGGCCGTGGAGGAGATGATCGCGGAGATCCATCAATGGTTCGACCAAACGGAGAAACGGGACGATGCCGAGTCAACAGTGAAACGAACGAAGCTGCAATCAGGCATCTATGATGATGTGCTGCTGGATTATCGGCCGGGAAGAACAACCGTGGACAGCCTGGATCTCGGTATGGATGAAGAAGGATTGAGGCCCGGAAAGAACGATGTTTTTACGGTGGAGCAGGTTCAGACTGAAATCCGTCCTCGTTTGGCACAGGTGATTCAGGAGAGACTGGAACGTTTGGCAGATACGCCGCTGATTGACTATCGATTTACTTTTCGGGGCAAGTTCCCGACGGACGAAGGTTCTCTGCGGATCACGCTGTTTGAATCAGTCAATGAGGAAAAAAAGCGGTTGCTGCTTGAACAGATACATGCTTATGTCGATCGGAAGCTGACCAATGGGTCTTATCCAACGAAACCGCTGGAAACGTTCTTTTTAGTCCGGCATTTGCTCGATCCCGTGTTGTTCCCGGAGTTGGACGTGCCATGGATCATCGCGCAATACGATCGCATTCAGGCGTTGAACAAGGGGCGCCAGGAAGCGCTCTCGGAGCATCGGAGAAATATTACTCAAAGCTTGAGGAACTGGGCGGAGAATCAGTTTTTGCCCTTGTATTTTGACGTCCAGCGCTCGGCTTACAGATCCAATGAGTATACGCTTAAACCAGGAGCGTCTCTGGGTGAACACGATGCTGATCATCATCCCGTCAGGCTGCTGTTATATGGAGCCGTAATGATTTTAAGGTATGAGCCCAATTACAGCAAATCGACGGGGGTAACCTTCCTTGAGCTTGCCGAGCAGCTTGGAAGCAGTCAGGCCGCGCGCATGATGGAAGAGGGCAGCGGCACCTTCGCCAAGGAAGACATTCAAATGCGGAATGAACAGGTGGAATGCACGGCCAATGACGTCTTTTCGACCATCACCATTGTAGTTCGCGAGGAAGCGGCGAAAGCTTACGAACAGGCGCTTGGATACATCATCCGTCTGCTGAAGCAGGGTTTTCCCAAAAGCTACAAAATCAAGCTGAAATCGAAAGCCAAGCACTACTTGCCGGTCAAAGGACTGGCGAAATCGGATACCCACCGTTTTTTTGCGAATGCGCTGGGTTATCCCGAATTGCATCCGCTGTTGGAGGAATACGCACGCGAAGTGATGGAGGAGTTCGAATGGTATGAGGACACGGAGGGAGAGAAAAATTGCATGCCTGGTTCCTACGCCACCTTCGGACTTGGCCTTGCGGACGAGCGTTATTTCCCTCTGGTGGAGACATACATGGGTCTGGTGGATGACGAGCATCAGATGGTGCAGGACAAGTTCACGGCAGCCTTTGTCGAACAACACGGACTGACGCAGCAATCGCTCCCGCCACTCATCGCATGTTTGAGGCGTTCCACCGATGGTTTGAAGCTGAAAGCTCTTCAGCCTGTGCTGGAAGATGAGGACAAGCTGGCTTTATGGGTAGAAAAGGTGCAAGGATTAGAGGCTTATGAGGTCCAGCGCGTGTTGTATCCGATATGGGGAAAGGTAGAGAAACTGGCTGGTTTGGCACGAAAGGCCGAAGGCCGGCGTAAGGAGCTTCTGCAGGCATTGCTGCATGCAGCGGGCAAGTGACGAGAGTACAATTCAGGGAGAGGGCGGGGGATATGGAATTACAACATTTGAACCGTACAGCGTGGGCTGCTCTTTCATCAGTTGAAAAGGAACAATATTTGCAGGAGCTGACAGAACTTCCGGAAGGCATGGCGTACGAAGGCTTGCGGAAATTTGAACGGTACGGTCGGTGCACGGAGACAGGTGTGTTCTCCTATGAACAACGGGACTTCGTATTTGTTCCAGGTGATCTCGTGACGTTGGGGTGGGACGGTTGGCACGAAGGCATGAACGAGGAGACGGCCATCGATATTCGGGAAACCTTCAGTGAGTACGGCGTACACGATATCGATGCTTATCTTCGCGAATTTTCGTCTCCGGTGAGAGAAGTCCACATTTCTCCGATGCTGGTCGAATGTCAGGCCCGTTCCCTGGGTTGGTTTGAAGTGAGCGAAGAAGAAGCTATGGCTTGGGATGATGGGGAACTCGCGAAAGAATGGGAGAAATTCAAACAATCTGACATCAGCGAGTACGAACGTTACCAGCATTTTCGTTTGGTGCGCCATGAAGGAGGTATACGAATCTTTTGGTTCAACGAAGACCTGACGCTGGAGCGGTTGAAGGAAGAAACCGAGAAAACAGGGTTTTCCTTGCTGACGGAAGAGGAGTGGGAGTACCTTTACGGCGGGGGTTGCCGTACGCTGTTTCCGTGGGGAGATAGCTTTGACTACACGATGAAGCTGAAGCATTTCGGCAGGAGTATCTCAGACATTGTGGACGAAGACGCGGAGCAGGACCCGGACCCTTCTATGTTTGAGGACGACGGCCGTGCTTACGATCTGGAGCTGCCCAATTTCTTCGGCATCCGGTTCGAAGGCGATCCCTATCGTTGCGAGCTTACGCTTAGTCAGACTGGAGAGCTTATGCCCAAAGGTGGGGACGGCGGCTCTTTGATCTGCGGGGGGCTTGGTCCTGTGGCCGGTTTTTTGCCCGCTACGGTCGTATATTATCGGGATGCCAACATCGGCGAACTGGAATGGGAGGAACTCATCGATGGCATGTATTATCGGCGAGTGATCCGTCTTTCATAAGTTGACTTCTCCTCCGCCTACCTTCTGAGAAAATAAAATAGGTAATACCCCTGTTCTATCGAAAACAGGTATATTACCCATGCTCATTTTCAGAGTTTTCGTGCCAATTATTTCAGTTTTTGAACGGCTGCGGCCATTTGCTCCAATTGGGCGTGGGTCAGGGAATGGTCCGGCGAGCTGAGTGTTACATACCGGTCATCCAATTGGAACGTCAGCATGTCCGTTTTGTCGGGAGTGTACCATTTGGCGGATACGCCGTTGGGCAGTTTGACGGTTTTGCCGTCATAGTCGAAAGCGTAATCTCTCGGCGAAACATCCACTTTCATGTGGTTAAACACAAAGCTTACACCGTCCCCGCCAGCGGCGACGCTTTTGAATTGGTCACCTGCAACCATATGCTTCGGAGCATAAGCCGTCTCGAAACCTTGGAATTTCGCAAATGCTTTTTGAATCGCGGAGACTTGGGACTTGTTGTAGTTTACATCAGCATAAGCGGCGATACCCTGGTCGGAACCATTATTGCTGTTACTGCCCAATTTGTTGACGTTCACGGCAACCTGCTCCAGTTGGGCTTGGGTCAATTTGTGATCCGGCGAGCTGAGCGTCACATACCGATCATCCAGTTTGAATGTCAGCATGCCTGTATCCGAAGGCGTGTACCATTTGGCGGATACGCCGTTTGCCAATGTAACCGTTTTGCCCTCGTAATCGAAAGAGTAATCTTTGGGAGAGATGGAAACATTCATGTGTGCGAACACAAAGTTCACGCCGTCTCCGCCTGCGCCAACGCTTTTGAATGTATCGCCGGCAATCATTTGCTCAGGAGCATAGGCCGTTTCGAATCCGGCGAATTGTGCAAATGCTTTTTGAATGGCTTGTTTTTGTGCTGCGCTGTAAGAAACGGAGGTCAATTCCGCATTCGCAGCTTCGCCGATGATAACCTGACCTTTTTTGCTATCGTAAGATACAGGTACATGCAGTGCATCGGCAAGCGCGCGAACAGGCAGGTAGGTGGAATTGTTGTAGGTGATCGGTGCCAGTTTGTTGCCGCTGCCGTCCGTTGGCGTGTAGGCCGAGCCGTTTACGTTGAAGCTGATGCCGTGGTTGAGGTATGCCGAGATTTTTTCCAATTGCGTGCCTGCGAATACGCCTGCCGCCCCGGTTAATGTCATGCCAAGCACCATGACGGCTGCTGCGGATTTTTTTATGTTTTTGTTCATGATATAACGCTCCTTTATGGATGTAGTGGATTATGATGTCCGGGCTCGCTGTCCCTTATGGCTATATATTACTCACGGAAGATATCCAGAATAATTCTGAATTATATCCAACTTGTAAACTTCATCATCCATCCGCAGAATGCCAAGGTGTATAATGATCCCTGGAAAGGAATGTCATAAAGATGGGGGAATCCATGTGCTTGAAGATCGGAAGTTATGGAATCAGCGGCAAAAAGAGCTTAAGTCCATGTTGGCGAAGCCCGCACAGTACGAGAATGCGCGGGAATGGTTGCTTTTGCAGCACGGGGCTGTCCATTCGGCTCGAAGCAGAGATGGGGCTGCGTGGTCTTTTGAAGATGAAGTACTGGATCATATGACTGAAAACCGGTTTCGACATGTCCCGGCTTCTGGAGCCAACTCGGTCGCATGGCATATTTATCATTCGACCCGGATCGAAGACATGACCATGAATGTGCTGGTGGCCCAGATGAAGCAGGTTATCGATAGTGACTTGTGGATGCAATCCATGCATTTGAACGTCCGCGATACCGGAAATGGAATGTCGCTTGAACAGCTTGTGCACCTGAGTTCCGTAGTGGATATACCCTCTTTGCGCGCGTACCGAGCTGCTGTCGGCAAACGTACGCGCGAGATTGTGATGGAATTGTCGGCAGCAGACTTTAGACGAAAAGTGTCTTCTGCACATTTGAGCCAATTGTCGGAAATGGGGGACGTACTGCCGGAAAACAACTGGTTATTGGATTATTGGGGCAATCTGACCGTAGCCGGATTGTTTATGATGCCGGCGACGCGGCATCATTTTGTACATCTCAACAAATCATCAAGGATACGTGAATGAGGAAATGAGGGAATAATGTGGTTGCTCAACCGGATGTATTGAAGCAATTAGAAGCTTTCCGTTAATAGAGAGACAGTGATCCACGGTGATTTGGGAATATGGAATTTATTATTTACTGAGCGGCATGTTTTCATTATTGATATGGCGGAAGCAAGGATGGGGGATCGCCATTTTGATTTGGCAGCGGTGATTACTTCGAGCATCCCTTTAACCGCTTCAAGAACAGAGATGGAGAAGTCACTCTCTCTTTTCGAACGAGGATACGCGCAGGAGCACGGGGTGTGGGACAACCGACGTTTATTTGAGCAGTTGCACCTATGGCTGCTGCGCGGAATGCTTGCGCTTGTAATGGAGCAGGGGATGAGTGCCCCTAACGTTTCCTACATTGAACGGCAGTTGAACATATTGGAGGAGTATAAATCGCTATTGGTGTGAAAATACCTTGATGAGATTACCAACGCGGAATCATCCGTTAACGAGATACAGCACCAGCCCGCCTATGCCAAAGACCACGGCACCTATATATACATACGTCAGTCGACTTAAGTTTTGCCTGGTTCTGCGACCATATTCGGGATTGCTCTTCTGATTGGCTTTGGAATTTCCGATCATCAGCGTGGCAATTCCACCGAACAGGGCGATGGTTACGATCAAAATATAGGGAAGCATCGTCATGGCACAACCTCCATTGAAGAACGTATTCTGCCAAGGCGTGAGGCCTTGATATGATTGTACCCCAGGATGGCATGGGATGTAAGATTCATATCCAAAATATTCAAATGTTTGGTATACTAATCATGCGTGTGCCGGGATGGACATGCCAAGAATAGCCATGAACGCCGTGATTATTGTATGATTATCCGATAAGAGCACATTTTTGGGGGAGGACAGATGGGATGAGTACACCATCCGCAACCGGGCACTCTGCGAAACATGCGGACAAACGTTTGTTTTTGGCTTGGGCCGTTTCGGTCATTGCGACAGGAGGCAGCCTGTATTTCAGTGAAATCAAAGGATTTATTCCATGTGATCTATGCTGGTTCCAGCGTATTTTTATGTACCCGCTAACGATTGTGCTGGGCATTGCCTACTTCAAGGACGATTTCAAAATCGGCAAATACGTGCTGCCACTAAGCATTATAGGAGGATGCATCTCCTTGTACCATGTCGTGATTCAGCGAGTGTACTCGGCTACAGGCAGCGCCGTGGCTTGCGGACAAATTCCTTGTTATACCGACTATTTGAACTGGTTCGGATTTATCACGATTCCGCTGCTGGCACTCATTGCGTTTATGATCATCACCGTGATGCTGTGGGGCATCGGCAAAACATCGAAATCCGCTTAATTCGGGAAAGGACGGATCATGGATGTTCGGACAAGTCAAATGGGTAGTACCTGTTCTCACGATACTAATCGCATTGGTTACGGGGTGTACCGGTTCGGAAAATGCGGCGACGAACGAGATGCCGGAAATGATCAAGGTCCAGTTTGTGGTGCCTGAGAAAGCAACCGTGCAAGAGCCCGTGGCGCTGCAAATTAAACTGACGCAGGGCGGGCAGCCTGTTGAGGCGGCGGATCACGTCCAGTTCCAGGTGTGGAACGAGCTTGACGGTGCTCCCGAGCAAGCCTTGATGACTGCGGAGGACCTGAAAGAACTGGGGGCTCTGGATGCTATGGAAGTGGACAAGGGCTTATATGAAATCCAGCATACATTCGAAGAGCCGGGGACGTATATCGTACAGGTTCATGTCACGCATGGCGCCATGCACAGCATGCCGAAGAAAAAGATTATCGTCGAATGACGATGTACAGCGAATAGGACGAAGATTGGGTTTGTGTGCGAGGATGGTTGTATAATTACATTATGAAATTGCAGTAGAAAAGAGGTTTTTATGGCAACAATTCATGACGTTGCGCTCAAGGCAGGGGTTTCCGTAACGACGGTTTCCCGTGTATTGAACAATCGGGGCTATATCAGTCAGAAGACACGCGACAAGGTGTATCAGTGCATGGACGAGTTGAATTACCGTCCGAACGAGATTGCCCGCTCGCTGCTGCGCAAGCAGTCCAACGTCATAGGTTTGATCATTCCAGACGTCTCGCATCCGTTTTTTGGCGAACTCGCAAGCTTTATTGAGTACCACGCCTACCAGAACGGCTTCAAGATTATGTTGTGCAACTCCCACATGGACCCTGCCAAAGAGCGTGAGTACGTGGAAATGCTCAAAGGAAACCGCGTTGACGGCATTATTATGGGAAGCCATACGCTTGAGGTGGACGAGTATATGAATCTTCATTCGCCCATCGTTACCTTTGACCGGCAAATCGGAGCGCATATCCCCTTCATTTCCTCGGATAACTACCAGGGAGGTGTGATGGCTGCCGAACTGCTGATCTCTAAAGGCAGACGGCATTTGGCCCACATTTGCGGCAATCTGGAGCTGCAGATGCTATCCAATCGACGAACGACGGGATTTCTGGATACCTTGAAGGCCCATGGGATCAACCCAACCATGATTCATCAAACCGATCTCAACGTGTTTAGCCAGCAGCAATACACAAAGCTTGTCGAAGAGCTTCTTGTCGGCCATCCGGAGGTCGATGGGCTATTTTTTACCAGTGACCTGATGGCTATTCATGCATTGAAACAGATCATGCATCATGGGCGAAAAGTTCCTGAGGACATTGCCATCGTGGGTTACGATAATATTCGGGCAGCGGAGTATGTCGTCCCGGCGATTACGACAGTAAGGCAGCCGATCGAGAGCATGGCGGAGCTTGCGGTTCAATTGATCCAGCAGCAATTGGCTGAGGAAGAGATAGAAATGGAACATATCCTGCCTGTGACTATGGTAGAACGAGAGACAACCTGAGACGAGGTTGTTTTTCTTTTTTTATTTATGTCAAACGATTGACATGTCAAACCTTTGACACTATAATCGGTTTTGTAAGCGGTTCCTTTTTAATTCGACGAACGGGGGCAAAAGACAGATGAAAACACAGCGGACATGGATGAAGTTATCGGTTTTATCATTAATTATGGTGATTTTGCTATCAGCTTGCGGCGGTGGGCAGACAGGAACTGAAAGCAACGATGGTGCTTCTTCTGATAGCGCTGTCAAAATTACCCTGTTGAATTCCAAAGCTGAAATCAACAGCCAATTGGAGCAGGCTGCAAAGGATTTTCATGCAGATCATCCGGAGATTACGTTGGAAATCGTGCCTGTAGGAAACGGCCAATCCCCTTTTGAGAAGGCTTCGGCACTGTATGCTTCAGGCAACCCGACTACGATGATGATGCTGGACACCGGGGATGTCGAGAAATTCAAGGATCGCGTCCTTGACTTAACGAATGAAACGTGGATGAAGGATGCTGTGGAAAATAGCACGGGAACGACGACATTCGATGGCAAAAATTATGCTTTTCCGTTCTCCATCGAAGGATACGGTTTTATTTACAACCAGAACGTGCTTGATCAGGCGGTAGGCGGAACATTCGATCCGCAAACGATCCAGACAACGGCACAGCTTGATGATCTGTTTCAAAAGATCGCGGCTTCCGGGAAATCGCCGCTTATCATTTCGCCAATGGACTGGTCGCTTGGAGCGCATTATCTCGGCCTGGCCTACGGAGGCCAATCGCCGGATCAGGCTCAGGTACAGCAATTCATCGCCAATCTCAAGGCAGGACAGGTCGATCTTGCTTCGAATGCGGTTTTTAACGGACTTATGGATACGTTTGATTTGATGAAAACCTACAATATCGACAAAGCGTCTCCGCTTTCGGGCACATATGAACGCGGACCCGAAGTTTTAGGGAAAGGCGAAGTGGGCCTCTGGTTCCAAGGAAACTGGGCTTGGCCGCAAATCCACAGCTTCGATACCGCGGATGGAAAATACGGTTTCCTTCCTGTTCCTGTAAGCAACAATCCAGAGGATTTCGGCAACACACAAATTTCCGCAGCCGTGTCCAAGCGCATTTTGATTGATAAAGAGAAGAGCACTCCGGCGCAGCAGGACGCCGCCAAGAAGTTCCTTGATTGGATCGTTTATCAGGACAAAGGACAGGATTTTCTGGTCAATCAAGCGAGCGTAATTCCGGCGTTCAAAAACATCACCCTTGAACCCAATGATCCGCTGGGCAAGTCGATTAGCGAATACATCAAAGCAGGCAAGATCGAGGAATCCGTCAGTACGCTGCCGGCAGATCATTGGTCCAAATTAGGGGCATCCATGCAGAAGTATTTGGCGGATGTCATTGATCGGGGCGAACTTGCGAAGGAAATCCAGTCCTACTGGACAAACGTGAAATAATCGTAACAGGGAAAAGTTGTGGTGAGACGAGGCACTTGAACTGCACTGACTCTGACGCATGGCTAAACATACAGCCGTTAAGCCGGAGTGCCCCAGGGAAAGAATGATGATCCAAACCTGTTTGGGCCTCCGGCCGAAAAAACGGCATTCAAAACCGGAAGTGGATGGAGGATGACCATGCTGACCGAAAAAGGAATGTGGGCGCGCTTGCGCACACGACTTGTTTTTACGGGCCCCACGCTGCTGGCCTTTGCTACTGTGATGATTGTTCCTTTTTTATACGGTATTTATTTGACGTTTACCAACTGGGACGGCATCGCCGTGGAGCAAAGTTTTGTCGGCTGGGCGAATTACGTTGGCGTATTCAAGGATAAGGTGTTCTGGACTTCGTTTGCCATGACGCTGGAATATGTGTTCATCACCGTATTGCTGACCAACGCCGTCGCGTTTTTGCTGGCCTATGCCGTTACTCGGGGAATGCGGGGACAAGGCTGGTTCCGGGCGGGATTTTTCCTTCCAAATCTGGTCGGCGGCATTGTGTTGGGATTCATATGGCAATTTATCTTCAATCAGGTGCTGGTGTTCGCCGGACAAAAGCTGAACATCGCGCTGTTTGGCGCTTCCTGGCTCGCGGACCCTGACAAAGCCTTTTGGGCACTCGTGATTGTTACGGTGTGGCAGTATGCAGGGTACATGATGGTGATCTATATTGCGGGGCTCATGAATGTGCCCAAGGACGTGATGGAAGCAGCGAGCATTGACGGCGCTGGCAGCCGCAGAATGTTAATGCGCATCGTATTGCCGTTGATGGTTCCCTCTTTTATCGTATGTGTGTTTCTTTCCCTTCAACGAGGTTTCATGGTGTACGACCTTAACGTTTCACTGACGAGCGGAGGCCCCTTCAAAAGCACGGAAATGGTTTCGATGCACGTTTATGAACAGGCTTTTCTGGCGCGTGATTACGGGTTGGGCCAGGCGGAGGCATTTGTGCTGTTTATACTTGTTGCCACCGTTACGCTGCTTCAGGTCTACTTTAGCAAAAAACTGGAGGTTGAGGCATAATGGCAGGACAATCACGCATCATCTCCTGGAGCAAATTTCTAGTATTAGTGATCGCCGTTGTTCTGTTTGTGTTTCCTTTTTTGCTGCTGATCATCAATTCGTTCAAGGAAAACCAGGTCATTACGTCCGATCCGCTGGGATTGCCGTCCGCCTTTCGATGGGATAACTATGTAAGTGCTTTCACTAAAATGGGTTATGTATCCGCATTCGGGAACTCGCTGCTGATCACGATAACCGCAGTGGTGCTGATTGCCCTGCTCGCGGCAATGACGGCGCATTACTTCGTTCGGCATAAAAGCCGGCTTAACCAGTACCTTTTTTTTCTGATGGTTTCTGCGATGATTATCCCTTTCCAGGCGATTATGATCCCCTTGGTGAAAATTTACGGTTCGCTTAACCTGCTGGATAACAAATGGTCCCTCATTTACATGTATATCGGTTTTGGCAGCCCGCTGGCGGTTTTCATCTATCACGGTTTCATCAAAAGCATCCCTCTCGAATTGGAAGAGGCGGCGTTAATGGATGGCTGCGGCAGGATTCAAACGTTTTTCAAAATCGTACTGCCGGTGCTTTTACCAACGAGCGTGACGATTACGGTGCTGAATGTGTTATGGATATGGAATGACTTTTTGCTTCCGTCCCTGGTGCTGACTTCATCCGAGCAGCGGACGCTGCCGTTGTCTACGTTTTACTTCTATGGCACCTACACGGTCGATTACGGGCCACTGATGGCTGGTTTGGTGCTGACGCTGCTGCCCGTGCTGCTCGTGTATATGTTTGCCCAAAAGTATATCATTCAAGGAGTAATGCAAGGCTCCATCAAATAACGATGATCTGTTGATACACATAGAGAGACAGGAGTGGAAGGCTAATGAATCAGGAATCATCTGAAAAGAAAGCGTGGGCTGGCCCATTGCAGGCGAACGAACAACCGAGGTACACGCGGGAGAAAGCCGATGGATATATTGCGGACCAGCGCAGCCATATCGACCCAACATACCGGCTCAATTATCATTTGATGCCCGAAGCAGGGTGGATGAACGATCCTAACGGGATGATCTATTACAACGGGTTCTATCATGTTTTCTATCAGCATTACCCATATTCGCCAGTATGGGGGCCGATGCATTGGGGACATGCCGTAAGTAAGGATCTGGTGAAGTGGTCCTATCTGCCGATTGCGCTCGCTCCGGATCAGACATACGACAGCGGAGGGTGCTTCTCTGGAAGCGCCATTGTGAAGGATGGGAATTTGGTGCTCCTGTATACCGGACATGTCGTAACTGGACCCGACAAAGAGAACGATTATATCCAAACGCAAAATCTGGCTGTATCGGACAATGGCATTGATTTCGTCAAAAGCCCGCTGAACCCGGTCATCCGTGTGGATCAAATTCCGCAGCATACCAGCTCCAAGGATTTCCGGGACCCGAAGGTGTTTATGCGCGATGCCAGCTATTATTGCGTATTGGGCTCGAATGATGGGGCAGGGCAGGGAGTCATTCTGCTGTACCGTTCTGACGATCTCGAGACATGGAGCTATGTGAACGTTTTGGCGCAAAGTGATGGAACGCTTGGGGACAATTGGGAATGTCCCGACCTGTTTTCCCTTGGTGGCAAGGACGTCCTAATCATGTCACCTCAGCGGATGCCGGCCCAGATGGACAACTATCGGAATTTGCATTCCACAGTATATATGGTTGGTTCCCTCGATGTGGAACGAGGCGTGCTTGACTATGAACAATACCATCCGCTGGATTGCGGGTTTGATTTCTACGCCCCCCAAACGATGGTGGATGAGCAAGGACGCCGGATTATGATGGCTTGGATGGAAACTTGGGAGACGGATATACCCACGCAGCAAGGGCACGGATGGGCTGGAGCAATGACCTTGCCGCGCGAGCTTGTCTTGAAGGGCGATCGATTGCATTTTATGCCCGTCGCGGAGCTTACGCGTTATCGTGCAGAAGGCATGGAGCAGTACCGTACCTCGCTGGATGGGACATGTGATCCAGGCATGCATGGGAATTGTTACGAACTGCATGCTGTGTTTGAAGCCGGGCAAGCCGAGCAGTTTGGATTAAAGCTGCGCACAGGCCACGGACAGGAAACGGTTATTTCGTATGATGTGGAACGGCAGAGGCTTTCCCTTAATCGGGATCGAGCTGGAAGCGGCCCAGGTGGAGAACGGGCAACGCAGGTTGAATTGCAGCAGGGGCGATTGGAATTGCGAATTTTTGTGGACGTCTCTTCGGTTGAAGTATTTATTCAGGGGGGAGAGCAGGTGATGACGGCGCGCATCTATCCTGGTCCGGATGCCACAGGCATCTCGGCTTTCTCGGTCGGACCCTGCATGCAAATAGAGCTTTGCAAATGGAATCTGGAGTTCAATATCTAAATAGGTATCGCATGTATTCAAAAAACCACCGCTTTCCATAGTTATGGAGACGGTGGTTTTATCGTTGAACAAACGTTACGCTAAAGCGCAGCGGTTTCGCCATGCTTAGATTTAAATCATGCGAGCTTCCTTAAGGAAGTGATGCAGCATTTCCGACTGATATTGGATACGATCCGAACGTTTCAGACTCCAGCACGTTTCAACGGTCACGGAACGTGCCTGAAGGACCAGGTTTGCTGCGGTACGGGCAGACCCCGGCAATTCGTGCTGCTTTAAGTTGAAATGCAGATCACGTCTGGGAATGGTCCGGTTTATTCGCTGAATCGCCCTTCTGCAGGCAGGAATTGCGCTGCTTCCTGGATTGGTGATGAGTGTCTGTCCAAGCACGTTTCGGCTTAATTGGGATAATCCATTCGCTTCATGCAGGTCAAGCCACCAGTCCGGGTGATGTTTCAAAGCAAGCTTGAATAGCGCTGAAGCGAGTGGATGAGTCGCTTTGCCTGATTTTTTTCGCGGAAAGGTGCGATTCATGTCCGGTTTGCCGCGGATTTTGCGACTGTATGCCTGTTGGTTCACCCGTGGAACGACAATCAACAACCCGCGCCGAATGTAATCGCTTTCCGTATCGCAATCGTTTACCAGTTTCTGCGCGGCCGTCATGCTCGCCGTTTCATTTCCATGAATGCCTGCAGTAATCATCATGACCGGCCCCGGCCTGGCTGCTCTAACCATATAGTAGGGAGTGGCATAGGGGGTAGATGCCGCAAGTCTATGTTTTGTGACCAACATGACGCTTCACCTCCACTACTACAGTACGTCATGTCCCCCATGTTCGAAACGGCAAATGAACAGGCAGAAGCCTAATTTGACCAGATCGGGCTTCCGCCGAACAACGCTTGTGATATAGCTCAGTACACGCGATGGATTACGTCTTCGAAGTCGGGTTCCTTCATCTCGACGTCCTCAATCTCTCCCCATTGCTCCAGCTGTTTCAGAATATCCATCGTGCGCCATTCCTTCCGATTGACTTCCACCGTGACAACCCGTTCCTCCACATTGGCGATGTGAATCGAAGCAGGTAACGTATGCGGCCTGCGGAACCCATTGCGATAGGTGACTTGAATCAGCGTAGGCAGGCCAATCGTGTCACGCAGTGCCGGAATGCTGCCGTCATACGTAAGCTGGCCGTGGTTGATGACCATGACACGGCTGCACAGCTGCTCAATATCATCCATATCGTGGGTGGTGAGCAGTATTGTTTTGCCGAATTCTTCATTCAATGTTTTCAGAAACTGACGGATATTTCGTTTGGCGTTGACGTCGAGCCCAATGGTGGGTTCATCGAGAAACAGCAGCTCCGGATCATGCAGCATGGAGGCGGCCAGATCGGCCCGCATGCGTTGTCCGAGTGATAGCTTGCGGACCGGCGTAGCCCAGAAAGATTCCAGATCCAGCAGATCCGCGAACTGGTCCAGCCGCCGTTTTTTGTCGGAAGCACGAACCCCGTACATTTCAGCCAAAATGTCGTATGAATCCTTCACCGGCAGGTCCCACCAGAGCTGGCTGCGCTGACCGAATACAACGCCGAGGCGACGCACGCTTTTGCGGCGCTCGCGATGAGGGTTCATGCCTGCCAGCAAAACTTCCCCCGATGTGGGGTGAAGAATGCCTGTCAGCATTTTGATTGTGGTGGATTTGCCTGCACCGTTGGGCCCGATATACCCTACAAATTCGCCTTGGGCGATCTCAAAGCTGATATCCCGGACAGCCTCTTTGGTGCGATACTGTCTTGAAAACAGGGTGCGCAAGCCGGAGAAGCGGCCTTCGCTCACGACTGGCGTTCGAAACTCCTTTTGCAACTGGTTTGCCGTAATCATGTTCATGGCAGATGTCCTCCTTTAACTTCCCGTGCTTTGGTATTTGGTCATGCCGAATTTCCAGAAGCGGAGGCTGGCAGCCAGACAGATTGCGGCAACGGCAGCGACAGCGGCCAATACCCACGCTCCTCCTTGTCCCCGCAACAGATAGAGCGAAGGAATGTAATTGACGAAACCGACGGGAATGACCGTCAGCAGGAAGCCTGACATCCATTTGGGATACAACGTCAGCGGGTATTGCGCCGCCGTACGTGCGGCATCCTCGGTAATCGTTTGCAGTTCCTCGATGCGTGTCGTCCAGAATCCAAGGGTGGCGGTCGCCAGACCGATGGAAAACAGGATCACGGCCCCGGTAACGATCATGAGCAAAGATAGCGGGATGGCCGTCCATCCAATCTGTCCGTTTTGCATCATGCCGGCGAGCGACCAGCACAGAATGAAACCGCCCTGCAGCACCTCGCCGGCCATAATGCGAAAGTTTTGCGGAAGCAGCGCCAGGAGAACGGGCATGGGCCGGGTTAACAGCTGGTCTAATTCGCCGCCGACCAGGTATTTTTCCAGGTGATGCACTTCGTTTGCGAAGGAGCGGTAGAGCGTTTTGGACAGCGTCATCATGGCGAACAGATATCCGATTTCATGCAGCGACCAGCCGCGAATAGCACCGAATTTGTGCAGGACAAGGGCGACCATGAGAAATTCGCAGATTTGAATCAGCGCGGCCAGGACAGAAGCGAGGATGAAGTTGAATTTGTACTGCATCCGGCTGCGGATGCTTGCCCGAATGAGCATGGTATATAACGAAAACCAGGATGTCTTTTTCATCCGCCTTGCACCTCCACCTTGCGCCGCAGCAAATGGGTGGCAAGCAGACAGGACCCGGTCATAAGTACGCACCAAAACAAGGTTCCCCAGAGCAGGGAGCCGGTTTCATAGCCCAGATAGATTCGGGTGGGTACATATAACAAATAAGGATAAGGCGACAGCCATGCAACACGTTCCAGCCAGTCCGGCAGCCATTCCAGCGGGATGAAAAATCCGGCCAGCAGATTGATCATGGCATGGTTGCCCCATTGCAGCCACGATGATTCGGTCGTCCACAACGCGGTGGCCCCGATCAGGTAATTCATGCAGATCGACAGGTAGGACGCACCGGCGAGAGCCATTGCTGCAGTAAACAGGGTTTCGGCCTGTGAAGGCCATGACAGGGAGAAAACAATGGTGAAGAGCAGGTAGATGGGGATGCTTTTGTACAAAAACTGGTAGGCGATTTGGCCCCATTCCCGAGCCACCAATTGGGTGAACAGGTGAACCGGTCGCATCAGGTCGAGCGCAATCTGGCCTGTCCTGACCGCAGCCGGTATGCCGAGGCCTTGAGTCATGAAACCCGAGATCCAGAGGGAAGCTTGCGTAAACGCAATGTAACTGACCATCCCCTGTGTCCCGTATTCCCCGAGTGAATGATCGGCCCCGATCCCGATCCAGAGGCAGGCATACATGTACCCAAACATGGCGCTTGCCAGGTTGTGAACCATGTGGGCCCCGCGGTATTGCAAATTTCGGGCGTAGGCTTTGGAAGCCAACGTAAGATAAAGCATGTGACACCTCCGATAAGTGTATTGAACGGCGTTTCCGTTCACTTCAGTCAAGGCGAAAAAGAGAGAAGGACAATATCATACCAATTTATTCCTTCACGAGCAAGACATTTTTTTAGAAAAATACGGTATTTATGAAGCGCTTCCGCGATGGCCGGCAAGACAGCGGCAGGTCTGTTCTTATATACTGGAAGGGTATGGCCGTAATCGTTTACACCATGAATGATTAACCCCCAAAAATAACAAGCCGGGCATGTCATTGGAGAAAAAATGCAGGATCACCAATCCGGCAAGAGAGAAGGATGTCATGAAGAAAATTGCATGGGTCACCGACAGCACAAGCACGCTCGAACCCGCTTTCGCACGGCAAAACCACGTGTATATTGTGCCGCTGCGCATCGTATTTGGAGAAGAATGTTTCCGCGAGACGGAGGAACTATCGCCGGAGCAGTTTTACGAAAAGCTCGCCGGAGCTTCCCGGGCTAGCACGTCACAGCCGCCCATAGGCGAATTCGTTGCCTTATATGAATCGTTAAAGGGGGAGTATGACGAAATCATCGCCATACATTGCTCAACCGGCCTTAGCGGAACGCTGAACACATCGATGCAAGCGGCGGAAATTGCGGAAGTGGAGGTGACTGCAATTGACTCCATGGCAGGGGCGTACCCTCTTCGGGAAATGATTTTGGCCGGACTGGAATTGCAGAAAAAAGGCTGCACCGCCTCCGAGATCAAATCGCACATCGAAGGCATGATCGAACAAATGTCTTTTTATATCATTCCGGCCAGCCTGCAACAGCTTCATCGAAGCGGAAGGGTATCCGGAACGCAATTGCTCCTCAGCCAGCTGCTCAAGATTCATCTGCTGCTGCGCTTTGAGGAAGGCAAAGTGGTGGTCAACGATAAAATCCGTACATTCAAACGCGCCAAGCAGCGCATTCTGGACGTGCTCAAACTGGATATGGAGAAAATAAAGCATGTTTGCATCATGCATGCCGATAATCACGAGGAAGCACTGTCCATCAAACAGCAGATCGCGTCCCTTCTGCCCAAACTGAAAACCGAGATCATGCCGTTCATCTCCGTTGTAGGCATCCATGCAGGTGCGGGAACCATCGGCATGTGCTGGATTCGCAGCGAAAAGGCATAGTGCATAAAGATTAACGATATGAAGTATCCGATTTAAACCCGGTGAATCGCTTCCCGACAAGCGTGCCCCGGGTTTTTGCGTCTTTATTCTGGAGAGCAGAATCGATATGCTGATGTTGTGATGCAGCCGTTCATTGCCAATTTTCGCAAACTGTGCGGTAATTAGAGAAAACGTTTGTTGGGGGGATTTTGTGCCGGCTTATCGATTGCTGCTAGTAGAGGATGATCGCTCGATTAGCGAGATGGTGGGACCTTATTTGGAAAATGAGGGCTATGAGGTGCACTATGCATATGACGGACTGGAGGCGGAGAAGTTGTTTATGGATCGGCAGAAGGATTTCGATCTGGTCATTCTTGACCTCATGCTGCCGCATCAAAACGGGATGGATGTTCTTCAGGCCATCCGCGCCGTTAGTTTGGTACCCGTGTTGATTTTATCTGCCAAGGATGGAGACGTGGACAAGGCGCTTGGTTTGGGATTCGGCGCTGACGATTATGTGGCGAAGCCGTTTTCGCTTATCGAACTGACTGCCCGGATCAAAGCGGCGATTCGCCGGGCCAACTATGCCGGAGCGCAGGCGCCGGCCGCAACCGAAAAATCAAAATCGGAACGCATTTCCATCGGCGGGCTTGTCATTGATCTGGAAACGTATGAAGTAGAACGCGACGGCATACCTGTAAAGCTGACATCCAAGGAATTCGGCATTTTGAAACTGCTCGCTGCCCATCCGGGCAAAGTGTATACAAAGGCTCAAATCTACGCTTCGGTGTGGGAGGACATGTACTATGGCGATGAAAATATCATCAATGTGCACATGCGCCGTTTGCGGGAGAAGGTAGAGGCCGACCCGTCTGAGCCCCAATATATTAAAACGCTGTGGGGCATCGGATACAAACTGGAGGTGGGGCAGGGGTGATCTGGGTGGTATGCGGCTTCAGCGCCGTTCTGGTTCTGGTCGTTGCGATCTTGGCGACCAAACTTCATCAACGATCTCGGCAGTTAACCTACATCCACGACAAAGTGGCATCCATTCTTAACGAAGGCAGTTACGAGAGGGTGCTGCTGTTCAGCAGCGACCCTCAGATCAGGCAAATTCTGACCGACGTCAACTTGCTGCTGGACCACGCACACCGGACAGGCGCGCGTTATGCCAATCAGGAAAAGGAAATACGCCATATGCTCTCCAACATTTCGCATGATTTGAAAACGCCTCTTACCGTTGTGCTCGGTTACAGCGAAACGCTGCTTCACCGTACGGAGCTTACCGAAGCCGAACGGGCGGCGATGACCGCCAAGCTGCATGACAAAACGCAAGAGGTGCTGCGCCTGATTCTTTCCTTTTTTAACCTGGCCAAGCTGGAGTCGGGGGATGTGGAGTTGACTATGGACCGGGTCAATGCCAGCGAGCTGTGCCGATTGAAGGTGCTTTCGTTTTACGAGTTGTTGACGAACTTGGAAATACAGGTCGAGCTGTCCATTCCCGATGAGGACGTGTTCGTCAGAGCCAACGAAGAGGCCCTTGAACGTGTGCTCGATAATCTCGTGACCAATGCCATGAAATACGGGGCAGACGGCAAAGTGCTCGGTCTGTCGGTCGATAAGCAGGAAAACGGAACGGTCGTTATCAGCGTCCGCGATCAGGGAAGAGGCATTCCCGAACGGGAGCACGATCACGTATTTGAGCGAATGTACACGCTGGAAGATTCCCGAAACCGGCTCTATCAGGGAAGCGGTCTCGGCTTGACCATCACCAAACGGCTTGTGGAGCGCATGGGCGGAAGCATCGGTTTGCACAGCGTTCCGTATGAGGAAACCGTATTTTCCGTTTGCTTGCAGGGCGGTTAGATGCCCCGCGGGGTTTTTGTTAGGGAGATATGATGCCGAGCTTAAGATTTTTGTAAGTTTCGAGTAATAGAAATGACGGTTTCTCTCTTTATAATACAGATATAACGACCCGCCGGGGACTGTACCAAAGGAGAATGCGAGAACGATGACATATATTGCGCGCACGATTAGCGTGACCAAAGCTTATGAAGGATCAGAGGCCGTAACCAATGTCAGCCTGAATATCAAACAGGGCGAAATTTACGGGCTGCTGGGTCCGAACGGGGCAGGCAAAACAACACTGATGAAAATGTTGACCAATCTCGTGAAACCGACGGGCGGCGAAATCGAACTGTTCGGGGAAAAGTTGACCCCATCTTCGTATGAAGTTCTCAAACGTATGGGCAGCATCATCGAATATCCTGTTTTCTACGACAAGCTTTCCGCAAGGGAAAACCTGGAGCTGCATTGCGAATACATGGGATTTCACAACAAACAGGTTATTGGCAGCATGATGGAGACGGTGGGCCTGAAAGATACGGGTAATAAGCCGGTCCGGGATTTCTCGCTGGGCATGAAACAACGGTTAGGCATAGCGAGAGCGCTGATCACCACACCTGAACTCCTTATTCTGGACGAACCGATCAACGGTCTTGATCCGATCGGCATCAAGGAACTGCGCGAGTTGTTCAAGATGCTTCGTTCGGAATACCGGATTACGCTGATCATCTCCAGCCACATCCTCGGCGAGATCGAACAGATGGCAGACACGGTCGGCGTCATTCGACGCGGGCGGCTGATCGAGGAAGTGTCGATGGAGGAAATTCGCACCACGCATGGGGAGTACATTGAATTGCAGGTCGTCGATGCCAGCAGGGCGGCTTACGTGATGGAACACGAGTTGAAGCTGAACAATTACAAGCTGTTGAATGAGCGCACTTTGCGCGTGTACGATCCGGGCCTGTCCCCGGCAGACCTGACAACCGGGTTAGTCCGGCATGACGTGGCGATTGAATCGGTCTTCAAACGGGCACACTCTTTGGAGGAGCACTTCATCAACTTGGTAAAGGGGGATGATGACGTTGCTTAAATTGATTTCACTGGAATGGCGCAAACATCGGTTCTCCCGGAACTTTATGTACGCAGCCATTGCGAATTCGATCATTCTCGCTTTTTTAATCATGATTGGAATTGTGGATTGGGGAGCAGAAGACTACGCGTTTTCAACGCATGCTGTTTCCTTCATCCTAATTGATACGTTTTCGAGGGCAGTGTATATCGTTTTTGCGGGGGCTTTGCTGTCCAGGATGATCATCAGTGAATACAAAAATAAAACGATGAGCGTGATGTTTACTTATCCGATTAAACGCCATAAGCTGATTGCCGCCAAATTGATCATCGTTTTTGCCTTCACGTTTGCCATGATCCTGTTTACCGACCTGCTGATGGGGGCTGCCTTGATGACGGTCAATCATTATTATCCATTTATCGGCGACTCGGTAACTATGGAAGAGATCGGTCTGCTGTTGGTAAAATACACAATCAGTTCGCTTTCGGCCGCGGCAATGGCCCTCATTCCTTTATTTTTCGGCATGCGCAAACATTCGGCGACATCGACGATTGTTGCTTCCGTCCTGCTTGTTTTCGTCGTGTGCTCGGGCGTTAACGGTCCTTCCGTATCCATCAATACGATCATCGTGATTCCTGTTGCGCTTGGCCTCGTTGGGCTGTGGATTGCCTCGATGTCCATGCATCGCCTGGAGATGAAGGACGTGCATTGAAATCCGGGGAAACCCCTTCTCCAGCGGGCTTCTGAGGCCATTGACATCCGCTCTTACAAGGGATAGGATAAGGTCAACTGAACCACGAAGGAGAATGCGACTATCATGACAATTCCAAAAACATTGACTATTGCCGGCTCGGATACGAGCGGAGGTGCAGGAATACAAGCTGATTTAAAAACATTCCAGGAGCTTGGCGTTTACGGCATGACCGTGCTGACGACGGTTGTAGCTATGGAACCCGAGACATGGGATCACCAGGTTTTCCCGGTGGAGCTGAATGTGGTGGAAGCGCAGCTTCGCACGGTCCTGGACGGCATCGGCTTTGATGCCATGAAAACGGGCATGCTCGGTTCCGTCGATATTATCGAGCTTGTGGCCAAACACGTTCGCCGCAGCGGTTTGCCGCAGATCGTCATTGATCCTGTTATGGTGTGCAAAGGCACGGATGAAGTGCTGCAACCCGAAAATACGGAAGCCATGATCGAATTTTTGCTGCCTGGCGCCGATCTGGTGACGCCGAACCTGTTCGAAGCTTCGCAATTGGCCAAGAGTGGTCCGATCCGTTCCAAAGAGAAAATGGAGGAGGCTGCCGCCGCCATTCACGATCACGGAGCAAAGCACGTCCTGATTAAGGACAGAGGCGTGATCAATCCGGGAAAAGCGATGGACCTTCTCTATGACGGTAAAAACTACGAATGGTTTGAAGCCGACGTCGTGGGCTCCGGTTATACGCATGGCGCGGGCTGCACCACTTCTGCGGCAATAACCGCAGGCCTGGCACGCGGATTGTCCGTGAAGGACGCCGTTCGCGAAGGAAAAGCCTTCGTAACCAAAGCGATTGCCGGAGGATTCCCGCTGAATCGTTTTGTCGGCCCGACGTTGCATATGGCGCACCGTTTGGATAAACAGAACGGATAGACGCCGTAATTAGAAGCAAACCTGAGAAAAAGGGATCGAATGTGGTGGTTGTCAATGGGCAGGCTGGCTCGTTGACAACCTTTTTTTGTGCGGAGTCTTGGTTAAATTAGTAACTTCTTACATGTATTATTCGTATACATCATTATACCTTCCTTCATTGGAGAGGACACATGAACGACACATGGACTCGTTATGTTAATGAAAGAAAGATAAAAGGAGAGTCGGTCATGGTCAGAACAGTGCTTCTGGTGGAAGACGAGAGCCGCATTCGCGAGATTGTGGCCGATTATTTCATAAAAGAACAATGGAACGTGATCGAAGCGGAGAACGGCGTTGAAGCTTCGGAATTGTTTGAACTTCACCAGGTGGACCTTGTCATTCTCGACGTACTGATGCCGGAAATGGACGGTTGGACGTTATGCGGGCATATTCGTTCCAAATCGACCGTACCTATTATCATGCTGACGGCAAAGTCAGAGGATGATGACAAAATTCATGGCTTCCATCTTGGCGTGGACGATTATGTGACTAAACCTTTTAGCCCACGCGTGCTGGTCGCACGGGCAGAGACGCTAATGAAACGGGTGGAAGGCGCGCTCAGCAGGGAGCAGGGCGTCATTCGTTTCGGCGAAGCCGTGTTGGACCCATGGGCAAGAAGGCTGGAGAAGAACGGGGCGGAGATCGAGCTTGCGCCCAAAGAATATGAATTGCTGCTCTACATGGCACGCAATCAAGGCATCGTGTTATCCCGTGACGCCATATTAAATCGGGTATGGGGATTCGATTTCGACGGTGATTCCCGGGTGGTGGATACCCATATCAAGAAGCTGCGCAGCAAGCTTGGGGACGAAGCGAGATGCATCCGGACCGTCATCGGCACCGGATACCGGTTCGAGGCGGAGGTATGAGACGCAACGGCATTACGATCAAGCTGTTTCTGATCATGGCGGGCTTTCTTATTCTTTTATACGGAACGACGATGGTTGCCCAACTGGCCTGGTTTCCCGATTTTTATCAGCATCAGAAGATCAGCAGCGTCAAGAAAAAACTCGCCAACTTCGAACGCCAATATGCAGCGGGCGGATGGAGCGACATGCAGCTGGCAAAGGAAACGGGGAGATTCATGCGACAAAGCCAGTCGCATCTCGTCATCCTGACGAAGACCGGCAAACTGGTAAATGATCCTTTTCACGTTACCCTGCAACTGGAGGACGGAAGCAAGATCAAAGTATCTTTGTCGTTGTTCATCAACAGCGAAAATGCCGGATGGATTGCCACGCACCTGAGATTCGGGAAGCCGTTGACCGTGACGGGTCCGGCGAGTGCCGCCCAGGACGATACGATGGTCTATCCTTTCAAGATCAGGGATGACAGTTCCACCGTGTGGGGGATTGAGGATTTTCAGGAATTGGGGGAGCCCGTTCAAGATTGGAAAGGCGTCATTACGGAAGTGGTTCTTCCGAATCTGTCCACCTGGAGCCAGCGGCAGGGTTTGCTGGTGCAGGCACTGGACAGTCGCTTTCCCTTGTCGACGGAAGATCAGCTCAGCCTGGCAGATGGGAAAATGATCAGTGAGGAATGGACCGACAGCTGGAGCGGCGTGCGCAATGTTATCACCATCGCTGCCGTGCACAGCAGCAACGGTTCCCCAAACCAATTGTTGTTTTCGTTGACCTCTTTGCAGGAAATGAGAGAGGCCGGCGAAGCAACGCAGTTGTTCTATGCCTATTTCGGAATTGCAGCCGTCGTGTTGATTGTGTTCCTGTCCCTGTTATTATCCCGGATTGTTACGAAACCGCTGCTTTCGCTGAACCATGTGGCCAAAAAAATGTCCACGCTGGATTTCACCGTACGGTCGCCCATCCGGCGCAACGATGAAATCGGCAGCCTGTCCGATAGTCTGAACGCGTTATCGACAACGCTGGACCAGACGCTTAAGGAACTGCGGCAGGCCAACAGCCAAATGCGATCGGACATGGAAATGAAGCAGCGTATCGAAAAGCGGCAGCGGGAGTTTTTCGCCGATGCGTCCCATGAGCTCAAAACGCCGCTTAGCATCATCAAAGGGTATTCTGAAGGCCTTAAGGATGGTGTGAGCGAAAGCAAAAAAGAACGCTACATCGAAATCATCGCCGATGAGGCCGCCAAGATGGAGACGATGGTGGAAGAGATGCTTGATCTCGTTCGGCTGGAATCGCAAGCGATCAAGTTAACGATGGGAGCGGTCGACCTTGTGGACATGGTTGAAGATATTGCCGGGCGGCTTGGCCCGCAGCTGAAAGAAAAACATTTGGACGTGGTGCTGGCTGCCACAACGGAACAGACGGTGGAAGGGGATCGCGGCAAACTGGAGCAAGTCATATACAACATGTTGATGAACGCGATCCGCCATGCCGTGCCGAAAACCGATATTATGATTGAAATCAACAGGCTTGAAGGCCGGGTGCGCATTTCCATCGAGAACAAAGGAGAAAGCATTTCGGAAGCCGATCGCCAATATATTTGGGAGAGGTTCTACCGCGTGGAGCGCTCCCGCAATCGCAAAATGGGCGGGACCGGTCTGGGTCTGGCCATTGCGAAGCAAATTCTTGACCTGCACGGATGCAGCTACGGCGTGGAAAACACGCCTGATGGAGTTCGTTTTTATATTATTTTTCCTAATGATTAGTACGAAAGGGAGTTAGTCTATGAAAGCTTTACCGTCCATTTTAACGCTGGGCAATCTGGCTTCGGGCATGCTGGCGATCATCATGGCCATTCATGGCGAATTCGCGCTGGCGGTTACGATGATTTGGGTTGCGATGTTTTTTGACCTGTTTGACGGTTTTGCCGCACGTAAACTGCATTGTGAGGGCGACTTCGGCAAAGCGCTGGATTCTCTGGCGGATGTCGTATCCTTCGGGACAGCCCCGGTGCTGATTTTATATTTGAATTCCATGGGCAGCGTGGGTGTGCTGGGCATGGCACTGACGGCATTGTTCCCGGTATGCGGTGCGCTTCGTTTGGCGCGTTACAATTGCCAGAAGACGGCAACGAACGGTTTTGTCGGCATGCCGATTACGTTTGCGGGCGGGTTGATGTCCTTTTTCGCCCTCTGGAGTCCGTATTTTACGCATGGTGTCGCTTACCTGGTTATTGTCGTTTTATCCGCACTAATGGTTAGCCAAATTCGTTTTCCATCATTGAAACAGGTGTTAGCCCCGCAAGAGAGAAGGATCTCGTGGAATCGAAGCAAGAGGTAAGGAGCGACACAGTATGGAGTTAGCAAAAGAGTTTATCGGCCAGTACGGCTACTTTGCCATTTACGGACTGCTGGCCCTTGGCGTCATCGGCATGCCAATCCCGGATGAGGTGATGATGACCTTTGTCGGTTATCTCGCCTCGATCTCGGTCTTGAATTATTCCGCATCCATCGTTGTCAGCTTTGGAGGGGCCTTTACCGGCGGGCTGCTCAGCTACACCATCGGCAAAAAAGCAGGCAGGCCCTTGGTGGAAAAGTACGGCAAATGGATCGGCGTTAACCCCAAACGTTTGATCAGGGTAGAGACCTGGTTTCAGAAATATGGATACTGGTCGATCATTCTTGGATACTTCATTCCCGGCATTCGCCATTTGATGTGCTGCTTCTCGGGAATAAGCCGTATGGCCTTTGGAAGATATGTTGTCGTATCCGGCATTGGTGCGTTCATATGGTGCGTGGTGTTTATTTCGATCGGATTTTACGTAGGCGTCATTACTTGATATGGACAAGCTGATGTATACGGCAAGGACAAAGACCTCTTTTTATACGGAGTGGTCTTTTTTGTTTTCGGTTTATAGTTGATATAAACCTACCCGTGTGAACGCGAATCAGCTACCCAAACCCTAACGAACATGAGGCGTCTTAATTATATGTTTTAGGGGCGCTAATACTTCTAACGAACCTGAGCGTCGCTATTTGGAGTATTGGGCCAGAGAAATACATTTAACTCCCAAATAACGTGTCTAAAGTTCGTTAGAAAATGAGCCTGCACGAGAAGCAGGGAATAAGGTGTCTCAGGTTCGTAACATATAGGTACGGTACCTTTCCTGGCCGTTGGCTACTTCCAGAACCTGTTGATCCACCATACTGTGCAGAATTCGGCGCGCATGCTGGTCGGTCACTCTCAAATGGGCAGCCAACTCAGCCGGCGTAAAGGGACGCAGCAAACGTCTGGCAAACCGCACGGTTTCTGCTTCGACCCAATTCAGCGCCAAGGGTACCTCGGTCGCTGCAAATTTGCCGATAAACGCCAGCACCAGCTGTTGGCACCGTTTAGGTTCGTCCTTAATGGAGAGATACGCAATCGGTAGAAAGGTCCAACCATCTAGTGTGAGCAGACAATGCCTCCAGCATAAATCCTTAAAACGGCGAACGTCCAGATCGCGGGCATGAGGTCCATTTCCCTGGATTTCGATGCCCCCTTTGACACCGTTACCGGGCAGGTAGGCCAAATCGAGATATCGATAACCGTTGTGAAAGTCGCGTACCTCCCCTTCAGGCTGCAAGTGTCTGAAGCTTCCAACAGCCGGAAACCAGACATTGCGTAAAAACTCCAACGTGTCATGTTCCAGACCGTTTTCAATTCTTGTCCTCCTTCTCGGGTTGGTCTCTCCGGCCAACAACGATTGTAACCATTTCTCATAGGTTTCCTCAAAACCAATGGCCATTGAACTTGTTCAACTCCTTCATATGGTTTGGATCGTATGATGTTCTACTCCACTCTCATCTACCGTCTACGGTTGCGGCGTTCTGCACCATCGAGCGCTCGTGCCAATAAACATGAACGCAAAAAGCCGCTCCGACAATCACCTCACCCATGAAGGTAAGGATATATGTCAAAGCGGCGTGTGCTTCACGACCGGATCATATGATAGATCCAGTATAGCTGTAACAAAGCATATTGACAATAACATCGTCTCTCAGCAGAGTCCAATTGCGAATGCTTAATACGGGGGGGAAGAAGCGAAGCAGTCGCTTAAAAGTTATCCGTGAACACCGGACTGTTTAACGTCTTCTTCAATCCGATCCGTCCCTATTTTCCTCGCAAACGTCAATTTCAACAGCGGCGGAGTTACCAGAGTGGTCACAATCACCATAATGACGACGCTTGTGAAATACTGGCTGTCCAGCAGTCCGGAGGCAAGCCCCGTCGATGCGATAATCAGGGCAACCTCTCCCCGGGAAATCATGCCTGAACCGATGGCCAGCGCCGACTTCCGATCGAATCCGGTTAATAAGGCGCCTGCACCGCCCCCGAGCAGCTTCGTGACGATGGCGACGAGGCTGATGACGACGATCAGGCCGATTTGTGAACCTACACCTTCAAAAGTAACGTTAAGCCCAATGCTGACAAAGAATACGGGCACGAAGATACTGTAGGCAATGGGCTCGATTTTATGCTCTACCTCTTGTTTGAAGCCGGTTTGCGAGATGGCAATACCTGCCGCAAATGCACCGATGATTCCGGCTACGCCCATCCATTCGGCAAAGTAAGAAAAACCGAAACAAATAATCAAACCTGCCGTAATGACGGTTTCGGTGACGCGCAGCGGCGCCATCCATTTCATGACGCGCGGGACAAGGAAGACGCTTGCGGCGATGACCACCACGAAAAACAAAAGCTTTTTGCCGATCAATAACGCGATGGATACCTCTTCGGCACCTGTCCCAGTCCCCAATAGGCTCATCATGACGGCAAGCAAAACAACAACAAGCACATCGTCCACCACGGCCGCACCGAGTATCGTCGTTCCTTCGCGAGAGCCGAGCTGATTCATATCCTTCAACGTTTGCACCGAAATGCTGACCGACGTGGCGCAGAAGAGCAAGCCGAAGAACAAGGCATGCGCTTGCGTCATGCCGAAAGCAAGAGCGGAGCCATAACCTCCGATGAACGGAAGGATCACGCCTCCAACCGCAACGGCAAAGGCGGCCTTCCAGTTTTTCTTCAGCTGTTCGAGGTCTGTTTCAAGACCGGCAATGAACATCAGCAGCAGAACGCCGATTTCGGCCATGTAATGAATGAAATCGCTGTTCTCTACCCAGCCAAGCAATGCAGGCCCAAGAATCACGCCAACGATCAATTTTCCCAACACAGAGGGCTGGCCAAGACGCACCGATAAATCGCCGGCAAGTTTGGTGAATATTAAAATAAGGGCCAATACCAAAATGAATTCCATGAAATTCTCCTTCCTGCAGCGTTATTAAAATAACCTGTACCAAGGACATGCATTCATTGCGCGTTTCTCTCAAATAAAAAAAGCATGTAAAACGACGCTCAAGTGAGTGCCTCTACATGCCCTGAAAAAGACAAAGAGAAGCCCTTGGTGACAGGCTCCTCCAGTTCTAACGCTCATATGTGATTTATTCAATTATACCATATAACGATGCTAAAGGCAAAACGGCCAGTGCACCTTTGGATGGAATTCGCTAGAAAAGGGCAGATTAAATGCTGGATACCGCCTGGTTTGTTCGAAGTGTTGTCACTTAACAGTCGACAATTGGCAAGATATAATGACATAGAGCATAGATGTAGCATATGAGGAGGATTTTCCATTGGGCAAATATGATCAAGGGGACCCGAGCAAGAAGGCCAATACCCCGGCCCCGACAACGAACAAAAACTTTGCAGGCATCATTATCACGATTTCCATTCTTGCCAATGTCATTATTTTATTGCTGTTTTTTGCGCCGTCGATCGGTTACAAGGGTGACATCAACTTCGATATTACGGTGCTGCCGCGCTTCAATGCGGTGTTTAACAGTTTCACCTTCATTTTCTTGCTTGCGGCGCTGATCGCCATCATCAAGCGGAACGTGAAGCTGCACAAACGTTTTATTCTGGCCGCGTTTTCGACCACGTTATTATTCCTGGTGACGTATCTGAGCTTCCACTATCTCTCTCCAGAGACGTCCAAATATGGTGGAGAGGGTATCATTCGTTCCATTTATTTCTTCATTCTGATCACGCACAGCGTCCTTGCGGCCATTATCGTTCCGCTTGCACTCTTTACGCTGGTGTGGGGCTGGACGAACCAATTGCAGAAGCACCGCAAAATTGCCCGTTGGACGATGCCGATCTGGCTGTACGTCAGTTCCACGGGAGTCGTTGTTTACCTGATGATGGCACCTTACTATTGATGGAGAGATACATTGCCACACCAAAAGTTTAAGTCAATGAAAGATGAGGCTCGGAAGGAGGGAACGCGACGATGCACCGGATCGTTTTGATTCGTCATGGACAGAGCATGTGGAACGTCGAAAACCGGTTTACAGGCTGGACCGATGTGGATTTGACCGAGGATGGTTACGGTGAGGCCCGCAAGGCGGGAAGGATTTTGAAGCAGCAGGGCTTTGATTTCGATTGCGCGTATGCCTCTGTGTTGAAACGTTCCATCCGAACGCTGGATATCGCGCTGGACGAGATGGACCGGATGTGGATTCCGATCACCAAAACGTGGAAGCTCAACGAGCGTCATTATGGCGCTCTCCAAGGGCTCAACAAACAGGAAACCGCGCTCAAATACGGGGAAGATCAGGTTCGGGAATGGAGACGTTCCGTTCATGTTTCCCCGCCGCCCTTGGATGGTAACGATGAGCGTTATTTGCAGGATCAGGACAAATACTCCCGGCTGGGCTGCACCATTCCGCGTACCGAAAACCTGATGGACACGTCCAAGCGGGTACTGGACTATTGGGAAAATGAGATTAAACCGGCAGTGGCATCGGGCAAAAGAGTGCTGGTTTCCGCTCACGGCAATACGCTCCGCTCCTTGGTCATGCATCTGGATCAAATGTCGGAAGCGGACGTCATGGATTTGAACATTCCGACAGGCATTCCGCTCGTATATGAGCTTGATGATGATCTTCATCCGACAGGTCATTTCTACCTGACTGCGGACGGCTCCACTTATAAACACGAAGAAATGACCCATGCAGCCACGCCAACGGATTGATGGAAAACGAACACATAACCGCAGCTTGCCCGACAATTCGTCGGACAGGCTGCTTTTTCGTTTCGAATGAAGCGATTTTTGCAATGAACAATGTTACAATGGATACCTGTAGAGCAATAAAGTATCCCGCTATATAAACCGCAAAAAACATACACACGTTAACGGAGAGGCAGAACCAATCTGGAGAAGCGAAGCGGTCGCCTAAAAGCTTTCTGAAAGAAAGCTGCATCGGAAGCATAGGCTTATCACCGGATTTTCCCCGTAGTAAGGGGATTCAAAAAAATCTGGGGATAACAGCGATCGGAAGATGGTACTGCACTCGCAGTGGCCTTGTGTAATTGATTAATGCGGGTTTCTATAGAAATCGAATGGGATCGAATGGTGCAAAATGAGGCAACGTATGGGAGGGAAGAACCATAATGAAGCAAAACCGATTGGGTTCATCAGAGCTGATGGTTGGAGAAATCGGCCTGGGCTGCATGTCGCTCGGAACCGAGATGGGGCCTGCGGTGGCTCTTATCCATGAAGCGTTGGATCGTGGGGTTAACCTGCTGGATACGGCGGATTTGTACGATGCCGGGCGGAACGAAGAAATCGTGGGACAGGCCATCCAGGGCCGCCGCGATCGGGTTATCGTCGCTACCAAGGTAGGCAATCGGCGTCACCCCGGGAAAGAAGGTTGGGTTTGGGATCCGTCCAAGGCTTATATCAAGTCTGCGGTTCATGAGAGCTTGAAGCGTTTGAAGACGGATTATATCGATTTGTATCAACTGCACGGAGGAACCCTCGACGATCCGATCGAAGAGACGATCGAGGCGTTCGAGGAGTTGAAGCAGGAAGGCGTAATCCGTTATTACGGCATCTCCTCCATACGTCCCAACGTGATTCGGGAATATGTGCGCAGAGCATCCATTGCGAGCGTAATGAATCAGTACAGCGTGGCAGACCGCCGTGCCGAAGAAGAAGTAATGCCCCTGCTGAAGCAGAACGGGATCAGCGTGATTGCGCGCGGTCCGGTTGCCAGCGGCGTGCTTGCCGATTCTGGGGCAACCAAAGTGGAAAAAGGGTACTTGGACTACACGCCAGCAGAGCTGCTCGCCATTCGCGAAGGACTCGCCCGGTTTGTAAGCGAACAGCGGAGCATGGCCCAGACGGCCATACGGTATGCGCTGGCTCACCCGGCAGTTGCTGCAGTCGTGCCGGGTGCAAGTTCAAGGGAACAGCTGCTGCACAACATTGCGGCAGCGGATGCAGCACCGCTTACGTCGGCCGAAATCGAAGATATTCAAGCGATTCGTCCGGCGAATCGGTACACGCAGCATCGATGATCAACGCAGGCCTGTTTTCAATTGTAACCAAAAGAGGTACAATGAGAAGGCAGCACCCTAAAATCAGAAAAACCGATCAAGGAGTGAAGAACCTATGGAACGTATTCAAAGCGAACAACAATATCAGGAATTGATTCAAGGAGACGGCCTGACCGTCATCAAATTCGACACGACCTGGTGCCCGGATTGCAAAAACCTCGACCGTTTTATCGGTGACGTCATCGACCAGCATGCAGACAAAACGTTCTATGCCATGGATGCGGAGAAATTCCAGCCGATCGCTGAAGAAAACGGCGTACGGGGCATCCCGAGCCTGCTGGTGTTCAAGGATGGACAAAAGCTTGCTCACCTTCACAGCAAATGGGCAAAAACCCCGGCACAAATTTCCGAGTATTTGGAGACACTGGAATCCAAAGTATAAATCATGCGACAACAAAAACCGCCTGAAAGTTACATTCAGGCGGTTTTTGTTTTTTTATTTTCCGACTCAAAAAGGCAGTTCTCGACAAGAAACGAGCTATGTTGAGATTTTGTTTAGTACGTATCTATATAATGAATAGAGTATAGACAGAATTGTGGAGTGGGAGAGACAATGATGAATAAAGTTTTTTTTCAAGAAATGCATCAGTTGAGCCATGAAGACGATCTGAGATACCGTTTGTTGATTCGAGGCATGAGGCAAATGTTGGAGGAGAGGAAGCGGAACCGCTTTAATCTGCTTCGAAGGTTGGAGTACCGCAAGTCGAGAAAGGAAGTTCAAGCCAAGAAGTGGTCGTAATTTGTCGTATACATATATTTGTAGCTATAGGAGAACAATGAAATAGCGGCCGCGTTCCGAAAGGAACGAAGGCCGCCATTTGCGTTACATCAAGATGAAGAAAAAGACTGCTGCAAGCACGAAGCGATACGCCGCGAATACGGAAAGGCTCAAACGCTTCAGAACGGAAAGGAACGTTTTGATGGCCAGCATGGCTACGATGAATGCGGCGATAAAACCAACGGCAAACACCGGGAAATCCGTCGTGGCCAAATGGTCCATACTCTTGTATAGATCATAACCTGTGGCACCGAACATAATCGGCACGGATACGAGAAAGGTGAATTCGGCTGCGGCGACCCGGCTTATCCCGGCGAACAAACCGCCCGAGATGGTCGATCCGGAGCGGGAAAAGCCCGGCCACAGGGCCAAAATTTGAAATAGGCCTACAACAAATGCCTGGGTATAGGTAATATCATCGACGTCATGCGTCGTAATTCGGCGGCTGCGTTTGCTCCAAAGCTCTGCCACGATCATCAGGATCCCGCCGATAACAAGGCTGTACAAGACCGTTTGCGGTCCAAACAGGTGAGCCTTGATCCAATCCCGGAAGACCAGACCGATCACCACCGCAGGAACCATTGCCAAGAAGATGTGGAGGAGATTCAGACGATTGCCATAACTTCGCTTGCCCCCGGTAAAGCGGAACATATCGATGAATTTGTTCCAATATAACACCACTACAGCAAGCACGGCCCCGAGTTGAACCACCACCTCAAACGTTTTGACTGACTCGTTGTCCTCCGATAAGCCCAACAGGTGGGCAGTCAGAATCATGTGTCCGGTCGAGGACACGGGCAAAAACTCAGTCAAACCTTCGATAATGCCCATAATAATCGATGATAAAATATCCAATGCTCTTCCTCCTTGAAATGCAGACGACGGCATAAAGCCTGTCCTGCTTGACAATGCCAGTCCAGAAATCGCATGCTGAACCAGACTAACATCTATTATGATCAGAAACGCCTCTAACTTCAACATATGCAGGAAATTATGAAATTAAAACCATATTGACAAAAACCCAGTTATCCAATAGGATATTACTATTGACTGACTGATCAATCGGGAGGATTTCAAATGTCCAAAGTCAACCCAATGGAACCGGGCGAAGAACGCCGCGACCAGATTATTCGAATTGCCACGGAGCGTTTTGCCGTACAGGGATACCAACAGACCAAAATATCGGATATTGTGCGCGAAGCCGGCGTCGCTCAAGGAACGTTCTATTGGCATTTCAAGAGCAAGGCAGCCATCGCAGAGGAGATCGTTCTGACCGGGCGGGAGAAACTGCTAGAGGCCATAGGTCAAGGATACCGCAAGGATGCGGGAAGCATCGAAGACATGGTGAAGGCATCCGAACGTCTGTTCATCGATTTGTTTACGTTTGCCGCAGAAAATCGTTATTTCATGGAACTGCTCTTGCGCGGCATTGTGAGAGAAGAATCGGTCAGCCATCTTGTGGAAGATACACGTGGAGCGGTGGAAAAGGCATTTCGACACAATATGGAACGTGCGATCGAACTTGGCATGCTGCCAAAGACGATGAATGTTCCCGTCAGGGCGGCGCTGCTTGTAAGCATGATTGAAGGCATGATTACACGGTGGTTATTCGGCTCCGATGAACTGCACACAGATGTAGGGCAAATTAGCCCGGAAGCTCTAGCTTCCGAGGCGGCAAGTTTTGAGTTCTACGGTTTGCTCGGTTCATAGCGGGACGTATGCAACGTTCCAAGGTTTACATGATTCAGCCGGGCAAGGGGAATAATGCTAATGTCCCGTCCCGTCACCTTTAATGGCCAAATGAACTTGGCCCAAGATCATTAACAACATGAATGAGAGGAAGTTAATCCCATGAATATTCGTACGAAATCCGATGGAATCAAACATCGCAAAGGCTGGACACTGACGACGACCCTGCTGCTGTTGACCGTGCTTGTACTTAGCGCATGTGGCAGCAAAACGTCCAACAGCGGAACCGGCAACGAGGCC
The DNA here is from genome assembly GCF_037969725.1 of Paenibacillus sp. FSL W8-0426. Taxonomy (NCBI): domain Bacteria; kingdom Bacillati; phylum Bacillota; class Bacilli; order Caryophanales; family Paenibacillaceae; genus Paenibacillus; species Paenibacillus sp. FSL W8-0426. The sequence goes on along the minus strand of NZ_CP150203.1, from coordinate 5,973,554 downwards.
AAAGCCGCCAATGAACTGGAGCAGATCAAATCGGCCGGTGTCATGAAGGTAGGCATGATGGGTACATACCCTCCGTACAACTTCTTGAACGATAAAAAGGAAATGGACGGTTTCGACGCGGATATCGCGCGCGAGGTAGCCAAAAGCATCGGCGTTAAGGTCGAGTTTGTTTCCCAGGAATTCTCTGGACTGATCCCAAGCCTGCAATCCAAAAAGCTGGATGCCATCGTCAGCCAGATGACGATTACGGATGAACGCAAGAAAGCGCTGGATTTCAGCGATCCATACATTACGAACGAAGTTAAAATCATTGTGAAAAAGACGAACAACGACATCGCCAAGCTGGAGGATTTCAAAGGGAAAACGATCGGGGTCGGACTTGGCACCAACGATGAATCGTATCTGCGCAATGAAGTGCTGCCGAAAGTCGGAGACTTCACGATCAAAACCTACGATGACGTCATCACTTCCTTGAAGGATCTTGATGCAGGCCGAATCGATGCAACCATCAACAACATGTACGCCCTCAAACCGATCGTGGACGAGAACGGATTCCAGATCAAAGCGGTAGGGGAAGCGATTAAAAGCGATCAGGCCGGCATCGCGGTCCGCAAAAACAATCCGGAACTGGTAGCTGCAGTGAACGAAGCTCTGAAAGCCATGAAGGATGACGGCACGTACAAGACCATTTTCAAAAAATGGTTCGGGGAAGAGCCTGCGAAGTAAAAACATGCAGGACGAAGGGAAGTTTGATCCATGGAACTGGTATTTGAAAATATCCCCTTCTTTCTGAAGGGGGCGTATTACACGCTGTACGTCACGGTAATATCGATGTTCTTTGCCTTCTTTATCGGGATATTAGTAGCCATCGCCCGCTTGAAAGGTCCGGTGTGGCTCAGGCTGATCGCCCGCTTCTATGTATCCATCATGCGGGGAACCCCGCTGCTGGTGCAATTATTCGTCATATATTACGGGTTGGTGGATTACGGCGTCACGCTGGGATCAATTACGGCGGCTTGTCTTGCTATCAGTCTGAACGCGGGGGCCTTCCTGTCTGAAACGTTCCGGGGTGCCATTCAGGCTGTCCCTAAAGGGCAAAGCGAGGCGGCTTATGCTACCGGCATGTCGAGATCCCAAACGATGTGGAGGATCGTGTTTCCGCAGGCGGTCCGCATCGCGATCCCGCCGATGGGGAATACCTTCATCGGCATGCTGAAGGAAACGTCGCTCGTGGCCGCCATCGGCGTCACCGAATTGCTTCGCTCCGCGCAGCTGCTCGTATCGCAGTACTATGTGAACATGCCGTTCTATTTGGCGATCGGCGTAATTTATTGGATAATGAGCATCGGTTTCTCGGCCATCTTGGAACAGGTGGAGCGCCGGTTGGCCCGGGCTTACTGAATGGGGGAGTACCGGTGATTAACATAACGGGATTAAGCAAGCACTTTAATCAAAATGAAGTGCTCAAAAATATTAACATGCATGTCAATGCCAAAGACATCGTCGTGCTGCTGGGGCCGAGCGGCTCGGGCAAGAGCACATTGCTGCGCTGCATCAACGGCCTTGAACAGCCGACCGGCGGGCGGATCGAAGTCAGCGGCATCGTTGTGGACAGCAAGGATGCGCCGAAAACCCAGCGCGCCCGCGTGCAGGATATCCGGCGCCGTACAGGCATGGTGTTTCAGCAATTCAATCTGTACCCGCATAAAACTGTGCTTGGCAACGTCATGGAAGGGCTCGTCACGGTGAAAAAAGTGAAACGCGACGAAGCGGCCGCCCGTGCGCGCATGCTGCTGGATCGGGTAGGCCTGCTTGAGAAGCAGGATGCCTATCCTTCGCGATTGTCCGGCGGGCAGCAGCAGCGCGTGGCGATTGCCAGGGCGCTGGCGATGGAGCCGGAAGTCATGCTGTTCGACGAACCGACCTCGGCGCTTGACCCCGAGCTTGTCGGCGAAGTGTTATCCGTCATGAAGGAGCTGGCGCAGGAAGGCATGACGATGCTTGTCGTGACTCATGAATTGAAGTTCGCCCGCAACGTCGCGAACAAAATCGTGTTCATGGCCGATGGCGTCATTGTGGAAGAAGCGAACCCAAAGGATTTCTTCGAACGTCCGCAGCAGGAGCGCACGCGCCGATTTTTACAACAGATGACGGAATTTTGAATTTATTATGATAGGGAAAGAAGGACAACAACATGAACGTAACAACGGTATGGAAAGGCAAACGCGCCTTCGTCTCTGAAGGACCTTCAGGTTACCCCGTAGGTTTGGATGCCACGGCTGCATACGGCGGCGACGGAAAAGGAGCCACCCCTATGGAATTGCTGCTTGCGGGCCTGGGCGGCTGCATGGGCATCGACATCACGATGATTCTGGATGCCTTCCTCGACAAAATTTCATCCATCGAGATCGAAGCACAAGGCACGCGCAGTGAAGGCATGCCCAAAGGGTTTACGTCGATCGACCTGATTTTCCGCGTGGATGGAGATATTCCGGACTACCGGATTTGGAAAGCGATCCAAATGGCCGAAGAAAAATATTGCGCGGTCTCCGCGTCCCTCAGCGCGGACATTCATCCCATCCTCATTTTGAACGGCGTGGAAACGCCGCGCCCATAATGTATAGGGGCAATAAATAAATGCATAACGAGGTCGCCATGGTAGTGGCGGCCTCTTTGCTTTCAGGATATGGTATGATAGTTCAGAAGGGCAGGATGGCCGTGATCCTGTACCTTATTTGTAAGCGCTTAGACCAACGAAGAAGGTGCAGAATATGCTGAGAAGGCTGATACGGATCTCCAACAATCTCAAATTGAAGCATAAATTGCTTATATCGTACGTGCTTGTCGTGATGGTTCCCGTTTTAATTATCGGACTGGCGGTGACGGCCTATTTCCGGCAGCAGGCATTGAACAATGCCATCGAGCAGACGATAAATAACGTGGAGAAAGTGAAGACCCAAACGACGACGCTGCTGCGCGTGCCTACGGACATTTCCAACATTCTTATGTTTAACGAGGACCTGAAGGAAATCGTGAACAAACGTTATGAGAGCGTGGTCGAACTGACCAGCGCCTATCTGGCCTACAAGGATTTTCAGGAATACAAGCGCCTTTACCGCGAAGTGGCGGGCATTCGTTTCTATTCCACCAACCCGACGTTGATCAACAATCTGGAGTTTATTCCGGTGGATGAGCAGACCAGGGAGAGTTATTGGTACAAAAAGGCGTTGACCTCCACCAGCATCGGCTGGTTTTACATTCCCGACAAGGGAGACAATCCGGTGCACAAGCTCAGCCTGGTTCGAAAAGTACCTTTTCCCGAATATCGTTCGCGAGGGGTGCTGATGATCGAAATCAATCAGGACGAGCTTAATGAGCTGTTACGGCAGGAGCCTTTCGAAACGTTGATTACGGATGAGCAGGGATATGTCATCGCAGCCAAAAATACGAATTGGGTCGGCAAAACGCTCAATGAGCTCGATTTCGGCGTCGATTTGCAGAACCAGGCGAAGGGAACGCTGGAAGCCGACTTTCGGGGTGAACCGTCCAATATCGTCATTGACGAGCTCCGGCCGGGTTCGAGCATAAACAGCCTCAAGATCATTTCGGTTTTCGAAACGAAGGACATTGTGAAAGATGCGAATATGATCAGCATGATCGGCCTTATTTTCATTATCCTTGTGCTTATGATTGCCCTGTTATTGGTATACATTATTTCGTTTCTGACTTCGAATCGGCTTTTGCGGCTGAGCAAACAATTAAACAAGCTTGCGCTGGGCGATTTGAATGTGACCTCGCGCATCGACGGCAATGACGAAATCGGACAGCTGTCCCGCCAGTTCAACTACATGGTGAAGAGCATCAACGAACTGATGGTTCAGGTCGTGGAGACCACGGAGCAGAACAACCAATTGGAAATTGCCCAAAAAGAGATTAAACTTAAAATGATGGCAAGCCAGATCAATCCGCACTTTTTATTCAACGCGCTGGAGTCGATTCGCATGAAAGCGCATATTCAAGGCGAAGCGGAGATTGCCAATATCGTTCGGCTGTTGGGCAAGCTGATGCGGAAAAGCCTAGAGATCGGAAGCGGCAAAACAACCCTTCAGGCCGAGCTTGAAATGGTGCGCTCTTACCTGGAGATTCAGAAATTCAGGTACGTTGACCGCCTGGCGTTCCGGATTCACGTCGATGCGGGCTTGGAAAAGATGTACATTCCGCCATTGATCATTCAGCCTTTGGTTGAAAACGCCATCGTGCATGGCCTGGAAAATAAGGAAGGCACGGTTCATGTCGAAGTAGACATTCGCCCGGTACGGGGCATGGTTCAGGTCCGCGTACGCGATGATGGTGCCGGAATCACGGAAGAACGGTTGGCTGAGGTGTTGCAATTCGTCAGCGGGCCGGAGGAACAGGAGAAGAGCAGAATCGGTTTGAGGAACGTGCATCAGCGGCTGACGCTGACCTATGGTGAAGAGCATGGATTACAGATTTCAAGCGAGTATGGGGAAGGGACCGAAATTACGTTTACCTTGCCTGCAGGAGGGGACGAGCATGTATAGAGTGTTTTTGGTGGATGACGAACCGAGCATACGCGAAGGACTCACCACCATTATCGATTGGGAACAATACGGGTTTGAAATTGCGGGCACGGCCGGCAGCGGGAGGGAAGCCATCTCGCTTTTTCCGGAGCTCCGCCCCGATCTGACGATCATCGACATCCGCATGCCCGGCATGACCGGACTAGACGTCATTGAAGAGATCCGCAAGCAGTATCCCGAATCGCATTTCTTGATCCTGAGCGGTTATGCGGATTTCGATTATGCCAAGAAAGCAATCAGCTTCGGCGTAGACGGTTACCTGCTTAAACCGGTTGACGAAGAAGAGATGATTGCCGAATTGCAGCGTATTGCAGGGGTGTTTGAACGTGAGCGCGAAGCGTTGACCCGGCATGTCGGCGAAGATACGGCGTACCGTGAACATCAAATCGAAGCATTGCTGTTCGATCATCTCGAGGGCCGCGGGGAAGCGGACACGCTCGGGCTGCGGTGGCCGATGTACCAGATCGTGCTGTTCGAATTGCATGCGGCTCCGGACGTGCAGCGGAGCAATGCAGTGAAACGGAAACTGGTGGATGCCTTTGACCACAAGGACAGGGGGATCGTTTTTTCCTTCCATTCCGGTCTGGGATTGCTGTGCAGGGAACCGCTGACGACCGAGGAAGCGGCCAAGGGGCTGTACGAAGAATGGAGCCAATTGCTTGGAGAGTGGGAGATCCGCATGTATGCGGCCGCCGGCCAACCCGTGCATTCCGTCCATGACATGGCGTTGTCCTACGAGCAAGCCAATGCGGTGCTGAACGACCGTTTTCTGTTTGCGGAGAAAAGGGTGATGCTGTGGAGCGACGAGTTGAACCGGGGCACGTCTTTGCCTGCGGAAGAAATGAGCGCGCCCGACGAGTCTGAGCTGGCAGACAAGCTCTACTACGCGCTCGACATTCGCAGCAGCGAATCGGTTATGCGCGTATTGTCGGAGATGGAGGAGCGCATCGTTCCCTATCACCGGTCAGAACAGGCCATCAAAACGGCGTTTTCGCAAATTTTTTCCCTTGCCCTGAACAAGCTTGCTGCAGCGAACGAGCATATGCAGCCGATTATGCAGGAGCATTCCATGTTGATTACGGAAGTATACCATCAGCAAACCTTGTCCGATCTGAAAATCATGGCGGAAGGCCATCTTACCGGATTGATCGGGCGTATGGGCGGCGGCAGCAAAGATACGGTGCTGAAGCAGATGATTGATTTCATCCGGCGTAATCCCGGAGAGAATCTCAAGCTGGAAGTGTTAGCCGAAGTATTTAATTATAACAGCAGCTATTTGGGGAAATTGTTCAAAAACCACACGGGAGAGTATTTCAATGCGTTTTTGGACAAGGTGCGGATGGAAAAGGCTAAGGAATTGCTCGACGAAGGGCTGAAGGTCCATCAGGTGGCAGCCAGAGTCGGTTATGCCAATGTGGACTATTTCCACGGAAAATTCAAGAAATACGTGGGTGAGTCACCTTCGGCCTATAAACAGGCACGTTCGCAATCCAAAGGTCAATCCGGGGAGTCCGGAGGAGAATAATCTGTTGTCGAATTCTCCGGACGATCCACCTTCGTCTTCATAAAATAAAACGTTTTCGGTTATCTTGGTCATGATCTATATAAACCATGAAAACCGCCAGCCATAAAAGGGTTGGTGGTTTTTGGTCTTGGTACATGAAATGGGGGAACGACGGATTTTCATGAAATCGTCCATCGAGAACAATGGATAAGCAATGGCGATCTTGGAAGAAGCAACGTAAACTGGATGTACTTTGAAGGCCTTGAGCGAGGAGGAGAACATTGATGACCTTTTTGGAAGTGAGGACGGCCCGGCAAACGATGGATTTGAATGGCATATGGCAATTTGCGTTGGATCCCGATTCTGGCGAACAGACTCCAGAACAGACATTGGCTTTACCTGACCTGGATTGGGGAGAGATTCAAGTTCCGGGTTCATGGGAGGAACAGGGGTATGGCGAAGCGCCAACGTACCAGAGAATCGACACATGGACCAAGGTTCGGGAATATGAGGGAGCGGCTTGGTATTCGCGCGAGGTACATATCCCGGCTGATCCTGGCATGCATTATGTGCTTAGGGTTCACGGGGTTCGCTGGACGACCGATCTCTGGATCAATGGCCAGCATGCAGGCCTGCAGGAAAGCCTCGTTTGCAAGCATGCGTGGGACATTACTTCACTGGTCAAACAAGGGACCTCTAACGAAGTGGTGCTGCGCGTAGACAACACGATGAAATATCCGCTTGGCGGCAGTCATATTCATTCCCTGCATACTGCAACGGCGTGGGGCGGCGTGACGGGAGGAATATGGCTGGATGCGATGCCGCCGTACCATATCGAGAGCCTGAAGGCAGACCAGGATCCCGAACGAGGTACGATGGCGCTCCGTGGTTCATTGAACCTTCCTCATCGGCAAGTGTTTGATGAACTTAAGCTGCATGTGCGGGTTCAGCATCCTGATGGCACATGGCTAACGGAAAAAGTACATGATGTGACCACGGATATCTTAAAAGCGAATGACCGGGCGGAGCTTGCTGGTAGTTCTGTTCAGCTTCAGCCATGGGAGCTGGATCTGGGGCGGGAAAAAAAGGTGGCCCTATGGTCGGATGTTTCTCCACAGTTGTATAAGGCGATTGTTCGCTTGCAGAGCGGAGAACAGGAGTTGGACCGGGTTGAACTGAACTTTGGTATGCGCTCCTTCGAGGCGAGCGGAACCCGGTTTCTTTTGAACGGACAGCCTGTGTTCCTGCGAGGGTACGTGGACTGCTGCATTTTCCCGCTTACAGGGTATCCGGTATGGGACAAGGAGCAATACATTTCACAGTTCCGGACGGCCAAGTCATACGGATTCAATCATGTTCGTTTGCACGGCTGGAGCGCGCCGGAACCGTTCTGGCAAGCCGCGGATGAAGAGGGGATGCTGGTGCAGGCCGAGCTCCCGCATTGGTCGAGATGGTTCGAGAATCGGGAACAGGCCGCTCCGAAAGATGTCCTCTCTTTTCTGAAGCGCGAACTGGACGGGCTGCTTGACGCTTTGCAGAAGCATCCATCGTTCGTGCTCTTTTCGCTGGGCAACGAGCTCATCGGGCCGAATGGCCATCCCGAGCTGAACGAGCTTGTAGAGCATGCCCGCAGCATGGATTCAACGCGGCTGTACACGGACAACACGGGGTTCGGGCAATTGCCGGCCCAAGGCAGAATGGCGGATTTTTATATCCAGTCGTTGAATTGGCACCCGCCGTTGGAGTCGGAATGGTCTGCTGTACCTGACACCACGCTTGATTACCGTGCGGTGACCCGGCTGTCCGATCGTCCGGTCATCGGGCATGAACACGCGCAGTTCACCATGTACGTGCGTCCTCAAGAGAAGGGTAAATACACGGGCGTTCTTCGGCCAAGCTGGCTGGAGCCGATTGAAGAATCGCTATCTCGCCAAGGGATGAAGGGCGACATTCTGGAGCGTTATCAGCAGGCAAGCGGCCGGCATTTGGTCCGTTCGCTCAAGGAGGCCATGGAGCGGGTGCGCCGGACGTCGGATGCAGCAGGCTTGCAGCTGCTTGATATTCGCGATTTTCCCGGGCAGGGACATGCCACGACAGGCATCCTGGATGTGTTCTGGGAGAGCAAAGGCATGATTGAGCCCGAGGAATTCCGGCGGTGCAATGCCGGAACCGTTCTGCTGCTGGGCTGCGATCAGCGCACCTTCTTTGGCGGGGAGGCCATTCAAGCCCAGGTCAGCGTATCGCATTACGGAACGGAGCCCCTTCAGAACGTATCGGTGCAGTGGCGTTTGGTCCGCGATGGCGAAACGATAAGCGAAGGAGGATGGAGCTGCGATGACGTGGCTTGCGGATCTGTCCGATCTCTGGGAACGTTGAACGTAAATGCCCCGCGGGAGGGGGCAACCGGATTTTGCATCGAAGCGGAGATCAGGTCAACCCGTGGAGAGGTAATAGCTGCAAATGTTTGGCACGGGTGGTCATTCCCGCGGTATCAGGTCCATGAACAGAGCCACCGGATCTGGAACAGTATCAGCGAATTGCAGCCTTACCTGCTGGGGGCTCACGAAGGAAAGTTGGATGATCTGAACGGGCATCATTTGCTGCGTGAAGATCGTACCGGCCTGATCATTACGCCATCTTTGACCCCCAATGTACTCGATGTTTTGGTCAATGGGGGAAGTGTTTGGCTCCAGACGAATGCCGAGGGTTTGTATGATGCGGTAGAGACCAAATACCTGCCCGTCTTCTGGAACTATCTTATGTTTGCCACCCAGCATGGCGCAACCATGGGACTATGCCTGCCTGATCGATTGCCATTGCTGGGAAGGTTTCCCCATGATCAAGCGTCCGACTGGCATTGGTATCATCTCATTCAGGGCACGCCAGCGATCTGTTTGGACACATTGGCAGGGGTACAGCCTTTAATTGAAGTGATCGATCACTTTCACAGGGCGAAACGGCTGGCCTACGCTTTTGAGGCCAACGTAGGCAAGGGCAAACTGCTCTTATCGACATTTCCTTTTTCCGATATTGCGATGATGAAACGTCCGGAAGCGAGCTTTCTGTTTCAAGAAATGCTTGCTTATCTGCTGGGGGACGAATTTAGGCCGGAATCGTCCATTTCGGCAGGGCAGCTGCTAGGTCTGGTGAAGCTGCAGCCCATTCGTTTCGCGTTATAGATTGAAGGAGCCTGCAAAGGCTTCTTTTTTTGTTTCTGCTTATATAGAGACGGGAAGGGCTTCCTAATGAAATGTGGAGAGAAATACATGAATACGTGCGTTTGATTTAGCACGGGTAAACGATTTCCAAAAACGTTTTCGTTATTTTCCATTTCGAATTATAATTACCAAAATGTTTCATTTTATTAAATTAAAAGGCTGAATAATGACTGATTTTGCATGCAAAATGTCTCATTGACCTGGTCCATATCTAATTTTTATATGATTTTCTCTAAAATCAAGCTGGTATTTTGAAAACGCTCTATCAGGTATGATTAATCTATAAATTAGAGGAGGGGGAACGGAGATGGAAACGCTGACAAAACAATCCGCTTCCGCGAAAAAGAGCAGTGACCCCAAACCGCCCACAAATCGGCGGAATGCAATTTGGGAGAGTATCAAGCAACAAAAGTTTCTTTATCTCATGTCATTGCCATTCGTAGTTTGGGTTTTTGTATTCAACTATCTGCCACTATGGGGATGGACGATGGCTTTCCAAAATTATAAACCGGCCAGAAGTTTCTCGGAACAGCAGTGGGTTGGTTTCAAGCATTTTGCAGAGCTGTTCAGTGACGAACGATTCTATCTGGTACTTAGAAATACGCTGGCAATGAGTTTTATGGGACTGATTGTCGGTTTCGTTGTGCCGATTTTCCTTGCGATCTTGCTGAACGAACTTAAAGGCAAATTCTTTAAACGTACGGTGCAAACGGTATCATACTTGCCTCACTTTGTATCCTGGGTCGTTGTTGCAGGGATTATTACCAAAATGCTCTCGACGGACGGCGGTATTGTCAACGACATTTTGATGGGCCTGCATTTAATCGATCAACCCATCCAGTTCATGGCGAAAGGCAACCTGTTTTGGTACATTGTAACCGCTTCAGACATGTGGAAAGAAAGCGGCTGGAACGCGATCATTTACTTGGCGGCCATCACGGGGATCGACCAAGAGCTGTACGAAGCTTCCCGGGTTGACGGTGCAAACCGCTGGAGACAAATGTGGCACATTACGCTGCCTGGTATCCGGACAACCATTTCCGTATTGTTCATCATGTCCATCGGTCACTTGGTCAGCAACGGGTTCGAGAAACAGATGCTGCTGGGCAACAGCCTCGTCACCGACTATATGGAAGTCCTTGATCTATATGCGCTGAACTATGGTTTGAACTTGGGACGATTCTCATACGGTACGGCAATCGGGATATTCAACTCCGTCGTAAGTATCATTCTCTTGTTCACGGCGAACGGATTGTTCAAAAAATTCACGAAAGAAAGCATCATGTAGGGAGGGGGAGACCATATGGCGAACAAATCATTCAATGCAACTCGTGGCGATAAACTGTTCGATCTATTCAATGTTCTCGTGCTGGCCCTGGTGCTGATCGTAACGCTGTATCCGTTCCTGAACGTACTCGCGATCTCATTGAACGATTCGATGGACACGGTGCGTGGCGGAATTTACTTATGGCCTCGGGAATTTACGCTGGAAAACTATAAAACGATTTTTCAATATGACAGCTTGCTTCAAGGTTTGCAAATCTCTATTCTCCGTACGATTGTAGGTACATTGCTCGGTTTGATCAGTTCTTCGATGATTGCCTTTACGCTCAGCAGACCTGACTTCAAATTGAGAAAATTCGTTTCTACTACGCTGGCGATTACGATGTATTTCACTGGCGGTCTGATTCCGATATACATCCTGATGCGCGACCTGCACCTGATCGGCACGTTCTGGGTTTACGTATTGCCGGGCATGATCAGTGCGTTCAACGTCTTCGTTATCCGTTCCTTCATCGACGGCCTGCCGTACGCCTTGCAGGAATCCGCGAAGCTGGACGGTGCGAATGACTTCACGATCTACTACAAAATCATCCTGCCGCTCTGTAAGCCGGTACTGGCAACGATCGCATTGTTCCTGGCTGTAGGGCAATGGAACTCATGGCTCGATACGTACCTGTACAACGGTTCGAAAGCGCATCTCACTACGCTCCAGTACGAGCTGATGAAGGTACTGCAAAGTACCCAACAAGGCTCTGGTGCAGGGCGTAATGTCAACGACTTGGCACAGCAGATGGCACAGGTTTCTCCTGAGTCCATCAAAATGGCGATTACAATCGTCGTTACGGTTCCAATCCTGATTGTGTATCCGTTCCTGCAAAGATACTTTGTGGGCGGTATGACGCTGGGTGCTGTAAAATCATAAGACTTGGTCAACACAGATATAAGAAAGTCACAGAAAATACAGAGATAAAGATAACTGTAAAGAGAAACAGTATAATAAAAAAGCTCGGGATGCCCGAAATGCCAACCTCGGTTGGCGTTTCACCGTATAGGGCTGCGGCGACGGCATCCATGAAGCTATAGACAGGGACAAAAAAGTCCCGCACAAGATAGACATATGGATTAGGGAGGAATTACCATCATGGCGAATTTCAAAATGAAAGCCGCACTGGCTCCCGTGCTTGCGATGTCTTTACTCGCAGGCTGCGGTGGCGGAGCCGGTGACAGCAGCAATGGAGCATACGAGGACACAAGCGGGGATACGTCTCCAATTACGTTCAGTTTTTTCAGCGTTGACCCAAGTTCCAACTGGAACAGTATGAAAGACGAAGTAGGCCAGGTGATCACAGAGAAAACCGGGGTTACCCTTAACGGAGAATTCGCGGTAAGCGGCGGCCAGGACAAAATTTCTTTGATGGCAGCAAGCGGAGACTATCCCGACATTGTTTCACCGAAAGGTGAACTCAGCAAGCTTGTGGATGCCGGTGCAATGATAGATCTGACGGATCTGATCGATCAATATGCTCCTAATTTGAAAAAGCTGTATGGTGATTACATGGACCGGCTGAAATACAGCAACGAAGACCAGGCCATTTATGTGCTGCCGTCGTATTACGCGGTAGATCAGCAATATTTTGACGCAGGCGGCGGTTTCGGTATTCAACACCGTGTACTGAAAGAGCTCGGTTACCCTGAAGTGAAGACACTTGAGGATTTTGAGAATGTGTTGAAAGCTTACAAAGAAAAACATCCAACCATTGATGGTCAGCCAACCATCCCGCTGTCGCTGGATGCGGACGACTGGAGAATCATGATTACCGTAACGAATCCGGCTTTCTTGTCCACAGGCGCTCCGGATGATGGAGAATATTACATCAACCCGGAAACGTATGAAGCGATGCTTCATTACAAACGTCCGGAGGAAAGAGAATACTTCCGTTGGTTGAACAAAATGTACAATGAGGGATTGCTTGATCAAGACAGCTTTGTGCAAAAAACGGACCAGTACAAATCGAAAATCGCCAGCGGCCGCGTACTTGGCGTAATCGATCAGGATTGGGGCTATGCTGATGCCAAGAACGCGCTTAAGGCGGCAGGAAAGGATGAAGCAACATATTCCCACTTCCCTGTAACGCTGTCCAGCGACATCAAGGACCATTCTTTCCAAGATCCGGGCTTTGTATCTGGCTGGGGTGTAGGAATCACCACTTCGAATCCCGATCCGGTACGTACGATCAAGTTCTTTGATTATTTGGCGTCCGAGGAAGGCCAAGTATTGATAAACTGGGGAGTTGAAGGTAAACACTATGAAGTGAAGGACGGGAAACGCGTTATCCCTGCAGATGTATTGGACCAAAAAGTAAACAATGCAGCGGCTTTCCAGAAGGAAACAGGGATCGGTCTGTACACCAACATGACGGGTCACTACGGCGATGGCGTGAAGGATTCGACAGGCAACTACTATACAACGAACTTCCCTGAACAAATCGTAGCGTCTTATTCCGATGCCGAGAAAGAAACCCTCAAGGCTTACGGTGCAACAACCTGGAAGGATCTGTTCCCGAAAGAGGATGAGTTCCCGGTTAAAGCGTGGGGCGCAGCCTACAACTTGCCGACTCCTGGCGACTCGGATTATAACGTCATCTACCAGAAGACACAGGACATTATCCGCAAACGCATTCCGGAAGCGATCCTGAGTCCGGTCGACAAGTTTGACAGTGTGTATGATACGATGCTGGCTGATTTGGAGACAGCAGGAGCTACGAAAATGGAACAACAATATACAGAGCTTATTCAAAACCGCGTAAAACTGTGGAATGGCCAGTAAGATCTTTTCGTTTGAGCGGCAAGTCAAGTTTAAAAAAGAAAGGACCCATTGATTTGGGTCTTTTTTTTGTGCCTAAAACGTTTTCCCAAAACCGTTTTCATTTTTTGAAATTGGTTATTGACAAGGGGTTATGCAAGGTATTATTATTCAGGTATGAAAGCACTTACATTTCAGTTGAGCATGGATCCTTGTACCGATGTAAACGTCTTTTTGATGGCAACTTGTACTTGAATTGAGGCGAGGATGAATCGTCGAATTCATTCAAGAAAACGCTTTTAATTGCATTTAAGCAAAAAAGTGAAAGATTGTTCGCCAGTCCATGGTATCTACAGGCCAGCCTGTTATACACTATAAAGCTTCATTATATCCATAAGGGGGATTACACATGAAGGGGAAAACACCAAAAACGTTCGCAATGCTTCTTCTCGCAAGCGCGCTTGCCATTACGGCAGGATGCGGAAGCACAGGAGGAAGTACGGCCTCGGAAAAGCCTGGTGAAACGGATGATACGACAAGTCCGGTAACGTTTACGTTCTTCGGCGCAGATGCAAGTCCAAACTGGAACAAGATGCAGGATGCGGTAGGCAAGAAGATCACCGAAAAAACAGGCGTGACCATTGAAGCCGAGTATGACGTGAATAATGGCGGAGATCAGAAAATACCTTTGATGGCTGCCAGTGGTGATTACCCTGATATCATTTATCCTAAAGGAAACCTGTCCAAACTCGTTGATGCAGGCGCAATGATTGACCTGACCGATTTGATTGAGGAGCACGCTCCCAACCTGAAGAAAATTTACGGCGACCAAATGAACCGCTTGAAATACAGCAAGGAAGACCAGGCGATCTATACCATCCCGACCAACATGGGTGTAGACAATGTAGCGTTTGATGCCACGGGCGGATTCGAAATCCAGCAAAAAGTGCTGAAAGAGCTGGGCTACCCTGAAGTAAAAACGCTTGAGGATTACGAAAACGTATTAAGAGCTTATTATGAGAAACATCCAACGATCGATGGCCAACCGACGATTCCGCTGACATTGAATGCCGACGACTGGAAGATCATGATTACGGTTACAAACCCGGCTTTCCAAGCAACAGGCGGGCCGGATGACGGGGAATATTATATCAACCCGGAAACGTATGAAGCGATGCTTCACTACAAACGTCCGGAGGAAAAAGAATATTTCCGCTGGCTGAACAAAATGTATAATGAAGGACTGCTTGATAAAGATACCTTTGTACAGAAGGATGACCAGTATAAGGCCAAAATCGCCAGCGGGCGCGTTCTTGGTCTGATCGACCAGGAATGGAACTATGGAGAAGCTGAGAACGCTCTCAAATCAGCCGGTAAGGATGACAGCACGTATGCACACTTCTCGGTATCCTTGAATGACCAGATCGTGGATCATACCTTCCAGCCAACCGGCTTTGACGGTTACGGCATCGGAATCACGACTTCCGCCAAAGACCCGGTTCGCATTATCAAGTTCATGGATTGGCTTGCTTCGGATGAAGGGCAAGTGCTGAGAAACTGGGGGATTGAAGGCGAGCATTACAAAGTGGAAAACGGCAAACGCATCATTCCTGACGACATTCAGGACCGCAAAACGAATGACAACTCGGCGTTCACCAAAGAAACAGGGATCGGTATGTACAACATCTTCAGTGCAAGATATGGCGATGGCGTGAAGGATTCTACAGGCAACTATTACACCACGAACTTCCCTGAGCAAATCGTAGCGGGCTACACGCCGGCAGAGAAAGAAACATTGAAAGCGTATGGCATCACGACATGGAAGGAATTTTTCCCATCGGAAGATGAACTGCCTATGAAGGATTGGGGAGCAGCATACAACATGCCGGTTCCTTCCGATACGGATTATAATGTAGCTTTCCAAAAAACGCAGGATATCGTTCGCAAACGGATCCCGGAAGCCATTCTTGCCAAACCGGAAAACTTCGACAAAGTGTATGACGACATGCTGGCCGAGCTGGACAAAGCAGGCGCGGTGGAGATGGAAAAACAATACACCGGTTGGATCAAAGACCGCGTATCGCTGTGGACCGGCAAAGACGTTCAATAAAAGAAGGGACAGCGAAAATAAGCTGCTGAATTTCTTGAAAAAAGGGTTTCCGTTGGAAGCCCTTTTTTTCTATTGACCGATGGCGAAATATAGCATATAATCTACGTGTAAGCACTTTCAGTAAGCGTTTTAAAGTAAATTTCGAAAACGTTTTATCTTATGTGTAGTGCGAAGTTTCCTGTCCCGGATGGGTCGAGGCAGTTACACCTGTATCACGCATAATTTAAAGCGCATTCATTTGCTTTGAATCGTTGATCCAAATGCTTTGGTATTTTCAGGCTTGGCCTGTTATACAGATAAAACCTTCATAAATAGGGGGAACTAGACAATGAAAGGCAAAATGAAAGGTAATACACCCAAGACTTTTGCAATGCTGCTGCTTGCAAGTGCGTTGCTCGTTACTGCTGGTTGCGGAAATTCGGGAAGCAAGGAATCCGCTTCATCCGGTGAATCATCCGGAACAGAGCCGATCACGATTTCGTTCTTTGGCGCCGATCCGAATCCGGTCTGGAACAAAATGCAGGATGCCGTAGGCAAGAAGATTACCGAAAAAACGGGCGTTACCATTGAAGCCGAATTCGACGTCAACAATGGCGGCGAGCAAAAAATTTCCCTGATGGCAGCGAGCGGCGACTACCCGGACATTATTTTCCCGAAAGGAAACTTGTCCAAGCTCGTTGATGCCGGTGCAATGCTTGACCTGACGGATCTGATCGAGGAGCATGCTCCCAACCTGAAGAAAATCTATGGTGATCAGATGAACCGTCTGAAATACAGCAAGGAAGATCCAGCGATTTATACGATCCCAACCAACATGGGTGTAGATAATGTGACGTTTGACGCAACAGGTGGATTCGAGATTCAGCAGAAAGTGCTGAAGGAGCTCGGATATCCTGAAGTGAAAACGCTTGAAGATTTCGAAAACGTGCTGAAAGCATATAAAGAAAAACATCCGACGATCGACGGACAGCCGACGATTCCGCTGACGCTGAACGCCGACGACTGGAAAATCATGATCACCGTAACGAACCCGGCTTTCCAAGCTACGGGAGCACCGGATGACGGCGAGTACTACATCAATCCGGAAACGTACGAAGCGATGCTTCACTACAAACGTCCGGAAGAGAAAGAATATTTCCGTTGGTTGAACAAAATGTACAATGAAGGACTGCTTGATAAAGACACCTTCGTGCAAAAAGACGACCAATACAAATCCAAAATCGCCAGCGGCCGCGTACTTGGTCTGATCGACCAAGAGTGGAACTATCAAGAGGCTGAGAACGCGCTGAAAGCTGCGGGTAAAGACGACAGCACTTATGCTCACTTCTCCGTATCCCTGAACGACCAGATCGTCGACCATTCGTTCCAGCCAACCGGTTTTGACGGTTACGGTATCGGGATTACAACTTCCGCCGAAGATCCGGTTCGCATCATCAAGTTCATGGACTGGCTTGCTTCGGATGAAGGACAAGTGCTCAGAAACTGGGGTATCGAAGGCGAGCACTATAAAGTGGAAGATGGGAAACGCGTCATTCCTGACGAAATCCAGGACCGCAAAACGAATGACAACTCTGCCTTCTCCAAAGAAACAGGAATCGGCATGTACAACATTTTCAGCGCAAGATACGGCGATGGCGTGAAAGACTCTACGGGTAACTATTACACTACGAACTTCCCTGAGCAGATCGTGGCAGGTTACACGCCGGCAGAGAAAGAAACATTGAAAGCTTACGGCATTACGACATGGAAAGAATTCTTCCCTGCGGAAGAAGACCTTCCATTGAAAGAATGGGGAGCAGCATACAACATGCCGGTTCCTTCTGATACAGACTATAACGTCACTTTCCAAAAAACACAGGACATCGTACGCAAACGGATTCCAGAAGCTGTTCTGACAACGCCGGAGAACTTCGACAAAGTGTATGACGATTTCCTTGCCGAGCTGGACAAAGCAGGCGCGGTAGAGATGGAAAAACAATATACGACTTGGGTCAAAGACCGCGTGTCGTTGTGGACGGGCAAAGACGTACAATAATACGTTCAGCCATATACGTAAAGATACATGATGAATCGGAGAGGGGTTCCAGCAATGGAGCCTCTTTTTTCGTTATTATATATTTTGCTTCGGTTGTGATGCTTTCCATTGACGCTTTTTTCGAAATCCAATATAATTTTCAGGTGTAAGCACTTTCAGGTGATCGGTATCAGAGACGGTAGGATGAAAGCAAAAAAAGACTTATGGAAAAGTGAGTTTTATATTTTTTTGGATATTACGAAAACGTTTTATATTTAGAACGATACTCAATGAACAGGAGTCAGAATATGGGCCAAACGAATGGAACAACAGGCATGAATCGCTTGTGGTATCGTCAACCGGCGGCAAAATGGGAAGAAGCGCTGCCGATCGGGAACGGTCGCCTTGGCGGCATGGTTTACGGCGGTGCGGCGGAAGAACGCATCCAATTAAATGAAGATACGCTGTGGTCTGGATTCCCGCGTGATACGGTGAACTACAGCAGCCAGAGATATTTGAAACGCACGCGTGAATTGATCGCGGCCGGACAGTACAGCGAAGCCGAAGATTTGCTGAATCGCGAAATGTTGGGGCACGACGTGGAAGCCTATCAACCCATGGGCCATTTATTGCTCCGGCAGAATGGATTGGAACGTGCTGAACTTGAGCATTTCGAACGCGAGCTCGACCTGAAAACGGGAATTGCCGCAACCCGCTATCAATATGAAGGAATTCGCTATACACGCGAAATATATGCAAGTGCGCCTGATGATGTCATCGTACTGTCCCTGTCCGCGGATCGTGCAGGGGCCGTCAACGTCAGTCTGACGTTGGACAGCCCGCATCCCTATACCGTGCAGGCCAGCGGTGACAGCGTCGTGATGTACAGCCGATGTCCGAGCCATGTAGAGTCGAACTATTTCCGCGATCATCCGGAATCGGTCGTTTATGAAGAAGATCGCGGAATAGCATATGCCGCCAAACTGTCTGTCCAAGCGTTGGGCGAAAAAGCCGTGATCTCCGCTGACGAAGGCACATTGCTCATTCAGGGCGCTGACCGAGTGCTGTTGTGCTTGACTGCGGCAACAGCATTTGCCGGCTATGATGTGATGCCGGTTAAGGAAGCCGCAGAACTGGAACAAACATGCGATGCCATCCTGCGACAGGCTCTCCAAACCGGGTTGGAGCAGCTTCGTGAGCGGCACGTGTCAGACCATGGCTCGTTGTTCGCACGTATGTCGATTGACCTTGGCTCGTCCGCCAATGCGGAGCTGCCAACCGACGAACGTTTGGCAGCGTATCAAGGGGGCGCCGCCGATCCGGGGCTGGAGGCTTTGTATTTCCAGTACGGAAGATACCTGCTCATGGGCAGTTCCCGTCCTGGCACGCAGTCTGCCAACCTGCAAGGCATATGGAACCATCAGGTGGAGCCACCATGGTTCAGCGATTATACGACCAATATCAATGTCGAAATGAACTATTGGCCAGCAGAGGTGTGCAACCTGAGCGAATGCCATGACCCCTTGTTTGCCATGCTCGAGGATCTTAGCCATACCGGGCGCAGAGCTGCGCGTATCCTTTACGGTGCACGAGGTTGGACGACGCATCATAACGTGGACATCTGGCGGCAATCGACGCCAACCGGAGGGGATGCCAGCTGGGCATTCTGGCCGATGGGCGGCGTATGGATGACGGCGCATCTTTGGGAGCGCTACAGCTTTACGAGGGATGAGGCGTTTCTGGCGGAGAAAGCTTATCCCATCATGAAGGAGGCCGCTTTGTTCTGCCTGGATTGGCTGGTGGAAGGTCCGGACGGATATTTGGTGACGTCGCCGTCCACGTCGCCTGAAAACAAGTTTGTGGCAGAGGACGGAACGGCCCGCAGCGTATCGATGGCGTCCACGATGGACATGACGCTGATTCGCGAGTTGTTCGATCGCTGCATCGAGGCAGCGGGCGTGCTTGGCGTGGATGACGAGCTGGTGACGGAGCTTCGTGAGGCCCGCAGCAAGCTGTATCCGTTCCTGATCGGCAAAGAAGGCCAGCTGCAGGAATGGTTCAAGGATTTCCCTGAGTCCGAACCGGGACATCGCCATGTATCCCATCTGTATGGCTTGTACCCCGGAGACCAGATCAATCGGCTCAGTACGCCCGAACTGGTGGAAGCGGCCCGCGTTACGCTGGAGCGACGCATCTCCCAAGGGGGCGGGCATACGGGCTGGAGCTGCGCTTGGCTGATCAATCTGCATGCACGTTTGCTGGATGCCGACAATTCATATCGGTTCGTGCGCACGCTGCTGTCCAGATCGACGCATCCGAACCTGTTCGACGATCATCCGCCGTTTCAGATTGACGGCAACTTCGGCGGCACGGCCGGTATTGCGGAGATGCTGCTGCAGAGTCACTTGGGCGAGCTGCATCTGTTGCCTTCGCTCCCGGAAGCCTGGAAAGAAGGCAGCGTCAGCGGCCTGCGTGCGAGAGGCAGCTTTACCGTGGACATGAAATGGGCCGATGGCCGTTTGGTTGTGGCCAACATCCAGGCTGATCGCAGCGGTACGTTGACGATCCGCTGCGCAGTACCTCTTTTGGCGGAAGGTCAGCAGGAAGTACAAGCGGAGCAATCGCCGCAAGGAGATTATGTATTGAATATAATGGTGGGCGCGGGACAAACGATCCGCGTGTCAGCCGAAGACAGGGAGAGAGTACAATGACCATTTTTCAATTTCCGAAAGACTTTCGCTGGGGGACGGCTACGGCTTCGTACCAAGTAGAGGGCGCAGCACAAGAGGGAGGACGCGGTGTATCCATCTGGGATACGTTTGCGCGTACACCGGGTAAAGTATTCAACGGGGATAACGGGGATATCGCATGCGACGGTTACCATCGTTATGAAGAAGACATCGAACTGATGAAGAAACTGGGCATCAATACGTATCGGTTCTCCATCGCTTGGCCGCGCATCATTCCGGACGGGGATGGAGAGATCAACCGTGAAGGGCTGGATTTCTACCATCGGTTCGTCGATAAATTGCTTGAAGCGGGAATCGAACCGTTCTGCACCCTCTATCACTGGGATTTGCCGCAAGTTCTCGAAGACATCGGCGGTTGGGGCAACCGCAGAACGGTAGATGCTTTCGTGAAATATGCGGAAGTCATCTTCAAAGAGTTCTCCGGCAAAATCAACTTCTGGCTGACGTTCAACGAGCCATGGTGCATCGCGTTCCTGTCCAATCTGCTGGGCGTGCACGCACCGGGCAACAAAGACCTGCAAACGTCGCTGAACGTTGCCCACGGCCTGCTCGTTGCGCACGGCAAAGCCGTCCAATCGTTCCGTCGTCTCGGCACGACAGGCAAAATCGGGATCGCTCCGAACGTATGCTGGGCCGAGCCTTACAGCAAAACGCCGGAAGACCAGGCTGCCTGCGATCGCTCTATCGCGCTGAACACGGACTGGTTCCTTGACCCGATCTATAAAGGCTCCTACCCGCAATTCATGGTTGATTGGTTCGAGCAAGCCGGGGCGACGGTACCGATCCAGGATGGGGACATGGAGATCATTTCGCAGCCGATTGACCTGCTGGGCATTAATTATTACACCATGGGCATCAATCGGTATAACCCTGAAGCAGGCGTGCTGCAATCGGAAGAACTCAACATGGGTCTGACGCGTACCGATATTGGCTGGCCGATCGAATCGCGCGGCTTGTACGAGTTCATGCACTATTTGCAAAAATACGGAAACGTGGAAGTGTATATCACCGAGAACGGTGCATGCATCAACGATCAGCCCGAGAATGGCATCGTCAACGACGAGCGCCGCATCTCGTATTATGAGCAGCATTTGGCCCAGATTCACCGGATCATCAGCGACGGGATCAACCTCAAAGGGTACATGGCGTGGTCGCTTATGGACAATTTTGAGTGGGCAGAAGGGTATCGCATGCGTTTCGGGCTCATCCATGTGGATTACCGCACATTGAAACGCACGCCCAAAGAGAGCTACTACTGGTACCAGAACGTAATCAAAAACAATTGGCTGGAAATCCGTTAATGCTGGAATTGCGTTAATGGATGTTATACAGCACATGTCTCGCCATGAGGCAGGATCCGGTTCGTCCGCGGTTCTGCCTTTTTTGGCATGCTTGCTCAGCGCTTTTCCATAATTGGACAAGGACCAGGGAACGTAAGTTGTTATGAAGAGATGGTTTTTGGGTTATAAATATTTCAGGGGCTATCTTATTTGTCAATAGTTCGACAAGAAATAAAGTGTCCAAAAAACGAAAATAATTTGAACATTTTATGACTAAAACTCATATTGATGTGGTATATTGATGAAAAGGAAGCACTTACAAAAATGGAAAAGGAAGTGTTTACTATGGCATCGAAGACAGCAATGGTAAGCCAGTTGGAGCGCAAAGACAGAAACATGCGGCGCGCAGTGTTGACGATGACCGTTTTGGCCTGGGTGGCATTGATTGCGGGAGTAGTCATGTGCCTGATCAACTTGAACGAATTTAACGACCGCAACCTTGGCTTGATGGTAGGGATCGGTTTTCTTGTAGGCAGTGTGTTCATTTACGTTATTGCCAAATCGATTGGTTTGGTTCACTCACGAAAAGAAGATGAAGGTGCCGATTGATTATAATTCTTCAATGATTTGAACATAATAAGGCTGGATGAGTCTCCGGAATCCCAGCCCAAATAGCCCTTTGCGGATCCGTTGAATGATTCAACGGGACTGCAAAGGGTTTTATTTTTGTATGGGCTCGTCCTGACCAAGAATGACTCACCCGTGGCGTATTTTTAACTTCGGATGTGAAGTCTTACTGTAAGGAAATATCAAGCATGCAAGCGATTTGTGAGAAAAAATTCACACATTTGGGGTGTAAAATCGACAAATTTGTTAACAAGAACAAAAAACCTGCTCATTTCTGATATCTTTAGAAGGAAGAGAGTAGTATACTAATTTTTTAGTATTAGCGAATTTAAGGAGAGGGGATCAAGATGAACAAGAAACCTAGGTTGCTTACCCGGGTCATCATTCCGATTGTCCTGACGTTGGTTACAATTGCACTGATCGTTTGGCCAATGCTGGCAGGCGGACAGTACGTTGTTCTGGATCCGAAGGGACCTATCGGTGCATCTCAGCGGGATCTGATCGTGATTTCGACCATTCTTTGTGCGATCGTTATCGTTCCTGTACTGATTATGTCTGCTGTAATCGTATGGCGTTACCGCGAGAGACCGGACAACAAAAACGCTTATGAGCCGAACTGGGCTCATAGCACGAAAGCCGAGGTCATTTGGTGGACCATTCCAATCGTTATCATTGGTTTGCTTGCCATCGTAACCGTTCGTTACACGTATGATCTTGAGCCTTCCAAGCCGCTGGCTTCGGAAAAAGCGCCCGTTACGATTCAGGTATCTTCCTTGGATTGGAAATGGTTGTTCATGTATCCGGAGCAGGGGATTGCTACGGTGAACACCGTGAATATTCCGACAGATCGACCTGTGAAATTCGAACTCACTGCGGATTCACCGATGAACTCGTTCTGGATTCCGCAATTGGGCGGACAGATTTACACGATGTCGGGCATGGCGATGACCCTGTATTTGCAGGCCGACCATGAAGGGAAGTACTGGGGCTCCGGCGCCAACTTCACCGGCGAACATTTTGGCAAGATGCGTTTTGACGTCAATGCGACTTCAGACGAAGATTTTGACAAATGGGTAAATGAAGTGAAGCAGCAATCCCAGCCGCTCACTCAAGAAGGATACAATGCTCTGGCAACACCGGGAACAAGCAATGTGGCTTACTATTCCTCCTTCCCAGAAGGATTGTTCCAGGACATCGTAACCAAATATGTCGTCGAAGGCTCTGGCGCCCACAATCATGGAAGTTCGGACGAAGCTGCAGGCGCCGGCGATAATACGACTAAAATGAACCACGAAAGCATGAATACGTCCCTTACACCGGGCAAAAGTGCTAACTAATGATTCGAAAGGAGGCCCCCAATGTTAGACAGAATTAAGGAGTTTGCATCCGAGTTCTTCGTAACCGGCGACCCGCTGATCTATGGTGCGGACGTAGCGATCGGTATTACGACGATCTCGATTGTTGCGGTGCTGACTTATTTCAAAAAATGGGGCTGGCTCTGGCGTAACTGGTTAACAACTGTCGATCATAAAAAGATCGGTATCATGTATATCCTTGCTTCGATCATCATGTTGTTCCGCGGTGGCGTGGACGCATTGATGATGCGCCTTCAGCTGGCTATGCCAAACATGGATTTCTTGCATCCCGAGCACTATAACCAAGTCTTTACAACACATGGTACGATCATGATCCTCTTCATGGCGATGCCATTTATGTTTGGTTTGTTTAACGTCATCGTTCCGCTCCAGATCGGGGCAAGGGACGTTGCATTTCCGTTCCTGAACGCACTCAGCTTCTGGTTGTTCTTCCTGGGAGCAATGCTGTTCAACCTGTCCTTCGTTATCGGCGGTTCGCCGGACGCAGGATGGCTAAGTTATCCGCCTCTATCGGAGCTTTCACATAGTCCGGGGGTAGGACAGAACTTCTATATATGGGGTATACAGATATCCGGTATCGGTTCCCTGGCGACCGGTATCAACTTCTTGGTTACCATCATCAAAATGCGTGCGCCAGGCATGACTTGGATGAAAATGCCGATGTTTACATGGTCGGTATTCTCCACATGTATCATCATCCTGTTTGCTTTCCCGATCCTGACCGTGACCCTTGCGCTGCTCTTCCTGGACCGCTTCGGCGGGGCGCACTTCTTCACGCTTGATCTGGGCGGCAACCCGATGATGTACATCAACTTGATCTGGATGTGGGGTCACCCTGAGGTATACATCGTGGTCCTGCCGGCATTCGGTGTATTCTCCGAGGTCGTAAGCACCTTTGCGAAGAAAAAACTGTTTGGATACAAATCCATGGTATTCGCCATGTTGATTATCGCGTTCCTGTCCTTCTTTACGTGGGCGCATCACTTCTTCACGATGGGTTCGGGCGCCGATGTCAACGCGTTCTTCGCAGTGACAACAATGCTTATTGCGATCCCAACGGGGGTCAAGATCTTCAACTGGCTCTTCACGCTGTACAAAGGAAGAATCAAGATGGCTACCCCGATGTTGTGGACCATCGCATTTATTCCGTGCTTTATCGTCGGCGGTATGACTGGGGTTCTCTTGTCCGTTGCTCCTGCTGACTTCCAGTTCCATAACAGTTACTTCTTGATTGCCCACTTCCACCAAGTGTTGATCGGTGGTGTAGTATTCGGATACTTCGCAGGTCTGTACTACTGGTGGCCAAAAATGTTCGGTTTCAAACTCGAAGAGAAACTGGGCAAATGGGCATTCTGGTTCTGGAACATTGGTTTCTATATCTGCTTCATGCCGCAGTACGCTGTCGGTCTGATGGGGATGACACGTCGTCTGAGCACGTATGGCTGGGACACTGGCTGGTGGGAACTGAACTTCGTATCCACCATCGGAGCGTTCCTGATGGGTATCGGCTTCCTGTTCCAGGTTGCTCAAATCGCAGACGGCATTCGCAAATACAAATCGCTCAAAGCTTCCGGCGATCCATGGGATGGCCGTACGCTCGAATGGTCGATTCCATCGCCAGCGCCTGAATATAACTTTGCGGTAACTCCGCAAGTGAATGATCTGGACGAATGGTGGGAAGAGAAGCAACGCCGCGGCAAAGGCATCAATCCGCCAGCGCCTAAGCTTGAGCCGATTCATATGCCTAAAAACTCTGCCATTCCTTTCATCAAATCCGTATTCTGGTTCATCGCCGGTTTCGGTTTTGTATTCGGATGGTTGTGGATGGCGATCCTTGGACTCGCAGGCGTCGGAATCTGCATGATTGCCCGTTCATTCTCCTACGATACGGACTATTACATTCCGGTCGATGAAATTAAGCGTACCGAAGAGGCGTCGTTAAGGGGGTCGGTATAATGGCTCAAGCAGCCGCTAAGAAAGGTCATGACCATGCACATGGTCATGATCACGGTCACCATGACCCGCAAGAATTGAAAGTACTCGGTTTCTGGTTCTTCCTGATTTCCGACGTAATCCTGTTCTCCGTATTGTTCGCAACGTTCATCGTTTTGCGCCACAATACGGCAGGCGGTCCTACGCTGGAAGAATTGATCAAAATGCCAGGGGTTATCGCCGAAACGTTTATCTTGTTAACAAGTTCATTTACCAGCGGTTTGGCCGTTCTGGCCATGAACCAAGGCAAAGTGAAACAGTTGATCAGCTGGTTGGTCGTTACGGCTCTTCTCGGCGCAGGGTTTATCGCGCTTGAGGTTACCGAGTTTATCGAAATGATCCACGAAGGTTTCAACTACACGACTAGCGCAGCTTCCGGCGCGTTCTTTACCCTTGTGGGTACGCACGGACTTCACGTTTCGCTTGGTCTGATCTGGATGATCGGTTTGATGTTCCAGCTGAAGAAACGCGGCATTACCGACGTTACGCGCGGTAAAGTCAACGTGATCAGCTTGTACTGGCACTTTTTGGACGTCGTATGGATTTTCCTCCTGTCGGTCGTCTACCTGATGGGGGTGATGTAAGATGGCACAGCACAACTCGCATGATGCCCATGGACATGAGCAACATGGTTCGCTCAAGTCTTATGTCATCGGTTTTATCCTGTCCATCGTCCTGACAATCATCCCATTGGTGGTTGTACTCAACGACATGATGGGCAAAACCGGAACGTTGGTTGTCGTACTGGTAACGGCAGCACTTCAATTCATCGTGCAGCTCTTCTTCTTCATGCATATCCGTGAAGAGAAGTCGCCTCGTTGGAACGTCATGGGTCTGATCTTCGGATTGCTGATCATGCTGACGATCGTGGTCGGATCCGTTTGGATCATGCTGAACAACGTTGTAGCGCATTAATGAATGCAGAAACCCTGTCTACCTCGAAAGAGGAGGCAGGGTTTCTTTTTTTATTTCAACATTCAAAAAAAGGTACACAAACGATACAAAATGAACTAAAATGAACATATACGAACTTATTAATGAGATGAAGGGAATGGTTTTCATGCAAAATCGTTATGCAGCTCATCCGAATGAAGTAAAGCAATACGACACGTCCAGATTGAGAGAAGAGTTTCTGATGGAGCAGCTGTTTGCTGTCGATGAGCTCGTTACGGTGTATTCTCATGTTGATCGTTATATTGTTGGAAGCGCTGTCCCGAAATCAAAAGATATTACGCTTGAAGTTAACCTGAAGGATATTGGTACAGACTTTTTCCTGGAACGCCGCGAGATCGGTATCATCAACGTAGGTGGACATGGCACGGTTACGGCGGATGGCCAGGGTTATGAGATCGGAGCGAAGGAATGCTTGTACATCGGCCGGGGCGTTAAGGAAGTCGTGTTCAAAAGCAACGGGCAAGAAGATGCGGCGCAGTTCTACTTTGTGTCCACGCCTGCACACCATACGTATCCGACCACAAAAGCGACGCAAGAGCAGGCTCAGCCGAACCATCTGGGCAGCATCGAGAGTTCCAACGAACGCACAATCTACCGCTACATCCACCAAGGAGAAGGCGGGATCAAAAGCTGTCAGCTGGTGATGGGCATTACGGAACTCGACAAGGGCAACATGTGGAACACGATGCCTGCGCATACCCACAATCGCCGTTCTGAAGTATACTTGTACTTTAACCTGCCGGAAGACGCGGTGGTATTCCACATGATGGGAGAACCGCAAGAGACGCGGCATTTGGTCGTACGGGACCGTCAGGCGATCATTTCTCCAAGCTGGTCCATTCACAGCGGCGTCGGTACGAGCAGCTATACGTTCTGTTGGGCGATGGCCGGCGAGAACCAAACGTTCGAAGACATGGACGGCGTGGCGATGAAAGATCTGAAATAGGACAGCTTCCGCTTCGGCCCGAATCCGAAATTATTATGTTTGCATAGGAAGTTGATCGATATGAACTCACTGAAAAGACATGAAAAAATTATGGAAGCACTGCTGGAGCGCCAGGAAGTGACCGTTAGCGATCTGAGCGACCTGCTGCAGGTGACCGGCAAAACGGTGCGGGAAGACCTGGACAAACTGGAGAGCATGGGCTTGCTTGTGCGGGTGCACGGGGGTGCCATGTTGGCCCAGAATGACCAGTATGGCATTCTCAACATGCGCAGCGTAAACGAAAAGCACCAACCGGAAAAATCGGAGATTGCCGAGCGGGCGCTTGGTTATATCCAGATGGGCGATATCATCGCTCTCGATGGGGGGAGCACAACGCTCGAAATGGCCAAGCGGTTGGACAACCAGCCGCTGACGGTCATCACGAACGATCTGTTCATCATTGCCGAGCTCACCAAGAAGGAACAGATTCGTCTTGTCGTTCCGGGCGGGGCCCGGGTCAGAAACATGCTGGTGGGGGACGATACGGCGGCTTTTATATCGGGGCTTAACATTCATAAAGCGTTTATTTCCACAACGGCAGTTCATCCGGAGTTTGGCCTGTCCATCTATACGGGAGATCTGGTTCCGTTAAAGAAAGCGATGATCTCGGCTTCCCAGCAGGTCTATGGCGTCGTTGACCATCACAAATTCGGGCAGTTCGCCTTGCGCACGTTTGCGCATTGCTCGGAACTGGATTGCATCATCACCGACAGCCGGCTGGATGCCGATACGGCGGCCTTGTATGAGCAGAGCGGCGTCCGCGTGGACAATGGCAGTTGACGATCTCTTTGTTCGAAGCTGCTGCGCGGCATGTTCGCCTGCAGCTAGAACGTTCAACCATTTGATTTGCATCTTATAACATGCGGAGGAATCCATCATGAACCCATTTGATTTGAATGGAAAAGTGGCAATGGTTACCGGTACTACAGGAGGTTTAGGACAAGGGATGGCGATCGGGCTTGCCGAAGCGGGAGCGGACGTCGTGCTGGCCTCCTATTCGTCGTCCGAGGAGACAGCCCGCGCCATAGAGGCGCTTGGACGTAAGGCTTATTTGCTTAAAGCCGATTTGAGCCGTGAGGACGAGCTTGCGGATGTTTTCGAAAAGGCATTGTCCTTTCAAGGCAAGATCGACATTTTGGTCAACAATGCCGGTATCATTCGCCGGACGCCGGCTGCGGACCATGCCAAGCAGGACTGGCATGATGTTATTGGTTTGAACCTGAACACGGTCTTTTTCCTGAGCCAATTGGCAGGCAGACATATGATGGAACGCGGCAGCGGGAAAATCATCAACATCGCGTCGATGCTGTCCTATCAGGGCGGAATCAACGTGCCGGGATACACGGCAAGCAAACATGGCGTAGCGGGCCTGACCAAAGCATTTGCGAATGAATGGGCAGGCAAAGGCGTGCAGGTTAACGCGATTGCGCCTGGATACATGGTGACGGACAATACAAGCCAGATTCGCGCCGATGAGCAGCGCTACAACGACATTACGGCACGTATTCCGGCCGGCCGCTGGGGAACGCCGGAGGATTTGAAAGGTCCGGTCGTATTCCTTGCTTCCGCAGCCTCGGATTACTTGAATGGACATATGCTTAACGTTGACGGAGGCTGGATGGCCCGCTAGTCCGTACGTTTGGCAATGATTCTGATGCATGAGGAGGACGATACGATGAAGCTCGGCATACTTGCGCATACGTTCGGAAAGCTGCCGACAGCGCAGCTTGCACAAACCGTAGCGGACCATGGCTTCAACTCCGTGCAGCTGGCGCTCGCCAAGGCGCTGTCCGACGTTGATTCGGCTAACGGCAAGCTGAGCCCGGGGCTGGCGAACGAAATCGGGGAACAATTCGACCGGCGGGGCGTCAAGATTGCGGTTCTCGGCTGTTACATTAACCCGATCGATCCCGATCCGGTTCGCCGGAGAGCGGACATTGACCGTTTCAAGGAGCATTTGCGCTATGCGCGCGATTTCGGCTGCAGCATGGTAGCTACGGAGACCGGGGGTCTGGATACGTACCAAACCACACATCCCGATCATTATGAAGAGCATGCGTGGGGAATATTGAAAGCAACGTTGGAAGAACTGACTGAGGAAGCGGAGAAATGGGGCGTGCATGCCGCGATCGAGCCTGTATCCACACACACGCTGCATACGCGGGAGCATATGGTTCGACTTTTCGAGGAGATCCCGTCTTCCAATCTTGGCATGTTATTCGACCCATGCAATCTGATTAAACAGGAGCATGCAGCCGATCAGGCAGGATTTCTGAAAGAAGTCATGGAGACGCTCTATCAGCGCATTATCGTGATCCACGCCAAAGACGTGGCCTTCAATGCACAAGGCGAAAAATTCAATCCGGTGCCTGGCGAAGGCATTCTGGATTATCCTTTGTTCTTCGAATTGCTGAAAACCTATAAGCCGCACATCGACATTTCCCTCGAGGGCGTGACGGCAGAGCAGGCCGTTCCGGCTGCCAAGCATTTACGGGAAGTATGGGGCGGCGTACATGTATAGTGGTTCCGATTCGTTGCCCATATGAAGCCACCGAAAGCCTTTGCTTCTGCAAAGGCTTTTTTGGTAGCTATGGAATGGTATGTCCATGATCAATGTGTAGCGTCAATAATTGAAAAAATATATTTCTCATCGGAAAAATCGGAAATATCTCTTTCCAAATGCCACATCTTGTGAGAGAATATGAAAAAACAGGCGACAACACGCGAAGACACCATGGATCTCAAGCCTTATGCCAAGGGAGGATTTCGATTATATGTCAAACGAACGTGAACTTTCATTCGAAACATTGGCCATTCATGCCGGTCAGCAGATTGACCCGACCACCAATGCACGCGCAGTACCCCTTTATCAAACAACATCGTATGGATTTCGGGATACGGACCATGCCGCCAACCTGTTTGGCCTGAAAGAGTTTGGCAATATCTATACACGTCTGATGAATCCGACCACCGACGTATTTGAGCAACGCATTGCCGCGTTGGAAGGAGGCGCTGGGGCATTGGCTACTGCCTCTGGTCAGGCAGCCATCACATTTTCGCTGCTGAACATCGCCGGGGCCGGGGACGAGATCGTGTCTTCCGCCAGCTTGTACGGAGGCACGTATAATCTGTTCTCCACCACGCTGCCGAAGCTTGGATTGAACGTGAAATTCGTGGATTCGAGCGATCCTGAAAATTTCCGAGCAGCCATTACGGACAAAACCAAAGCGCTGTATGCCGAGACGATTGGCAATCCGCAAGGCAATGTGCTTGATATCGAAGCCGTGGCCGCCATTGCGCATGAACATCAAATTCCGCTGATCGTTGATAATACGTTCCCGAGTCCGTATCTGCTTCGTCCGATCGAACACGGAGCCGATATCGTGGTGCATTCGGCGACCAAATTCATCGGCGGGCACGGTACCTCCATCGGCGGCGTGATCGTAGACAGCGGGAAATTCGATTGGAAAGCCAGCGGCAAGTTCCCGGGGCTGACCGAGCCGGACCCGAGCTACCACGGGGTCGTGTACACGGAAGCGGTTGGGCCGATTGCATACATTATCAAAGCCCGCGTACAACTGCTTCGCGACCTTGGAGCGACCATTTCTCCGTTTAACTCCTGGTTGCTGCTGCAGGGACTGGAGACGCTGCACCTGCGGGTGGAACGCCACAGCAGCAATGCTTTGGCGGTAGCCGAATATCTGGAGAAACATGAGGACGTGCAGTGGGTGAGCTATGCCGGTTTGCCAAGTCACCCATCCTATGAACTCGCGCAAAAATATTTGCCGAAAGGACAGGGCGCGATCCTCACATTTGGTATCAAGGGCGGCCTTGAAGCAGGCCGCAAGCTGATCGAAAACGTCAAGCTGTTCTCTCACCTGGCGAATGTCGGCGATTCCAAGTCGTTGATCATTCACCCGGCGAGCACGACACACCAGCAACTAAGCGAGGAGGAGCAGCGGGCCGCCGGGGTCAATCCGGAACTGATCCGCCTTTCTATCGGAACCGAGAACATTCAGGATATTCTGCATGACCTGGAACAAGCCATCAAGGCAAGCCAGGGGGCGAGCGTTGGCGCGTAACAGGGATAACGCAGGGCAATCCTTGATATGAAGCTGGCATGGTGTTTGCAACTTCAACGTTTTTGCATATGGAACCGTCATCCGCTGGATGGCGGTTTTTGGTCTGCGCAGGCAGATGTTGGAGTTTTTGCATGGGGACCCGTTTACAAATGGGGAAGATCAGGCATATAATATAGAAAAGTTGTATTGAGTAAAAATAATTGCATAAGTACAAAAATGATTATCATTCTCATTTTGACCAGCATGCTGCTGCGGGATTCCCGCAGCAGCATGTGTCATTTTAGGGGTAGTAACAATGGCTCTCATTCTCAATACGGCGACACATTTTTTCATACGAAAGGAACGTGATCCTTATGCAAGCTGTACATCAGCCTTTACAAACCAAAGCAAACGAACGTAGACCGGCAAATTCTACCGGACCGAACCGGGGCCGTCGGCCGAACTTCCGGGCCATGCTTCGAAATAAGGAAATGCAGGCTGCACTTGGCAGCGGGTTGTTAATGCTCTTCGCGTGGGGAATATCCTCGTGGTCAAGCGTGCTGTCCGTGGTTTTATATATCGCGGCTTATGTCATGGGGGGATGGACCAAAGCGAAGGAAGGCGTAGAAACACTGGTCAAGGAGCGGGACTTGGACGTCAATTTGCTTATGATTGCTGCGTCGCTTGGCGCGGCCGCGATTGGTTATTGGAACGAAGGGGCTATGCTCATCTTCATATTTGCCCTGAGCGGTGCATTGGAAAGCTACGCGACGGAACGCAGCCACAAGGATATTTCATCCTTGTTGGCACTCAAACCGGAGACGGCTCTGCGCATGGAAGACGGTCAGTTGAACCGCGTAACCATTGATGAACTTGAACAGGGAGACTTGCTGCTCGTCAAGCCGGGCGAACTTATTCCGGCGGATGGGGTCGTCTGCCGCGGAAGCTCGTTCGTACATCAGGCATCCATTACCGGGGAGCCGATGCCCGTGGATAAATCCCATGGAGACGAAGTGTATGCGGGTACGGTGAACGGGGAAGGAGCCTTATATATAGAAGTTACCCGGTCGGCAGAAGGCTCGGTATTCGGTAAAATCATCAAATTGATAGAGGAAGCGCAGGCTGATGTTCCGGCGTCCCAACGGTTCATTGAACGCTTTGAGGGAATCTACGCCCGCGTTGTCGTCGCGGCCACGCTGCTGGTCATTGGCGGGGCGCCGATCCTGTTAGGCTGGTCGTGGGGAGAGGCGTTTTACAAAGCGATGGTTTTCCTGGTCGTTGCATCGCCCTGCGCTTTGGTATCCTCCATTATGCCCGTCATGTTATCAACGATGTCGAGCAGTGCGCGCAGAGGCATTCTGTTCAAGGGCGGTGCACACGTCGAAAACCTGGCTCAAACCCGTGTCGTTGCTTTCGACAAAACAGGTACGCTGACGATGGGGACGCCGCAAGTTACGGATATGCTGATTGCGGATGGCTATGAACGTGATGAGGTGCTTGCAGCGGCGGCTGCGATCGAAAATCAGTCGATGCACCCCTTGGCGCGCGCGATTGTAGATCATGCCATGATGGAAGGGCTAGCCTTGCCGGATGCCGGGCAGGTGCAGGCTTTGACTGGCTCAGGCATTGAGGGCTGCGTAAATGGAGTGAACTGGAGCGTAGGCAAACTTGAGGCGAATGACCTTCCGGATCTTTCCGGTTGGAAGGATGCCATCCACCGGCTGCAGCAGCAGGGAAAAACGATATCCGTGGTGAATGCGGATGGTCAACCCGCGGGTCTGATCGCCATGCGGGATGAGGTTCGGCCACAGGCTGCCGTCGCAGTACGCAAACTTGAAGCGATGGGTGTCCGAGTGGTGATGCTGACGGGGGACCGTCCTGAAACGGCCGCGGTCATTGCACGGGAGACAGGGGTATGCGATGTCCATGCGTGCTTGCTTCCCGAAGACAAGGTTGCACAGGTGAAGGAGCTTCGTGAACGTTACGGGGCAGTGCTGATGGTGGGGGACGGCGTTAACGATGCCCCTGCATTGGCGGCGGCCACGGTTGGTATGGGCATGGGCATGTCGGGAAGCGGCACGGCACTGGACGTGGCCGACGTGGTGCTGATGAACGACAACATCGAGGAGATCGCCTGGGCGATCCGACAATCGCGCCGTGCGCAGCGCACGATGAAACAAAACATGGCTTTTGCGATTTCGGTCATTGCGGTTCTGATCGGAGCCAATTTTCTGCAGAACGTGGCACTGCCGTTTGGCGTTGTCGGGCATGAGGGCAGCACCATTTTGGTCATTTTGAACGGGCTGCGCCTGCTGCGTTGAGAGGTGGTTTGATTTACCTCCATTTATTTCATGCAATCTTCATATGTGAACAAAAAAAGAACCCGGAAGGCTGCGGCGTGTTCGCCGTCCGTCCGGGTTCTTAAACATACGTTCAGGGGTTCTCCGCCCCTGCTTAGAACAACTCGGTCAATCCAATCATCGTAATCAGTCCGAGCAAAAAGGAGACGGTCGCAACGCGGGCATTGCCATCGCCATGGCTTTCGGGAATGAGCTCCTTGTAAACGATGAACATCATCGCGCCGGCCGCAAACGCCAGACCGTAAGGAACCAGGCCCGCAACCAGGCTGCTGAGACTGTATCCGATCATGCTGGTCACAATCTCCACCGCACCGGTTAACGTAGCGATGCCGAGGGCTTTGAAACGCCCGATATTCTGGTTTACGAGAAAGAGGGCAACCAGAAACCCTTCCGGCGCATTCTGCAAACCGATGGAAAAGGCGATCAAGTTGCCGAGGTTCCCATCCGTGCTGGCGTAACTGACGCCGACCGAGAGGCCTTCCGGCAAATTGTGCATCGTGATGGCCGCGATGATCATGAAAGCCTTCGCTTCGATCTTGAAAGGCATTTTCTCCGGATTTTCCAGATCGACGTGCGGGATCTTCATCTCCAACACTAACAGCACCATGCTGCCAAGCAATACGCCAAGCGTTAATACGAATAAGTTCGATTGGCCAAGCGCTTCCGGAATGAGATTGTACATAGAAGCCGAGGTCATGATGCCTGCCGCGTATGCAAGCAAAATATCGCGCAGACGGTGCGTGACTTTGCGCATAAACAAAATGGGTACGGCACCAAGGCCCGTGGACATGGCCGAGATAATGCTGCCTATGAGTGCATCGTTCATGCTTTCATTATTCCCTCCTGATGAAGACTTCTTCATAATCGCTGCCGAGCATTGACACCTTTCAGAAAACAGATCATAATGAACAACAGATTAGAATGATTATAAATTACATTTCCATTTCTGCATAGGGCATTGGTTATCCTATAGGCCGGTTTAGTGGACATGACGGTGGACTTTCCGCTTTAGTGTATGCTGAGTCATTTACATTTGATGCCTTATGGAGCATGACCTTTTTGCAGAAGACAGGGGAGGAACTATACATGTATAAATCCATTATTATCGGAACAGGCCCTGCGGGGCTGACAGCAGCAATTTACCTGGCACGCGCCAACCTGAACCCACTCGTCATCGAAGGCCCGCAGCCAGGCGGCCAGTTGACAACGACAACCGAAGTGGAGAACTTCCCGGGCTTCCCTGAAGGCATCATGGGACCTGAACTGATGGACAACATGCGTAAACAAGCAGAGCGCTTCGGTGCGGAATTCCGCACAGGCTGGGTAAACAGCATCGACCTGAGCGAGCGTCCATTCAAACTGACCGTTGAAGGCATGGGTGAACTGGTATCCGAAACAGTCGTGTTGTCCACAGGCGCTTCCGCGAAATATCTCGGCATTCCTGGCGAGGAAAACAACGTGGGCCGCGGCGTCAGCACATGTGCCACTTGCGATGGATTCTTCTTCCGCAACAAAGAAATCATCGTTGTCGGCGGCGGGGACTCCGCGCTGGAGGAAGCGAACTTCCTGACACGTTTTGCGTCCAAAGTAACGTTGGTACACCGTCGTGACGAACTGCGCGCTTCCAAAATCATGCAGGATCGTGCACGCAGCAACGAAAAAGTGGACTGGGCATTGAACCGCACGCCACTGGAGGTCATTGCCGGAGACGCGGGTGTGACCGGATTGAAAGTCCGCAACAACGAAACAGGCGAAGAGGAAATCATTACGGCGAGCGGCGTGTTCGTGGCTATCGGCCATACGCCTAACACCGGTTTCCTTAATGGACAAGTGACTACGGATGATCATGGATACATCCTGACGACTCCAGGCACTTCCGAAACGAACATTCCGGGTGTATTCGCTTGCGGAGACGTGCAGGATACTCGTTACAAACAAGCGATCACCGCAGCAGGCAGCGGATGTATGGCAGCCATGGACGTGGAGAAATTTATTGAAAGTCTGGAGCACGCTGCAGTAACCAAATAATGATAAAACCCCTCGGAGGCCGGTAACACCGGTCTCCAATGGGATACACATTGAAAACCCAAAAAACAATATGAGGTGACGAGAACATGGAAAACGTAATTGTATATACATCGACCAACTGCCCGAACTGCAAATCGGTTAAAACGTTTTTGGCTGAGAAAGGCATCTCTTACGAAGAGCGCAACATCGAAACCAACGATGAATTCGCGCAACAAGTATGGGATATGGGCGTGCGTGCAGTACCTCTGACAGTGATCGGCGAGCACCGCATCCTGGGCATGAACAAAACGCAATTCGCAAAAGTGCTGGACGCTTAATCCTCCCCATAACGGGATTGGATCGACAAGCGAACCATGAAACTTTCCGGCCCGCGCGAGCCGTTTGTATATGGAAGAACCGTACCATCGATGGTACGGTTCTTTGTGTATATTACGGGATGTTCGCTTGCAAAGGCTAAAATACAACGCTCATAAAGGTCTGAAACACAACGTATACCGCTACGCCTGACAGCATGTACATGAAACCAGCCTTCTTTTTGCTCTGGAACAAGCGCAGGATGCCAAGGCTGAACAGAGGCGCGATGACGATCAGGAACAGGAGTACGGTGACAAACATTTGCGCCGAGATATCTGATGTATCCACGTAGGTCACAGGTGTTCAACTCCGTTTCGTTAGGGGTATAACACAGCAACGATGATGTTGCCATGACAAAAATCACATATTCCCATTATACTCGTCTAATTCTCTGGCAAAAAGGGAGAAAATGGGGCGAAATGTTGTCAATTTTCATCCTGTATTACACAGACACTTTTATTTTTCCTAAAAATTGGGATATTGCCGAATACGCGGCTCCGATCCGGGTCGAACGGCTGCCAAGCCCGGCCCATTCGATTTGCAGGCTGCGGCGGTGGTACGGCAGCGTGCGCTCCTCCACCACCTGTTTCAAGGAAGATTCGATCCAGGGACCGGCTTCGGACAACGGGCCGCCGATGATGATCCGTTCCGGGTTGAAACTGTTGACGATGTTGGTAATGCCGATGCCAAGCTTGCGTCCGATTCCTTCATAGAGAGCCAGCACGGAGCTGTTCCCCAGTTTGGCGTACTCGATCAGTTCTCGCGTCGTATGGGCAGGCAGGTTAAGTTTCTGCTCGGGGTGATCGTAGGCTTTTTCCGAAGCATATAGCTCCCAGCAACCGCGGTTTCCACAAGAGCAGGCACGGCCTTCCGCTTCGATGGACATGTGGCCGGTTTCGCCAGCATATCCCCAAGCGCCTTTGTATAGTTCGCCATCGACCATAATGCCTGACCCGATCCCGATGCCTGCGCTGATATAGATCAGGTGACGCACACCGACGCCCGCTCCGAAATTCAGTTCGCCATGAGCGCCGGCATTGGCTTCGTTGTCGATCGTGACCGGCACGTTGAACGCTTCTTCCAGCATGGAACGGAGCGGAACGCCTTCCCAACCAAGATTGGGCGCGAACAGAACGGTGCCGTCCTCGTCGACCATACCCGGCACGCCGATTCCGATCCCGATGACGCCGTGGGGCGAGGCGGGAGCAGCTTGAATCAGCTCCGATGCAGCCAGCTTCAGCTGACCGAAGACGGCAGGCACATCATGGGCTTCCAGCTTCGCCGTAGATTCGGCGACGACGTTTCCTTCCAGATCGGTAAGCACACCCTTCAAATGCGAGACGCTCAATTCCAGGCCCACGGCATATCCGGCGGTAGCCCGAAATAACAGCATTAATGGTTTGCGGCCTCCGCTGGACTCGCCGGGACCGATTTCCTGCACCAGTTCATCCTGAATCAGTTCAGCGACGAGGTTGGATACCGTTGCTTTGTTAAGGCCTGTCACTTCGGATACCCGGGCGCGGGAGAGAGGGGCATTCCGCCGAATCGTGTCCAGCACGATGGACTTGTTTATTTTTTTGACCAGCATCTGGTCTCCGGTAATTTTCATATGTAAAGGCACTCCTATTCTTTGGATAAAGGGGTTAACATAACATCCGAGCGCAAGCTATTCGACTATTATAGCGCAAACTTCCAACGAAAAAACATTTTTATTTTTACTTTGTTTAACCAATAGACAAAGTGAATACGATGTGGTAGGATATCGGTGTAAACGATTTCTTTAAAACTACCGAGGAGGCATTTTACATGGCCTATTTTGAATCCGTTAATAAAATTGCATTTGAAGGCAAAGATTCCACGAACCCGTTTGCGTTTAAACACTATAACCCTCAAGAAGTTGTAGCCGGCAAAACGATGGAAGAGCATTTCCGTTTCGGCATGGCATATTGGCATACATTGACTGCAGGCGGCAGCGACCCGTTCGGCGCAGAAACAGCTGTACGTTCCTGGGATAGCTATTCCGGTCTGGACAAAGCGAAAGTTCGCGTAGAAGCGGCTTTCGAATTCATGGAAAAAATGAACCTGCCTTACTACTGCTTCCATGATGTGGATATCGC
This sequence comes from Paenibacillus sp. FSL W8-0426, assembly GCF_037969725.1. NCBI lineage: Bacteria > Bacillati > Bacillota > Bacilli > Caryophanales > Paenibacillaceae > Paenibacillus > Paenibacillus sp. FSL W8-0426. Next base: position 5,935,136 of record NZ_CP150203.1, on the reverse strand, counting down.
TCCGGAAGGCGCAACGCTGCGCGAATTCTACAGCAACATCGACACCATCGTTGATTTGCTCGAAGAGCACATGAAGTCCAGCGGCAAGAAACTGCTCTGGAACACGGCGAACATGTTCTCCAACCCACGTTTCATGTTCGGCGCGGCTTCCACATGCAACGCTGACGTGTACGCTCACGCTGCGGCACAAATCAAAAAAGGCCTGGAAGTCGGTAAACGCCTTGGCGCGGAAAACTACGTATTCTGGGGCGGTCGTGAAGGATACGACACATTGCTCAATACAGACATGCAGCTGGAGCAAGACAACATCGCCCGCATGTTCCACATGGCTGTAGATTACGCGAAGGAAATCGGCTTTGACGCCCAATTCCTGATCGAGCCTAAACCAAAAGAGCCAACGAAACACCAATACGACTTTGATGCGGCAACATCCATTGCGTTCCTGCAAAAATACGGTTTGGACAAACATTTCAAACTGAACCTTGAAGCGAACCATGCTACACTGGCAGGCCATACGTTCGATCATGAAATCCGCGTTGCACGCATCAACGGCATGCTCGGTTCCCTGGACGCGAACCAAGGCGACCTGTTGATCGGTTGGGATACAGACGAGTTCCCGGTTGATATGTACGATGCTACGCTGACCATGTATGAAGTGCTGAAAAACGGCGGTCTTGGCCGTGGCGGCGTCAACTTCGATGCAAAAGTTCGCCGTGGTTCCTTCGAGCCTGAAGATCTGTTCCTGGCACATATCGCTGGTATGGACACGTATGCCAAAGGTCTGAAAGTCGCTGCAAAATTGATCGAGGATCGTGTATTCGACGACTTCATCGAGCAGCGTTACAGCAGCTTCAAAGAAGGCATCGGTGCTGACGTTGTCGCAGGCAAAGCTACGCTTGCTTCCCTGGCTGAATATGCATTGAACAACGAAAGCCCACGCAAAAACCAATCCGGACGTCAAGAATTGCTGAGAGCAAAACTGAACCAGTACATCTTGGCTGACTAATTACAGGACATTCGGACCGTCCCCGACTTTCCCCTGGGAAGGCGGGGACGGTTTTTGGATTAGAGAGGAGCATATCGTAATGAGTTATGTAATTGGTGTCGATCTGGGGACAAGTGCGGTCAAAACCGTGCTGGTCAACCGTGAAGGAAAAGTGGCGTTTGAAGCTTCCGAGGCATATCCGCTGTACCAGCCAAAAGCCGGATACAGTGAGCAAAATCCGGAGGATTGGGTAGAGCAAACCATTGTGTCCCTGCGTAAGCTGCTTGAAGTCTCCGGTGTTCACCCATCCGAAATCGAAGGACTGAGCTTCTCCGGACAGATGCATGGCCTCGTCTTGGTGGATCGCGAAGGCAAGCCGCTGCGCAATGCCATCCTGTGGAACGATACGCGCACGACGGCGCAATGCCGCCGCATCGAAAAGGTGCTGGGCGGACAATTGTTAAGCATTGCACGCAACCGTGCCTTGGAAGGTTTTACGCTGCCGAAAATTTTGTGGGTGCAAGAGAATGAGCCGGAGCTGCTGAAGCAGGCAGCGCTGTTCCTGCTGCCAAAGGATTACGTTCGTTATCGCCTCACCGGCGATTACGCCATGGATTACTCGGATGCAGCAGGTACGCTTTTGCTGGACGTTGCGGGCAAACAGTGGAGCAAAGAGATCGCGGACGCTTTTGATTTGCCGTTCTCGCTCTGTCCGCGACTGGTTGAGTCGTTCGAGGAAGTGGGCACATTGCTGCCGGAAATCGCCGACCAGACGGGTCTGCAAGCGAGCACGAAAGTGTTCGGCGGCGGCGCGGACAACGCATGCGGTGCCATTGGCGCAGGCATTCTGAGCGAAGGACAGACCATGTGCAGCATCGGTACGTCCGGGGTAGTGCTTTCCTACGAGGAGCGCAAGGATCTCGATTTCGAGGGCAAAGTCCACTTTTTCAATCACGGCGAGAAAGATGCTTTCTATATTATGGGCGTGACGCTGGCTGCAGGTTACAGCCTTTCTTGGTTTAAAGATACATTTGCTGCGGATAAGTCCTTTGATCTGTTGCTGCAGGGCATTGATGCCATTCCGGCCGGAAGCAACGGGCTGTTGTTCACGCCGTACATCGTCGGAGAGCGCACGCCGCATCCGGATGCCAACATTCGCGGCAGCTTCATCGGCATGGACGCAGGACACAAGCTGGAGCATTTCGGACGCGCGGTGCTGGAGGGCATTACGTTCTCGCTGCGCGAGTCGATCGACATTTTGCGTGGCGCAGGCAAAGACGTCAAAGAAGTCATCTCCATCGGCGGCGGCGCGAAGAACGAAGCTTGGCTGCAAATGCAGGCTGACGTATTCAACGCCAAAGTGGTGAAGCTGGAAAGCGAGCAGGGCCCGGCAATGGGTGCAGCGATGCTTGCGGCTTACGGCTGCGGCTGGTTCCCATCGTTGCAGGAATGCGCGGCAGCATTTATCCGTCCTGCGAAGTCGTATGAGCCGAATTCGGAGACGGTTGCGGTATACGATGAATTGTTTGCGCTGTATCAGGAAGTATACGGCCAAACCCGCAGTCTGAATGATCGTTTGGCGCAATATCGTTGATTCGTGGCTTCGCTATTATACTAAATGAAGAGATTCATGCAGCAGGCTTCCGCATTGGCGGATGCCTTTTTGCATTTTGCCAATGCCGCGGTTTGACGAAAAATTTCCAATAGGGCAAGCAGATGTTTTACAATGAATCTATACAAGCCGTAATGAACAAATATATGTTAACGGAGAGGCAGAACCAATCTGAAGAAGCGAAGTGTTCGCTAAAAGCTTTTCTGAAAGAAAGCGGCGTCGGAAGCAATAACTTATCACCGGATTTTCGAAGCATGCATGAATTCTGGTGCCAAATTTACATACTAAGGGGTAGATATGATGAATTTATCAGAGGTATTGATTGAATCCAGGCTTGTAGCGATCGTGCGCGGCATCAGCCGTGAAGAAGCGGTAACCGCTGGAAAAGGAATGGCCGATGGCGGAATCCGCTTGATGGAGGTTACCTTGAACACGCCAGGTGCGCAGCACATCATTGCCGACTGGCGAGCACGCCATGAAGGACAGGCTTACATCGGCGCCGGCACGGTGCTTAATGTGCAGATGGCCAAAGAGGCAGTGGCGGCGGGAGCGCAATTTCTGGTGTCTCCCAATGTCGATCTCTCCGTCATTGAATATGCTGTAGAACAAGGGATAGACATTTGGCCTGGCGCCATGACGCCCACCGAAATCGTCGCGGCGCACGAAGCAGGAGCCCGGGTCGTGAAGCTGTTTCCGATGGCCAGTTTGGGGCTCTCTTACCTGAAAGAGGTCAAAGCTCCTTTGAATCATATTCCACTGTTAGCGACAGGCGGAGCCAATCTGGACAATATCGCCCAGTATTATGAAGCAGGTGCGGCCGCGGTTGGACTTGGCAGTGCATTGCTTCCCAAGCAGGCTTTGACCGCCGGGAACAGCGAGCAGATCGCGAAACAGGCCAAAGCCTTTGTCCGGGCAGCGTCGGGCGATCGAGAGGATTGACATAAAATGATGCTTTGCTTTAAAGAGCGATGATGATACTTTCGTATGCTGAACGTAAGCAATAGCCGGAGAGGAGTGTGCCCATGAAGGCCAAAACGATGATTGGCGGAATGATCGCGGTTGCTGCGGTCACTGCGGGAGGGTTATGGAGAGCAGCGGTGAAAAGCCAGACGCCGAAGAAAATACCCATTACGCTGAAACCACCCATGCCGTTCGAAGACGTCACCTTTAAGAGCGGCGACGGCAACGTGCATGGATGGTTTATACCGGCAGATGCTTCGGTGCCTCAACCTTGGCCATTGGTTATTATTGCCCATGGCTGGGGTTCCAACAGATCGCGGGTGCTGCGCTACGCCCGGCCGATTTGGGAAGCGGGGTATGCGCTGCTCATGTACGACGTAAGAAGCCATGGTGCCAGCGATCCGGTCAAGGCCGCGTCGGCTTATTTGTTCAGGGATGATCTGCTGGCTGCAGTGCGGTATGCCTCCGCCAGAACGGAAATTGATCCCCAAGCCATCGGAGTGCTGGGACATTCGCTGGGAGGCCTTGGAACGATCATGGCCCTCACGGAAGGAATTCCGGTGGCGGCAGTCATTACGGATTCCATGCCTGCCCAGTTCGAGGTCATCGTCAGCTCAGAGCTGCGCAGGCGGAGGTTGCCCCAGTTTCCGCTCGCTCAGGTGATTCCCCGAATCTGGTTTTGGCGGCTCGGCGAATCTCTCAAAACCTACCGTCAGCACGATCCGATTTTGTTGCTGAACGAACGGCGCAGAATGATGCAGCTGCCGATCCTTATGGTGCATTCCAAGGGGGACCGTTTTATTCCGCCAAGCGAGCTGGAATACTTTCTTTCCAAAGCCGATCCACCCGTCGAGCATCTCTGGGTTAACAGTGACGGGCACAGTTGCTCTGAAGAAGATCCCGCATTTTGGGCAGCGGTAATACCGTTTATTCAAAGCCATGTCCGGGTTCAAAAGGAGTCTGCTTCAGATCCAGTTAACCCACAGGAGATGGAATGTGGGGCTTCGGAACGGCCTGCATTTACATAGTATGAGGCCGAGCGATAGACGCCAACCTGGCTGGTTGGCGTTTTTTTGTTGTGCAGAGCGTTCTCAGAAAATGAACATTTGTAAACTTTTTGGGAAAACGACCTTCTAAAAGGAAGCTTATGGTATCATAGAGTAGACTGTCAATATTCGTGCGAGTTTTTAGGGAGGCATGTCCTGTACTTGCCTGAAATTGAAGGGAGAGGTCCAGCATTGTTTTTGAACGACCGTTTGAGAAGGGGGACGGCCAAAGCAGCTGCCGCAACGATGGCGGCATGGCTATTGGCGACGCAAGCTCCGGGATTTGCCGGCAGCGTGTATGCAGCTAAAGCGGAACCAGTTACAGACGTTGCCGTACAGGCGACGGTAGGTTCCGATTCAACGAGCAATGAAGTGCCTGAAGGAGCCAAGATTTCCTCGGAACAGGCCAGAAACCATATACTTGAGCTATTCCCTGTGTTGAAAAGGGCAACCATTGCATCCGTGCAATTCGGTTCAAGCCACGTATACCCCCAGCCGGAGTACAAGACATGGGAAATCGGCTTTTCGGTTACGGAGGGTAATCATACGCTGGGCTTCAGTGCTACCGTGCACGCCGTGACAGGCGAAGTACTCAGCGCCCATCTGCCTTCGGAGCTGTTAAGCAGACAGCATGGCGAACCGGGGAACGACCTGACTTCGGACGAGGCGGACAAGTTGGCTGAACAGTTTCTGTACAAAGCCATTCCAGGGCTGAAAGAAACAGATTACGTCCCCGTTCAGGAGAGCTACGTTTCTGCCTCGCCGCAAGCGCTGTTCGGTAGAACCGAATATCATTACAGTTACCAGTTGAAACGCGACGGTTTGCTGTCCGATGCCGAGACGGCCAACGTCAGCGTGGACAGTCGGGGCAGCGTTACCGGATTTTCCAGATCAACGCTCGGCAAGGAATACCCGTCTTCGAAACCGGGAGCAACCGCCGAAGAAGCGAGACGGCAGTTTGAGAAACAATTTGACGTACAGCTTGCATACATTCCGAAAGAACGGTATTCTTCCCGCGCAGGGCAAAAATACGTTCTGGGCTATGTTCCCGCAGGGATGACCCTTACTCCGATGGATGCGAGTACGCTCGAGCACATCAATGCTATGACAGGCAAGGCATCGACCAAGGAATCGACCCGTAAAGACCGGCCTTTGAAAGGCAGCGCCAATGCTTTTGCCGCCCACAGCGGGGAGAAATTGACTGCCAAGCAGGCGGAGGAACGGGTTAGAGAACATTTTGACATTCCTGAAAATTACCAGCTGGAGTACAGCCAACTAAATAAAAGCCAATATATGAATCCAAACGGTCAGGTGTGGAGCTTGAGCTGGAGCAATCGTAATGCGAGTGCGTCTTATATGTTCATGCGGGACATTTCTGCACAGGTGGATGCTGCAACGGGACAGATTTATAGCTACAACGTATACCAGCGTAACATGACGGGCATCAAGGAAGAACAGCAGGCAGAGGAAGCGGCGGGCAAGACGATGGATCAGGAGGCAGCCGAGCAGCTGGCGATGAATAAGGTCATCGAGCTTGTTCCGAATGCCGCAAAAGAATTCAAGTTGTCTCAGGTGCTTGAACTGGAGGGAGCGACAACCTTCGTTTTCCAGCGCTACGTAGGAGACATTGTCGTGCAGGATGATATGGTCCAATTGCAGGTTCTGGAGGATGGGACGATCAGCGAATTCTACACCAGAGCGCTGGCTGCTCCGGAGCAATTGCCGACAGACACGAAGCCGGCCATTTCTTATGAAAAGGCCAAGGCAAGCTACCTTGAGCAACTCCATTTAGTTCTGGCTTTCTCCCGATATGGAGGATACTCTTTGGGAGGAGCAGAGTCCGTACCTTTCGGGGTCAAACTTGCTTATGTTCCTTCCAGCAGTGAAACATCCATCTCCCCTCTGATGGATGTTTTGGATGCCAATACGGGTGAGTGGAAGAAACAGTACGGCAGCGATGCTTCCACAGGGAAGGCAGAAGCGAGTGATATCGAGGGACACGCGGCAGAGGCTTCGATCCGGAATATGCTGCAGCATGGAGTGACCATTCCGGATGATCAGGGCCGGGTGATGCCGGACCGTGTGATTACGCGCGGGGAATGGTTCACGGTTTTGGCGCGAGCGCTTCAGCCGAATCTCGATATTTATCATAGCGGAGATGGAAGCAATCTATTTGCGGATGTCACGCCGGAAAGTCCATATTATCAAGCCATACGTGTACTGATCGACCAACGCTGGATTGCGGGTTCAGATCCGGAAATCAGCTTGAAACCCGACGAGGAGCTGACGCGGGAGGAACTGGCTGTTCTGCTCGTACGCATTTTGCGCTATGAGAAGCTGGCCGGATTTTATACCTTGCCGTCAGACCTTCCGAACATTGCCGATGCGGGATCCATTACCAATAAGGGGGCAGCGTCCCTCAGTCTGAAATTAGGGCTGTTGCCTTCCATCGAGGGCCGTTTCATGCCTGCTCGCAAGGTTACGGTGGCCGAAGCGGCTCAGGTGCTGGAGCGGTTGGCCAAGCTTCAAGGTAAGACGGATACGTTTATGGACGGCAGCCGCCTGTACTGAATTTTGCTGTAATTTCAATATGGTTATGGGACCTTCCGGGGGGAGGTCCCTTTCCTGTTTTTCGACAAAACTAGAACCCGGCAATGGACGGCTTTTATGATACAATGAGTCAATAGATATTGGCGAAGAGAGGTGGTATCCTTTCATGGGCAAAAATGGAGGACGCATCATTACCATTCTGCTGGCAGGCTGCCTGATTGCCGTAGCCCTTCCGCGCACGGTTGATTTAAACCAGTTGGTTGCCGCATCGGAAACGTCAATCACGACCACGAATTCGAATTTGCAGCAGACGTTGCTTGACGCGATGGCTGAGCGAACGGAAGAGCTTGATTTTACGTACCGGGGCAATGTGAAGGACCTCAAACAGCAGTTGCAGATCTCCATCGATGCAGCCATGAAAAGCGATCCCTACATCCAATATACCGTCAAAAGCTATGCATTTAACTACAAAGGCTCAAACATCACAGCAAACGTTCATGTCAAACTGACGTATCGGGAGACGAAGGAGCAAACGGAATACGTTAACAGGAAAGCGACCGAGGTGCTGGATCGGATCATTGAACCGGGCATGACGGACCATGAGAAAGTAAAGGCCATTCACGACTGGATCGTGCTCCACCTTTCGTACGATACAACGCTGCAAAAATATACGGCATATGACGGACTCGTTACCGGCAGTACGGTATGTCAGGGATATACGCTGTTGGCTTATCGGATGCTTGAACAAGCGGGCATTGAAAATCGGATCGTGGAAGGCACGGCCGGTGAGCAGCTTCATGCCTGGAATCTGGTGAATTTGGACGGGAAGTGGTACCATCTGGACACGACTTGGGACGATCCCACGCCGGATCGCAAAGGGAAGGTGAGCCATCGATACTATTTGCTTAGCGATGATGAGATGGCGCGGGATCATATTTGGACGAACAACAACAATTACCCGGCTGCGCCCGAACCCTATCGCCAAGCCTTGTTTAATCTGGCGCAATCGGACGGGGGGAAAGCGGAAACATACCGGAAGCTGTACCACTCCCTGGAGTACTCCTTGTATGATGAGAAGGACGCCATCAGCAGCGATAAGGCTTTATTGGAGAAAGTTCAAAACGTGTTGAAAGAGGGCAGTACTACGCTGACGTTCAGGTATAAGGGAACCGAGGAAGGGTTAGTGGAGGATTTGCAGGATCTGTACCAGCTCGGGATGAAGACGATCTCCTACTATATTTCCAAGATGGAGGATACGGCCGATCTGCGCGTCAGAATCAATTGGACTTTATAAGCAAAATAAACAGGCAGCATTCTCTCCAGTCAGAGAGGATGCTGCCTGTATTTTATTAGAGCAGCCGTTCAAGCTGCGCTACGATGATCTTAATCGTTGGAAGTGAAGTCACATTCCTGAAGCGGAACCACTTTGGTTTTCTTGATCCATTTATACCCCAGCCATAGGATCAGGAAAAGCGGCAAGCTCAGGTAAGCCACGAGCGCTCCGTTCCAGTCGATCCGATCACCCGTAAAGGCCTGGTAGTTCTGTCCCAGAATGACGATGATGCACAGCACAAACGCAAAAATCGGACCGAACGGGAACCAGCGCGCACGATATGGCAGGTCATTCAAGTCTCTGCCTTGAGCCACATAAGCCCGCCGGAAGCGGTAATGGCTGATGGCGATACCCAGCCACGTTATGAACCCGCACATGCCCGATGCGTTAAGCAGCCAAGTGTACACGATGCCGTCTCCGAACAGCGAAGCGAGAAAAGCGAGCATTCCGACCGCGGTCGTAACCAGGAGGGCATTCATCGGAATGCCTCTTTTGTTCAACCGGCCTAGAAACTTCGGGGCTTTGCCATCCCGTGCCAAGGCATAAAGCACTCGACTCGAAGCATACATGCCCGAGTTGCCTGCCGACAACACGGAGGTCAATATAACGGCGTTCATCACCGAAGCGGCGATGGCAAGGCCTGCTTTTTCGAACACAAGCGTGAACGGGCTGACTCCGATGTTTTCCAGATCGCTTTTGAGCAGATTGGGATGTGTGTACGGAATGATCAGGCTGATCACGGTGATTGCCAAAATATAAAATATCAAGATGCGCCAGAATACCTGGCGAATGGCGCGGGGCACGTTTTGGCGCGGATTGTCGCTCTCTCCGGCGGCAACCCCGATCAGTTCCGTGCCTTGGAAGGAAAAGCCGGCAGCCATGAACACCCCCAAAACGGCAAAGAAACCGCCGCTAAATGGAGCATCTCCTACGGTGAAGTTGGAAAATCCGACCGCTTCTCCGCCCAGAATGCCGAAAATCATAAGCACGCCTACCGTTAGGAAAATGATAACCGTGGCAACCTTGATGATGGCAAACCAGTACTCGGATTCTCCGTAACCTTTGACCGATAAAACGTTAAGTGCGAAGATCAGGACGAGAAACAACAGGCTCCACAGCATGGAATTGCTGTCCGGGAACCAATATTTAATGAGCACCGTCGCCGCTGCGAGCTCCGCAGCGATCGTGACCGCCCAGTTGTACCAGAAGTTCCATCCCATGGCAAAGCCGAGGGCGGGATCGACGAACTTGGCAGCATACGTATTGAATGAGCCGGAATCCGGCATAAACGTGGCGAGTTCTCCCAGACTGGTCATCAGGAAATACACCATGATGCCCACAGCCGCGTACGCGACTAACGCTCCGCCAGGTCCTGCAGTTGAGATCGCTGTACCGCTGGCCAGGAACAGCCCCGTACCGATAGAGCCCCCAAGGGCGATCATGGTCATATGTCTTGCGCGCAACCCTTTCTTCAAGGAAGAACCGGCCGCACCTTGTTTGTCGCGGTCTTGCAATGAAAACACTCCTTCATTTCGCGTACTGATAATGAACTGAATCAATGGCGCAAATACATGAAAAAAGACCACAGGCTCTGAGCCGGCGGTCTTATATCGTCCAAAATCCACCTTGTCCCTGATGTTTAAGATAGCTCAACACGGAACAATTCATGCCAATGCGGCATAATAATCGTTCCGTGACAGTTCTGTGCCTTTCGGCGACAGCCCCAGCTCTGCCGGATCTCGAACGGAAACGTCCGGCAAGCTTCGGCGGATGCACCTTTCGGCTGAGTTCATCGGCGGTTTCCTGACGCCTCGCTCAGCTTACTGATTGCATCCGCGACCTCTACCTCACCATTCATGGATGAGGCGTATCTACATGTGTATGCAATTATTGACAACAGAACATGACAGACGATGTTCTATAATCCAAACAGACATTCAGTATAACGCTCATCGATTTCGAGCGCAATAACAAAAGTTGGAATGGGCACAAACTATTCGGTTTTCCGGTGGCGTCCGGCCATTTGCTGCCATACGGTGCCTGCGGCCTGTTCTCCCGATTCGATGCGCTCCAGTGCCATTTTGGCTTGCAGGCTGACTTCGAATTCCGGATCATCGGCAGCTTTGCGCAGTGCCTCTTCCGCTTCCTCCGTACCCACTTCATACAGGAAACGGGCGGCGCGCCATCGGACCAGCTTGCTGCTGTCGGTAAGGGTGGCCGTCATGGCCGGAGTCGCCGCAGGGTCGCCGATATCGGATAACGTGTCTCCCGCCGTGCGGCGAACTGCCGGGGAGCTGTCTTTCAGCGCCTTGTACAGCAGTTCCATGGCTTCAGGGGTGCGAATATCGCCGAGATATACGACAGCCAGGCGGCGAATCTGCATTTTGCTGTCCTCAAGTGCCTGTGCGATAAGTGGAAGCCGCTCCGGTGTAGGTTCCATGCCGTCCAATGCAGCATAACGAACGTTCCAGTTTTCGTCGCGCAGCGCTTGTTCAAGTTCTGCGCCCTCGAGCTGCCGGCGACGTTCAACGAACTCCTCCGTTTTGGTGCCATGCTCGATCGCTTGTTTAATGACTTGGTTCAGCCGTTCCGGCGGATATGCCGCTTCAATCTCCTGTTCCACTTCACGGGCAATATCCGGCAGCTCGCCGTAACGAACGCCATAGTCCGTCAATTTTCGTTCTTTGATCAGTGTGGCACTGGCTACTTCGGTCACGGCTTGCACGAAACGGTCAGAGAGCGAGATGCGCTCCTCCTTCGCACCGGCTTTTACGCGAATTTGCATAGGGACTCCCCGGAAAAACTGTACAAATACCTGGGCCTCGCCATAATGTTCGCCGGTTGCGTCTTCGGATTCGATCCATTCCAGATCAAGCCCTTCCTGGCCAAGACGGCTCTGCACTTCGCCCAGAATGGCGGCCCAATCGGCATTGCCTTTACGGTCCAGGGCCACGAAATCAGTTGTATGAAAAACGCTTTTCACGCCGGGAATGTGAAGCATTTGCCGGATGAAGGCAGGCGCCGAGCGCTCATTATCTAGCGTGTACGTTCGGCGGATACCGTCCTCCAGACGTTCGTCCAGACGAAGCATCATTGTATTCGGACTTGGTGTCGGTTCAACAGACACAATATTCATAGGGTATAAACCTCCTGTACCGTGTGGTAATGATTTAAAAATGCCTGTCCCAAAAAAGGGATATCTCTATTTTACATGAATGGGTGCAAACTGCGAAATATGTGAAGATTGCGAATTTTGTTAACACTTCTTTCATGATCATGCACAAACATTTTTAAACCAACCATGACACAATAGTGTAATATCTTTACGGGAGGTTATGAATCGATGGGATCCATTACAGTGCTCTCCGACGAAAGTCGCGGTATTGCGTTTGACGACATCATGGAACAGCTTGAGAACTGGATGGAAGGAGAGGACTCGCATGAGAGCCCTGACTCCGGGTGGGACACGACTCGTTATTGTATCATTGATTATCAGGAGTCGGGTCAGGCCGTTTCGGCATCCAATGCGATCAGGGCTTTCATGCCGGACGTTCCATTGTTGATCGTTACGGATTTTCAATCCATGATTCGCAAGCGCCATCTTCAGCAAATCACGGGTGTGGGACCGATGAAAATGTTTCTTTGGGACGTGCAACATCCTCAGCAAATGGCGTCAGAGATGCGGAAATGGCTTGAATCCGTAAACAGACAGAACCTTTCGCAAGAACATGGGAATGCCAGAGCGAAATGAATCAAACAGGCTCTTTCAACAAACGGGCTATATGACATATTTGTATCCCGTGCCCCACACCGTTTTGATGTAACGGGGCTTTTTGGGATCAGGCTCGATTTTTTTGCGCAGGCTTGAAATGTGGACATCAATGGTTCGGTCCAGATATGCCCGTTCCGAACCTTTGATCCGGTCCATCAGCTCGTTGCGGGTAAATACTTTGCCAGGATTTTTATACAGCTCTTTCATGATTTCAAACTCGATGTGCGTAACCTCGATTTCTTCTCCGTCCACAAACAGCGTTCGGCTATACTCGTTCACACTGACATGACCGGCATTCGTTGGCGTGTCTTCCTTGCTGTCTTGAACCGTTTTCCCCGAATAAGAGAGAGCAGACCTGCGCAAGAGTGCCTTGATCCGCGCATCCAGCTCTTTAAGGCTGAACGGTTTGCACAGGAAGTCATCGGCACCGTTATGAAGCGCCTTGAGACGGTCATTCAGCATCGTGCTGGCCGAAATCATGAGAATCGGAACGGTCGAATGCTGACGAAACGCATCCACCAGCGCATTTCCGTCCGTTTCGGGCAGCATCAGATCCGTCACGACGATATCCGGCTGGAATCGGGGGAAAAGCTGAAGTGCCTCGCGGGCATGATGAACCCGTTCTGTAATGTATCCTTCCTCCTCAAGAAAGAAAGCAATCATGTCGGCAAGATTTTTTTCATCTTCTATAAGAAGTACTTTGATAGACATAGAGGTCACACTCCTGGTGGAAATTTATAAAGAAACACGGAATCCAATGGATGTAGTTTGTTAGAGATTGCCGAAGCATGGAGTACGGATCGGTTTTGGTCATCCCATGTACATGTATATATGATGACTTGTCCCAATTCCACGCACCGCAAATTCAACATTTTATCATGTATGAAGTTTTTGCAAATCCATCAACATTTACCAAAACTATGCCATGTCATATTTACAGTATAATGGATCAGAACGATTTGGAGAAGAAAAGGGAACTCCGAAAAACACTCGACAAATCAAGCGCAATTCGGAAGCCTAACGTATTTTCGTCAAATAGGGCGTTAATGAAACAGTTTGTTTGCATGGGGAGGAAACGAAGTTGCTAAAAAATAGACGTAAAATGATAGGTTGGGCCAAACATTGCCTATGATTCGTACAAAAATCGGAAAAACGGTGCTGGATTGGACGCTGTCGCGGCTGCGCATTCCTTGGATCGCCACGATGGTGCTTGTTGTGCTGGGTACATTGGGCAGCGTATACGCCATCACGATGTTCTACGGCGTTCAATTGATGCTCGGCGGTGCGGCAGTGCTTGTTGCCTTGCGCCTGCATGGCGGAAAGTATGGCGGCATGGCTTTGGTGGGCATTTTCGGTTTAAAATGTCTCCTCTTAGACATGCCTTACAGCATTTGGGTCGGTGCAGCAATCCATGCTTTGGAATTCATCTGGATGCTGGGGTGGCAGAAGCGTTGGAAAAACGGCAGCATGATGACGGCCAACGCCACGTTTTGGCTAGTATTGTTTTTGCCGATTGTCGGTCTCGGCCACTTTGTCTTTGGTATGGAAATGGATGATTTGAGATTTGCGTATATCCATGCCGCTCTGGTCGGTATGGTGAATGCGCTATTGGCGGGAATCGTCGTCGACTTCTGGATTACGCACAGCGAGCATCCAATGAAGCGTGCGGGCGCGATTCCTCTTCACAGAATCGCGTTTAAATACGTGGTTGCCTTTGTTGTATCCGTTTCACTTGTACTGCTGTCGGCGGATAGCCGCAGACAGCTGGATCAAATTCGGGATGCCATTGTGACCAGCCTAAGACATGCTACCGATCTGATTGACAAGAAAGTGGGGGTTCCAGTGGTTCCTTCGGGACAATTGCAATCAACCCTGAGGCAATATAGCGAATTTATGGATGTCGGCATCATCATTTTGGGATCAGACGATCGTGTGGTGGGTTCGTCCTCCGAGCTTTACCCGGTTGGTGCAGCATTGCCAGCGAAGCAGGAACGCGTTTTGCAGGCAGGGGGCGACCCCTTGTTACTCTCGGATGCCGTGGCATCCAGCGATATTTTGGATTACTGGAGGCAGGCGGTTTTCATCAATGAGAAATGGCAGGCGCCGGCCGAGGGGTATCGTCTTATCGTACTGTCAAGCCCTTCCAAGTTTTATCCTCATATTGCATCAATCTATCTGACCACGATCCAATCCCTGTTGGTCATTATTTTGGTATCCATGATCATTGCCGCGCCGATCAGCAAAAAAGTCGTAAGCCCATTGAAACGGATTACGCTTATGACGAGTGCACTCTCCAGACTGCTGATTCGACAAGGGGAAATGAAATGGCCGATAAGCCATGTAACGGAAGTCCAGATTTTGATCGGCAACTTGCGCAAAATGTCCGACGTGCTGCTTGAGCAGTTCGAGCAGATTCGCCAGGACAAGATAACGCTGGAGGACCGTGTAAGGGAGCGTACCAAGGAACTGAGAAACAGCGAAGAAATCAAGCGGGCCATCGTAGATTCATCCATCGAGGCCATCATTGCTGTCGATGCATGCGGAAAAATCATTGAGTTCAATCCCGAGGCCGAGCGCATGTTCGGGCTGCGGAGGGAAGACGTGGTATATCAGAAAAATGCCCCTTCCCTGTTTCAGGGAGCCACTTGCGATGAAATCAAGCAAAAGCTTGAACGTCGCGAGTTTAATACAGGCAAGCGGCATACCCACATCGAGGAAATTTACGGCATCAGGCGCGACGGATCCGTTTTTCCGATCGAATACAAAATTGTCGAGATTCGCTTAGGCAACAAAGAGTCATTATACAATCTGTTTATCAAGGATATTACCGAGCGAACAAGAGCTGAAGAGGATCGCGTGCGCGATGCGCTTGCGCTGGAACAGCTGAACGCCGAATTGGTGCGCGAGAAACAGGCCATTCAGGAACAGCGCGACATCAGCGAGCAGTTCATTGAATCGGTCCGCGAAGGCTTGGTCATGTCCGACCGGTCTGGAACGATCACGATCGTCAATCGCCGCATTGAGGAGATGTTCGGTTTGGGGGATTTCCTTGGACGCTCCATCGAAGATCTGGCCCTGTCCATTGAGCGGTCCGTGCTCACGGATAATTTCAACCTGCTCGATCAGACGCGCGCGTTTCTGAAAGGCGAGCAGGCTTTTGCGGAAACCGAATTTGTTCTGGATAATGCGTCCAAAAGTGTTTTTTCTCTATATATGAAACAGATTGACGTACCCGGCAGAAACCATGGCTTCCTGCTGGTGTTCCGGGACAGGACGGAAGAAGAACATCTTAACCGCATGAAGCACGAGCTGATCAGCGTTGTTTCACATGAACTTCGCACGCCAGTCGCCACTATTATGGGGTATGTGGAACTGATGATGCTGTATGATCTTCCCGCCTCGCAGCGCCTTGAATTTTTAGGGAAAATTACGTCCGAGGGGGCCCGGCTCAGCAGTTTGCTGGATGACGTGCTGGATATCCAACGATTGGATAACGGAAGCTTGACCTACCACATGACCTATGTTCCTATGCTGGAACTGGTGGAGGGCGTGGCCGAACAGTGGAACATCAAATCAGTACAACGCATATATGTGCATGCCTTTAACGGGGACTTCTTCGCTTATGCTGATCAGAACCGGATGGCACAGGTGCTGCACAACCTCGTTGGCAATGCGGTCAAATACTCGCCTGGTGCCGATCGCATCGATATTACGTTATGGGAAGAGAAGAAGTGGTTATGCATCGATGTAAGGGATTACGGCATCGGCATTGCCGAAGAGGTGCAGGACATGCTGTTTACGAAGTTTTACCGGGTGGACAATTCGGACCATCGCCAGATTGGCGGAACGGGTCTGGGGTTATATATTTCGCGTAAAATCGTGGAAGATCACCATGGGAAGCTGACGGTGATGTCTGCGCCAGGCAAGGGGAGCACGTTCAAGGTCCGGCTTCCCAAACAAGAGGCGCTCGTATGAATAATTGACGGCTGACGGGATAATAAAGCCTTAACCCCTACTGGATGCATCGCATTCAAGTAGCGGTTAAGGCTTCTTTGTGTCAGTTTTCACATTCGCGGATAAAAGCGGATAAAAAAGGAATCTTTTGCAAACGGTATAGGTAAACGACATTCGCATCCGTTAAAGGGAGGAGGCGTGATATGTTTCGCAAAGAAGAGAAAACGCTTGTGATCGTTTGTCTGGTTGCCGCGGTCGTCGTACTTTACGCCGTGGTGAAGAGCATCATTCGCATCATGAATTATTAGTTGTTCGAAGGAAGAAGGGCGATGCCCGGAACCTATCATTGACTAACAGTGAGGAGTGTCACCCTGATGACAACGCTGGACCCTGTTCTGCTAAGCCGGATATTGACCGGATTAACCCTGTTTGTACATATTATCTTTGCATCGATCGGCGTTGGCGTGCCGCTCATGATCGCTCTTGCGGAGTGGCGCGGATTGCGCAAGAACGACGTGCACTACACCCTGCTTGCCCGCAGGTGGGCGCGAGGCTTTGTCATCACCGTAGCGGTCGGCGTAGTAACCGGCACCTCGATTGGATTGCAGCTCAGCTTGTTATGGCCCATGTTCATGCGGGTGGCGGGACAGGCGATTGCCCTGCCGCTGTTCATGGAGACGTTCGCCTTTTTCATAGAGGCGATATTCCTTGGCATATACCTGTACACCTGGGATCGTTTCAAAAATAAATACACGCACATGCTGCTGCTCATCCCGGTTGCGCTCGGTTCGTCGGCATCGGCCATTTTTATCACTACCGTCAATTCGTTCATGAACCAGCCGCAGGGCTTCACCCTGATCGATGGCATCATGAAGGACATTCATCCTATAGCGGCCATGCTGAATCCCGCTACGCCAACCAAGGTAACCCATGTGCTTGCATCCTCCTATACGCTCAGCGCGGGTTTGCTTGCAGGCATCGCCGCTTTCAGCATGCTGCGGGGCAGGGGCCATGTTTATTATAAAAAGGCATTGAAACTGACGACCGTCAGCGCACTTGTATTTGCCGTCAGCACTATTATGCTCGGGGATTCCTCCGGCAAATTTCTGGCCAAATACCAACCGGAGAAGCTGGCCGCGGCCGAATGGCATTTCAAAACGATGAAAGAAGCACCGCTCGTATATGGAGGCATATTGGACGAGAACAACGAAGTCAAGTATGCGCTTGAAATTCCCTACGCGCTAAGCATCCTTGCCGGAAATCGGCCGGATACCGAAGTGAAGGGGCTTGAGGAGTATCCGGCCGATCTGAGGCCGCCGCTCTCGATTCACTATATGTTCGATTTGAAGGTGACGACAGGAGTGATCATTTTCCTGATTCCTGTCCTGTACGTGTTTCGGCGCTGGCTTCCGGGACGCAAACCGTATCCGAAATGGCTGCTCATGGGCATCGTGTTTCTGGGACCGCTGGCGATGATTGCGATCGAGCTCGGCTGGATGTTCGCGGAGGTTGGACGCCAACCGTGGATTTTGCGCGGATACATGAAGGTATCCGAGGCTGCCACGACGTCCACTTCCGTAGGCTGGATGCTTGTTCTGTTCATTTTGCTGTATCTGGTCCTTTGTTTCTCTTGCATCCGTGTCCTCAGCAAGCTGTTCCGCAACAAGGAAGCGGAGAAGGAGCTGGAGTCGCTCGGGCTTGAGGGAGGGATCGTGCATTGAGCTTTGAAATTGCGGGCATTGCGATTTTGTGGACGTTTCTGTTCGGATACCTGATCGTTGCGTCGATCGATTTTGGCGCAGGGTTCTTCAGCTTTTACAGTGTACTCTCCGGGCATGAGAATAAAATCCACAACATCATACAGCGCTATCTCTCGCCGGTGTGGGAAGTGACGAACGTCTTTCTCATCTTTTTCGTGGTCGGATTGGTCGGATTTTATCCGGACAGCGCGTTTTACTATGGAACTGCGCTGCTGGTGCCCGGCTCGCTTGCCATCGTGCTGCTTGCGATTCGCGGCGTATATTACGCCTATAACACCTATGGAAACAACGGCCAGAACAGCCGGATATACATGGCCTTGTATGGGGCGACAGGGCTGCTGATTCCCGCCGTGTTCTCCACCATTTTGGCGATCTCCGAAGGGGGGATTATCGAGCAGTCGGGAGAGAGGGTTTTGTTTAGCTGGGGCGAATTTTTGACCAATCCTTACACATGGTCTGTCGTGCTGTTGGCATTGGTGAGCGTGCTTTATATTTCCGCCATGTTCCTGTCCTACTACGCCAAGAGAGCGGAAGATGAGACAGCGTTTGAAGTATTGAGGGAATATGCCTTGCTATGGAGCCTGCCTACCATCTTTGCCAGCTTTCTGGCGTTTTTGCAAATCAACAAGCAGAACCCGCAGCATTTTCAGAACATGCTGGGCATTTCATGGATGTTTATTGCCTCCTTCGTCTGCTTCGTCATTGCGGTATCACTCGTATGGAAACGCAAGTACATGGGGTGGTGCTTCGTAGCTGTCATGCTGCAGTTTGCTTTTGCCTGGTACGGGTATGGCCGCTCGCATTTGCCCTACATCCTGTATCCGTACGTTAACATTTACGACAGCTTCACGAACCGCACGATGGGAATCGCGCTGATTACCGCGTTCAGTCTGGGGCTGTTGGTGCTGATTCCGTCGCTGGTGCTGATCATGAGACTGTTCCTGTTCGATGCCGATTACGTGCGAGGCCGAACGGGGAAAAAGAAAGGATGAATACGATGTATGCAGAAGGCGTATCCGGCATTCCGGGCGTAACGGGATTAAGTTTTTTCGAAACGTTCACGATCATGTACGCTCCGCCGCTTATTATCGTCGCAGCGATCGCTTTTTTGTTCATCTATATGGCGGCAAGCGGCAATCCGAAGGACTAGCCTTTTTTCAATTCGGCGAAATATGGGTTAAAATAGGTGAAGGGAGGAGGTCCTTTCATGCCTAAAATCCGCTATAACAATCTGGATAATGTAAGCACAGACAAAACGTTGAAGGAATTCAGGCAGTGGAGGGAGGAACGGCGCAGAAAGTCGAAGGATTATACGTTCAAGGTGCCGCATCACCCGCCTGACTTGGATTTCCTGCATGCCAACCGGGAAGAGACAACGGTGACGTGGGTGGGGCATTCCACCTTTTTCATTCAATATAACGGTCTGAACATCGTCACCGATCCGGTTTGGGCCGAAAAGATGGGGTTCCAGCGTCGGCTTGGACCTCCGGGCATTCCGATCCGGGACATTCCGCCGCTGGATGTGGTGCTGATCTCCCATTCTCATTATGATCACCTGCATTTGGCATCCTTGCGCAAACTGGTGTCCGCCAAAACGCTGCTGATCGTGCCGGACGGACTCAAAAGAAAAATGGTGCGCAAGGGGTTTCACCGCTGCCACGAACTGAAATGGTGGGAGCATCTGTCCGTCGGCGGCGTGAAAATTACGTTTGTGCCTGCCCAGCACTGGACGCGCCGCACGTTGTTCGACACGAATACTTCCCATTGGGGCGGGTATGTTCTGGAGAGCGCTGCGACGGTTTCGCCTGCAGCAGCGGAAAGCGCGATTGCTAAAGCTTCGAATGAGGGGAGCCCTCGAACGTCAGCGGGATCGGGTTCAAGAGAGCACCGGAATAAAGGCGGCATTCGCAAACCGGAAGGCGGAGCGGCCCACCACTTTTCCGTATCTCCGCCCACCGTTTATTTCGTCGGGGATACCGGATTTTTCCCCGGTTTTCGAACGATCGGAGAACGTTTCGACATCGACATCACTCTTATGCCGATCGGGGCCTATGAACCCGAATGGTTCATGACGTCCCAGCACGTGACGCCGGAAGAAGCGCTGCAGGGGTTCGTTGAAACGGGTTCCGAACTGATGGTGCCGATGCATTACGGCACGTTCAGGCTGGCAGACGATACGCCGCGGGAGGCGCTGGATCGCCTGGAAGCCGAACGGCAGCGCCTTGGCATCGCCGCCGAGCGCATTCAGGTTCTCGGTCACGGCGAGACGCTGCGCATTCGCCATGGCGAGGACGAGCAAACCTGATTTTCTTTCCACATCAACATGGATTTATGGTTCATCTGAACCGGAAACAGTCCCATGCCAAATATTTAATGCGTAAAAAAGCGGCCAATCTTCGAATTAGCCGTTTTTTTGTGTTATAATATGGTGCCGGAATAGGCTTAGGGTCATTGAATCCATAAGTATACGAGCTGCTATTCATGCAATATGCAGATTAACAAATAAAAAGGATGGTAATGCTTAATGATCAGTACAAGCGGCATCACGCTCCGCTACGGAAAACGTGCACTTTTTGAAGACGTGAACATCAAATTCACGCCAGGCAACTGCTATGGCCTGATCGGCGCCAACGGGGCCGGCAAATCAACGTTCCTCAAAATTTTGTCAGGCGAAATCGAAGCAAACCAGGGAGAGGTGCACATCACCCCAGGCGAGCGCATGGCCGTATTGAAGCAAAACCACTTCGAATACGATGAGTACCCGGTTCTTGAAACGGTAATCATGGGTCATAGCCGTCTGTACTCCATCATGAAGGAAAAAGATGCGCTTTACGCCAAAGCGGACTTCACTGAGGAAGACGGCTTGCGTGCGGGTGAACTGGAAGGTGAATTCGCAGAATTGAACGGCTGGGATGCCGAGCCGGATGCGGCTGCACTCCTGATTGGCCTTGGCATTGACCGCGACATGCATGACAAAAAAATGGCAGAGCTGAGCGGTAACGAAAAAGTCCGTGTCCTGCTGGCTCAGGCGCTGTTCGGCCGTCCGAACAACCTGTTGCTCGATGAGCCTACCAACCACTTGGATCTGGAGTCCATCCAATGGCTCGAGAACTTCCTGATGGATTATGAAGGCACCGTTATCGTCGTATCCCACGATCGTCACTTCCTGAACAAAGTGTGTACGCATATCGCGGATATCGATTTCGGCAAAATCCAGTTGTACGTAGGAAACTATGACTTCTGGTACGAGTCCAGCCAGTTGGCGATCGCCCTGCAACGCGACGCGAACAAGAAGAAAGAAGAAAAAATCAAGGAATTGCAGGCATTCATCCAGCGTTTCTCCGCGAACGCTTCGAAATCGAAGCAGGCCACTTCCCGGAAGAAACAGCTCGATAAAATTACGCTGGACGACATCCGTCCGTCGAACCGTAAATATCCGTTCATCAACTTCAAGCCGGAACGCGAAGCCGGGAAGCAGCTGCTCACCGTCGATCGCATCAGCAAAGCGGTGGAAGGCGAGCCATTGTTGAACGATGTAAGCTTTGTAGTGAACAAAGGCGACAAAATTGCGTTTGTTGGACCCAACGGCCTTCCGAAGTCCCTTCTTTTCGATATCTTGATGGGCGAAACGGAAGCGGACAGCGGCGAGTATACATGGGGCGTTACGACTTCCCAAGCCTATTTCCCGAAAGACAACTCCAAGTATTTCGATGGCGTGGAATTGAGCTTGGTGGACTGGCTGCGTCAGTATTCGAAGGATCAGGATGAAACGTATCTGCGCGGTTTCCTTGGTCGCATGCTGTTCTCCGGCGAAGAGGCGCTGAAAAAAGCAAACGTATTGTCTGGGGGCGAGAAAGTTCGCTGCATGTTGGCGAAAATGATGCAAACCGGCGCAAACGTGCTGATTCTTGATGAGCCTACGAACCACTTGGATCTCGAATCGATCACGGCATTGAACAACGGATTGATCGATTTCGACGGCACGATGCTGTTTACGTCCCATGACCATCAGTTCATTCAGACGATCGCGAACCGCATTATCGAAATTACGCCGAATGGCATTATTGACCGTCAAATGAGCTATGACGAGTATCTGGAAAGCGATGAAATCAAAGAGCTTCGTCAAAAGCTGTACCCTGCCGAAGCGTAAACAATCGGTCTTTCAACGGAATTGATTTCTGTTCTGCCTTATAATAAAAGAAGCGCCAAATCTCCGAAAGGAGAATGGCGCTTCTTTTTGTTTGCCATAAAAGCAACGTTCATTGTGAATTTTGAGGCTAGGACCCGCCTGTCCGGCGGCGTTGATTGTTCGGCTTTTTGTTGTTTTGGCTTTTCAATGTTTTGGTTCCGCCCTCGAAGTAAGCTCCGGCCTGATTGCCGTTCTTGGCCTGCTCCTTTTTTTGTGCCAGCTTTTGGCGTATGGCATCCTGCAAACTGATCTTGCGCGGTTCGTTCGTATTGTCGCTCATGTGAATCCCTCCCGGTCTTGCAATAAGCCGTCCGAATAAGGACGGGATGCTCCCATTTTATACGTTTTGCGAAGCCTGTACAAGGGCAACCTGTTAAAATGCGTGATCATTCGGAACGTGTCCATTTTTCCTTAATGAAACTTTGTTTCTCAAAGCTTACAGCCATGACGCTTTGCAACTTTTTTTCGGTATCCCTACAGCACTGCGGCTTGGCAACACTGTTTCTGTAGACCCACACGAGTTTCGTTTGATAACATGGAACAACGTATTATGAAAGTTAAAGGAGTGTCGTTGAAGTTGAACGCTTATGACGAAATACGCAAGGGAGAGCGGGGAGCCTGGGTTAGCATCGCTGCTTATCTCGTGCTGTCCACTTTCAAGCTGATCTGTGGATATATATTTGCTTCCAGCGCCTTGCTCGCGGACGGTTTCAACAACCTTACCGATATCGTGGCCTCCGTGGCTGTATTGATCGGATTGCGCATATCCCAAAAGCCGCCCGATTCCGACCATGCTTACGGTCATTTTCGCGCAGAAACGGTTGCCGCACTGATTGCTTCCTTCATCATGGCCATGGTCGGCCTGCAAGTACTCTTCGAAGCGGTTCGATCCTGGTATCAGGGGGAGTTCACCGCGCCTAATCTGTGGGCCGCCGGAGTGGCGGCAGTGTGTGCGCTGGTGATGATGGGCGTGTATCGCTACAACTACCGGTTATCCCGGCAAATCAACAGCCAGGCGCTCTTGGCTGCCGCCCAGGATAATCGCTCGGACGCCCTGGTCAGCATCGGGGCCGCCGTGGGCATCGTCGGCGCGCAATTCGGCTTGCCTTGGCTCGATAAGGTCGCCGCCATCGTGGTTGGTTTAATGATATGCAAAACCGCATGGGATATTTTCAGGGATGCGACGCATAGCCTGACCGACGGATTCGATCAAGACCAGCTCACAGACCTTCGCACGACGGTATCGCGCGTGCCAGGCGTGGAATTGATCAAGGACGTCAAGGCGCGCGTTCATGGAAGCCATGTGCTCGTGGATGTCGTCATTGAAGTGGACGGCGGGCTCAGTTTGATCGAAGGCCATCAAATCTGTGACCGGGTCGAGGAACGTCTGAAACACAAGCATAATATCATGCATGTTCACGTGCATGTAGAACCCAAAATGGACAATCTTCCCCAGGGAACCTAACCGACATTCCAAAGCGATGTTTACTATAACTGAAACCCCTTTTTCATGGGGTGCGCATACATGATGAAAAAGAGGATAGCCGCGAATGCGGCTATCCTCTTTTTGACTTATCGTTCCAACGATAATACGATACTATTGAATGGAGACGTGAATCCAGCCTTTTCCTTTCCATGTGTAAATCTGAACCCATTCGCCGCCGTCGAACCCATTCACGACTTCGCCTGTGGTGTCGACAATTTGGGTGCCCAACGCTCCGATCGGCTTGCCATTAGGGGCGTCATAGAACCATGTGCGCTCCAGAAGCTTCAGCAGCATCGTAGGCGCTTGAACCTCGTCGCCGGGTTTAACAAGTGGTTCGTCGAACATTTTGTCTGTCGTAGACGTGGATGCTTCCGTTGTTGTACCCTCCGCAGTTTGGCCGGTTACACCCTCGCTTTCTTCGGAAGCGGTTTGTGAGCCCGGAGCCGTTTCGACGGTGCCTTGGATCGTTTCCACGACAGGGGCATTCACCTCAATCGCAGGGGAAGTCGTTGCTTCGGAACTTGTCGGAGTCGTTGTGCCGGTAACCGCTTCCTCGGCACCCGCAGCGGCAGCCATGGAACCCATCAGCGTCAGGGCAGCAGCGAAACTTACGATTTTTTTCATTTGTTACTCCTCCTCGGTTAGATATGTAGTATGTTGTCTGTGATAAAAGTAACCAAGCAAGGTCACCTGTGAATCACAATTTTAGCAATACTTTCTTTTATTCTCTAGAGTCATTTTGGTCAAATTTGGGTAGAAGTGGGTCCGAATCTTTATCGTACCAGAGAGGCATAAAACCGGGATGGCTATGACAAAAAGGTCCTATTTGCAAATGGGGTCAGCGGCAGCGGAATAGAGCGAAAAGGAGGGAAATACATATGAAGCAGCACAGCAAAAGCCTGCCGCTTTTCCAAGCATGGCAGGCCTTGTGCGTACAATGAACAGCGAGTGAAACGGGTATTCCGTTTAGCTTCGTCGCATGCCGCTTCGTCCCGTAATCAGGGAAATGATGAACAACACCACGAAAACGAAGAACAGGACCTTGGCAATGGAAGCTGCAGCTTCAACGATGCCGAAGAAACCGAAAATGCCTGCAATCAGAGCAATAATCAGAAAAACGACCGACCATTTCAGCATAAGTCATCATCCTTTCATTTTGGAATGGGAAGGGCCGTTTAGTCTCTCCCCGCCCTTGTGTAGTTGTCTTTAACCGGGCCCGGAGCGCTTGAATCACACGACGCGAGCAGCGGCAGGTGTGATACGAAACGGCCGTATGCCATTGTTTCGCCGCAGAAACGGCCGGGTAACTAAAGCATTAACAAATCGATATGCAATTAGGAAAGAGAGGTTGGATTATGATCTACCAAATTAGCGTGGCGATCATTGCCGTGGCATTTGCTGTGCTTGTGTTTTTTCTGATTCGTACATTGAAGTCCGCTCAGGCTTCGCTTGACAATGTCTCGCAAACGCTGCAAGAGGTACGAACAACGATTGATGAGTTGAGCTACGAGGTAAAACAAACGGTAAGGCATGCCAATGACATCACTGCGGACGTACAGCACAAAATGAAGCAGATCGATCCGGTCATGGAGTCGGTGCAAAACCTGGGAGACGTATTGAATGAAGTCAGTGCTGCGGCAAAGCAGGTGTCGACCACGATGATTTCGCGGTTTCAAACCAAGCGCGCAGAGAAGGAACGGGAACAAAAGTCCGTCGTGCATCCCGCCCAGCAGCCATCAACGCCTGTCGACCGGACGGTGAACAGTTATGATGCTACATATAACCAAGGGGCAAAGGGCGGTAAGGAGTGGCTCAAATACGTCGACCTTGCAGCAAGCATATGGCAGCGCATAAGAAAATAAATTTTTGATTTCGGGTAACTCGTCAGGACGGTGAACCAGCGAAACCGATGGAGGGTGAGAATAATGATGAAACTGATGCTTCTGATGTTTGGCGTGATTTCTCCCTTTTCCGTTCAGGTGGCAGCTCTTCCGGTTGCCCCCGAAACGTCATGGACGGCAGTGGAGCCGCAGGTGACAGAGGTTGTTACCGTTGCGGATGAAAGGTCCGGGCAGTTCGGGTCGTTCAGGACGTTGAACGGCATCTCGCTGGATCACGGACTGGCCGACGTCATGGCCCGAAAGGGACAACCGCTGAAACGCTTGGACGATCCTTATCTGGGTTGCCCGGAATTTGATTTTGAGGATGCCCGCATCGGGGTGTGCCAGGACGAGGATGTCATTCAATACATCCATGTCGAAGGCCGCATGAAGCGCTTCATGCTAAATCAACAATGGATTGACATGGATATCGACTCCATTCGGAATGCTCTGGGGCAGCCCTATTCCAAGGCGCAGGACGGCGAGGTGTTTGTGCGGGGAGACCGGGCGTTAAAAGTGTATATGGCTCCCGGAACAGAACGCATCCTGGGCATTGATTTATTTGATGAATCCGTTACCTGATTTTTTTGGAATCGAATGATATGTTTCAATACAAGATGGCATGTTTATATACTATATATGTTGAACTAGACATTTACACGTTAACGGAGAGGGCAGAAAGAATCTGGAGAAGCAAAGCGTTCGCATTTATCACCGGATGTTCCCCTTAAATAAGGGGATTCAAAAAATCTGGGGATAACAGCGATTGGAAGATGGTTCTGACCACGTAGTAACTCCGTGTAAAAATCATTGGTTCAACTTAGAGGCCGAAAATGAAGATGTTCAGAGGAGAGTGGAAACGATGAATTCAACCAACGCAAAAGCATATGCCAAAGTGGTGGAAAACGGAGTTCAAGCGGTAGAAGCAGTGAAAGAACTGCAGCGCGCCGGCTACCTTGCTGATCAAATCTTCGTTCTCGCCCATGAAGAGGACCGCACGGACCGCATTGCCGATACGGCGGACGCCAAAGAAATCGGCATGAAGCAAGAAGGTCTGTTTGACTCCATTGCCAATCTGTTCAGATCCCGGGGCGATGAACTGCGAGCGAAAATCGAGTCGATGGGCTTCACCCAAGCAGAGGCCGACTTCTACGAGAGCGAGCTGGACAAAGGCAAGGTGCTCGTCATCGCTAAAAAGGAAGAGTAGGATCGCTCTGCCGCATCGATACGTAAACATAAGTTTGTTAGCGGTATTGCAGCGGACTTTATCAAAAACATAGCTAAGGAATGGGGGTATCCTCATTCCTTAGCTATGTTTTTGCGAGTATATGGGTTGCGGCCCATGATAGCGCAAAATATCATTAATAGAGAGAGAAGAGCTGCTCCATAGAAGCACTCTTTTGACTGGAAAATGTTGATTGGCAACGTTTCACTCCATGCACTTTCCTTCATTTTGGCTTATGGTTATAGTAGGAAATGTTATGTTGACCATCCCGAAAAATGTGGAATCATGCATGTTTTGGACCTTTGCATAACCTGATTCGAAACGACAAATACGGAACGCCACAGATAAGGAGATCCTAATGAGCATACTTATTGTTGACGACAATCCGACAAATATCATCATCATTCGAGAGATTTTGAAAAAAGAGAATTATCGTGACGTCGTTGCCGCAAGTTCCGCCATGGAAATGTTCGACGTGCTGGGAATTGGCGAAGAGAGAGGCGAGATTCGTTCCAAACCATCGGATATCGACCTGATTTTGCTGGATATGATGATGCCCGAGATCGATGGCATCGAGGCATGCCGGATCATGCAAAAATACGATAATCTGAAAGATATTCCGATTATTATGGTCACCGCGATCGGCGATTCCAAAAAGCTGGCCGAAGCGCTTGACGCCGGGGCGTCCGACTATGTAACCAAGCCTATTAACAAAGTCGAATTGATGGCCCGCATCCGGCTTGCGCTGCGGTTGAAGCAGGAGAAGGACTGGCACAAGGAGCGCGATCAGCGAATTCAGGATGAGCTGAAGCTGGCAGCGATGGTCCAGAATGCTGTTTTGAGCCCTGCCATCGAAGATCCTTTATTTCACGTCAATGCGATCTACAAACCTTCGTTCGAGCTGGCGGGAGATTTGTACTCCTGGTACCCGTTGGGAGAAGGACGTTACGGCGTGCTGCTTCTGGACATGATGGGGCACGGCATCTCATCGTCCCTGTTTACGATGTTTATCGCATCCGTGTTAAAAGATACCGTAACCACGTATGTGGATCCGGAAAAAGTCATTCAAGAGCTGAACCGAAGATTCAATCAACTGCATTTGGAAAAACAGCTTGTGCAGTACTATTTTACCGCGATCTATCTGGTCGTAGATACGCGGATGAAGCGGATCGATTACGTGAATGCAGGGCATCCGCCGGCGCTTTTTTTCCAGGAAGACGGGACTGTGGATACGTTCGACAGCGTGTGCTGCCCTGTGGGCTTGTTCGACAAGATGGAAATTGACCCGCAGACGGTCCATTACGAGGGGGAAGGGCATATCGCTTTATATACGGACGGGCTGCTGGAGACGGTACAGGGAGACCAGGACACACAGCTTGAGTTTCTCAAAACCCGCCTAAAGGGTGCGCACCAATGGGATGAGCCGGCAATGCAATCCTTGTTTTTCGAAACCGAAGCTCCGCCCGAGCGGGACGACGACAAATGCCTGGTATGGATCACATTGAAAAATAAAGGAGCGGAGACAGAATGAAAATCAGGAACAAATTGCTGATCGGATTCACCGCTCTGATGGCCATATTGATCGTGTTGACGTTTGTCAGTTATGAACGGCTGCACAACAGCAACCAGCAGTTGGACCAGATGTACCAAGAGCGTTATCTGAAAGTAAGGTATTCGACCGGGATAAGAGGCGAAGTGAACGAAGTGGCCAAAGTGCTGGCGAATTTGCTGCTCAACCCTAGCAATTCGGTTAGTACGGCCAACAATCAGCTGGGTGGAATGGTGGAGGACGCCGAACGGTTTCTTGCGCAAGTGCGTGAACGGGCAGGCAGTGCGTATGAGCACCAACTGGTCGACCGGGTGGAGGAGGCTTGGAACGCGTTCGAGAAGTACGCCGAAAGGCAGATCAACCTGTTGTCCCAAGGACGCGTGGAGGAAGCGAACCAATATCGCAATACGACCGGGCTGCAGGTCCAGCAAGAAGCAATGGACAGCATGAATGCCCTCTCCCGGTACCAGGATCAGGAGATTGATACGCAAATTACGCAGGCCAATGAACAGTATACCCGCGCGGTCCAGATCACGTCGGGGATTACGATTGCCGGTTTGCTGCTGGCTCTGGGAGTTATCCTTTGGGTGCTGCCCAGCATAACCAAAGGCCTCAATACCGTTAATATGATGATCGCCAGTTTGGGCAAGGGGCATTACCGGACGGTCCGGCGCATTCGGGTGAAATCCAGCGACGAGATCGGCCAGGTCGCCGAAGTGCTCAAGGCCGTATCGGGCGATCTGGAAGAGAAGCTGGAAGTGGAGAAAGCCTATTTACAGGCCCAGAAGGATTTGAACTGGACGAACTCAAACATCGCGAGGGTTCCCGAGCTGCTGCGCGGCATCGGATCCATCCGCCAGATCTCGCAGATGTTTATCAGCGAATTCGCCCCGGTTCTCGGTGCCCAGGCAGGTGCCGTTTATTTGATAGACGAGGAGAAACATCCCGACGAAATCCGGCGTTACGGAGTCTATGCGCTTGAAGAAACGAGCGAAGCAGGCAAAAAAGCGTACCGGATCGGCGAAGGGCTCATTGGTCAGGTAGCTTTGGACGAACGGCCGATCCAGCTTGAAGAAGCCCCGGGGGATTACGTGCGCATCACGTCGGCGACCGGCCATTCCCAGGCAACAAGCATCATGATCCATCCCATCGTGTTTGAGGATGAATTGATCGGGGTGGTGGAACTGGCTTCCTTTAACGGTTTTAGCGACCTTCAAAAAAATCTGTTCACGCAGCTCGTTTCCAATCTGGGAGTTATCCTGAATAACGTTCGCAGACGGCTGCGGGTCGAAGAACTGCTGCGCGAGTCCCAGGCGTTGACCGAGGAACTGCAGGTGCAATCCGAGGAATTGCAGACCCAGCAAGAGGAATTGCGCCGATCGAACGAAAACCTGGAGGAACAGGCGGCCGCGCTGAAACGTTCGGAGGAGCTGCTGCAGCGGCAGCAGGAAGAGCTGGAACACTTTAATACCGAACTGATTGCCAAGACGCGCGCGCTGGAAGAGCAGGTTCGGGAAGTCGAAGAGAAGAACGACGAGATCGAACAGACCAAGGTGCAGCTGGAGCAGCAAGCGATGCAATTGTCGATGACAAGCAAGTACAAATCCGAGTTTTTGGCAAACATGTCGCACGAGCTTCGCACCCCGTTAAACAGTTTGCTCATCTTGTCGCAGTTGTTGTCCGAGAACAAGGACGGCAATCTGACCGAAAAGCAGCGGGAATATGCACATACGATATACATGTCCGGTGCGGACTTGCTCAAGATGATCGATGAAATACTGGATCTGTCCAAAGTGGATGCCGGCAAAATGGATATCAACTACGAGACCGTCCACATGGAGGATTTGGCCCTGTTCACCAAACAAAATTTCGGGCCGGTCGCGAGCAAAAAGGAACTCGGATTGAACGTCGAATTCGACGCCAATCTGCCGGATTGGATTTATACGGACGGCCATCGCGTGAAACAAATTTTGCGGAATCTGCTGTCGAATGCCTTCAAGTTCACCAATCGCGGCCAAGTCAGTCTGATCGCCAAAAAACTGAAAGCCGGAGAAATTCCGGAATATTTGAACGCGAACCAAGATTACGTCAGCTTCACCGTGCAGGATACAGGGATCGGCATCGCGCCGGACAAGACCGATCTGATCTTCGAGGCTTTCCAGCAAGTGGACGGCACTACAAGCCGCAAATACGGCGGCACGGGACTGGGGTTATCCATCAGCCGGGAACTGGCGCGTTTGCTGGGCGGAGCCATCAAGGTGGAATCTGCGGAAGGCGTGGGCAGCGCCTTTACGCTGTATCTTCCCGACAACAACGCAGAGTCGATTGATCATCGGGCATTGGCTGAGGCAGCGCCTTCCGCCGAGAGTGCGTTACAGGAGGCGGGGGAAAGCGAAACAAGGCTTTTCGAGAACCGGACCTCCGCGATGAACAACGTGGACAACCGCCTGATGGGGACACAAGGAAGCCCTGTCATCAGCAGGAACGTTCCACACCCGCCAGCCGAGGCGGCCATCGACGATGATCAACAGCATATCACGGCAGGCGACAAGGTATTGCTGATCATCGAGGATGATGTGAAATTTGCTCATATTTTGATGGAGATGGCGAGAGGACGCGGATTCAAGGCGATCGTCGCGCTGCAGGGGGACAAAGGGCTCGAAATGGCCCGTCACTATTTGCCGGACGCCATCATTCTGGACATTCAATTGCCGATTATGGACGGCTGGTCCATTCTGGGAGAGCTGAAAAGCAATTCCGCAACAAGACATATTCCGGTACATGTCATTTCCGTCATCGATGATGTCAAACAAGGTTTAATGATGGGAGCCATTGCTTACCTGCGAAAACCTTCGAGCAAGGAAGCGCTGGATAAAGCTTTTTCCCATATTGAATCCTATACGGAACAACAATTGAAACGATTGCTGATCGTTGAGGACGACGAGGTGCAGCGGAAGTCAATCATCGAGCTGATCGGTCATGACGATGTAGCGATCACGGCCGTTTCCACCGGGCAGGATGCGTTGAATGAACTCCATGGTCAACGGTACGACTGCATGGTGCTTGATTTGATGCTGACCGACATGACCGGCTTTGAGCTGCTGGATCGAATTCGGGACGATGAAGGTCTGAATGACCTGCCGATCATTATTTATACGGGAAAAGATCTGGATACCAAAGAAGAGACGAGACTTCGCAAATACGCCGAATCGATTATTATCAAGGACGTGAAATCGCCGGAACGGCTGTTGGATGAGACAACGCTGTTCTTGCATCGGGTCGAGGCCAATCTGCCGGAAGACAAACGCAAGATTCTGCAGAAGCTGCATAACAAGGAGACATTGTTCGAAGGCAAAAAAATATTGCTGGTCGATGACGATATCCGCAATGTGTTCGCGCTTTCCAGCGTTCTCGAAGGCTATCGGATGGAGGTCATTTTCGCCGAAAACGGACGGGAGGCCTTGGACATTCTGGAAGCCAATCCAGACATCGACCTGGTCCTGATGGACATGATGATGCCGGAAATGGACGGCTATGAAGCGATGACGCGAATCCGCCAGATGCCGAGATTCGAGAAGCTGCCGATCATTGCCCTTACGGCCAAAGCCATGAAGGACGACCGCGGCAAATGCATCGAGGCAGGGGCTTCCGATTATGTGAAAAAACCGATCCAGACCGATCAATTATTGTCATTAATGCGGGTATGGTTGTATTCGTAGGCCTCAGGACGGGGTAATGAAGAAACAACAGTACCATGACGTGCAACCATAAACATAGAAGTGGAGAAAAATTATGACATCGTGGGAATCAAGGGAGAAGGAAACGGGCCCTTCAAATATGCCTCAGGAAGAAGAGCGGGAACTGATCGAAATCCAGCTGCTGCTGGAAGGGATGCACCGATTGTACGGATACGATTTCAGAAATTACGCGCTGCCATCCCTCAAACGAAGAATATGGCATTATGCCCATGCCGAGGGCGTCGGAACGATATCGGGGTTGCAGGAACGCATTCTCCATGACCGTTCCTCGTTCGATCGGTTCGTCCATACCCTGTCCATTCCTGTAACCGAAATGTTTCGAGACCCGTCATTGTTCCGGCTGTTCCGCGAACAGATCATTCCCGTGCTGCGCACGTATCCATATATCCGGATATGGCATGCGGGGTGTTCGACGGGAGAAGAAGTATATTCCATGGCCATCATGCTGCATGAGGAAGGGCTGTACGACAAGGCCAGAATTTATGCTACGGACATGAACGACCGCTCCTTGCAGCAGGCTAAGGAAGGAGTATACGGGATTGAAAAAATGAAGCTGTATACGACGAATTATTTGGAGGCCGGCGGGACAGGGGTTTTCTCCGAGTATTATACGGCCAAATACAATTCGGTCATGTTCCACCCGTTCTTGCGGAAAAACATCATATTCGCCGAACACAACTTGGCGACGGACCGCTCGTTTAACGAGTTTAACGTCATTTTTTGCCGGAACGTCATGATCTACTTCAACGATGAATTGCGGAATCGCGTGCACGGGTTGTTTCACGAAAGCCTGAGCCATTTCGGCATTCTTGTTTTGGGTTCCAAGGAGTCCGTGCATTTCACGGAATTCAGCGAGGCCTACGAGCCGTTGGACCGAACAGAAAAAATATATCGGAAGATAAAATAGGGGGTTAGGTTTTGACGATGGGGCTCAAAGAACCAATCCATATCTTATTGGTAGATGACCGCCCCGAGAATTTGCTCGCGCTGGAGGCGGTTCTGGAGTCGGAGCGGTATAGCCTGGTTAAGGCAACTTCCGGAGAAGAAGCCCTTCGCTGCTTGCTAAAGGACGAATTCGCGGTCATCGTGCTCGATGTGCAGATGCCTGGGATGGACGGGATCGAGACGGCCCGGCTGATTAAAGCCAGGGATAAATCCAAGGATGTGCCGATTATTTTCATTTCCGCCAACAGCAGGGAAGCCGAGCATCTGTTTGCAGGGTACTCTGCCGGAGCGATCGATTACATGGTGAAGCCGTTCATCCCGCAAATTTTGAAGTCCAAAATTGACGGATTCGTAGAAATGTTCATTTCGAACAAAAGGTTGAAAACACAGACGATGCTGCTGCACCAGAAAACGATGGAACTCGAACAAATGAACCAAGAGCTGGTTCGCGCCAAAGAGGAGGCTGAAATCGCCGCGAAAGCCAAAACGGAATTCCTCGCGATGATGAGCCATGAAATTCGCACCCCCATGAACGGAGTCATTGGCATGGTGGATCTGTTGATGGAAACCGAGTTGAAGGAAGATCAGAAGGAATATGCGGGGATTATACGGCGCAGCGCCGACACCCTCGTCACCGTCATCAATGACATTCTTGATTTTACGAAAATGGATTCCGGCAAAATGGAGCTGGAGGAGCACCCGTTCGAGCTGCTTTCCTGCGTGCGCGAAGTGTTTGAATTTTTCACTGCGGAAGCCGGCAAAAAAAATCTGGAGCTGGATTACTTCATAGACGACGCCGTACCCAAACTGATTCAAGGCGATATGGCCCGGCTTCGCCAGGTGTTGATGAATCTCATCGCCAATGCGGTCAAATTCACCGATCAAGGCGGCATTTACCTCATCGTGTCAGTCAATGAAGAGTCAGACCAAGGGATTACGCTGGAGTTTGCGGTGAAGGATACCGGAATCGGCATAGCACCGAATAAGGCCGAGCTGCTCTTCCAACCTTTTTCGCAGCTGGATACGTCTATGACGCGCAAATATGGGGGGACGGGACTTGGCCTTGCCATTTGCAAAACGCTGGTAGAAATGATGGGCGGCAGCATCCGCTATCTGGACACGGCCGAGAAACGGGGAGCTACGTTCGTATTCACGATTAGCGCGCGTCGTTATGAAGAAGACGAATCGTTCGTGGCAGGCGGCGAAGACAGGATGGAAGATGTACGAAAGGATGAGATGCATCCCGCTGTGCTCATCGTCGACGACCATCCGATCAATTTGAAGTTGATGTCCGTTATGCTCAGTAAAATAGGCCTGCGATCCGAAGTGGCCGAGAATGGGCAAAAGGCGCTGGACATGATTCAGGCTTCTCCCCGATACGACTACGTATTCATGGATCTGCAGATGCCTGTTATGGACGGGCTGGAATGCACCCGAAGGATCCGGGAAACGGTGCCACGGGATAAACAGCCGATCATCATTGCCATGACGGCCAACGTGATGGAAGGAGTTCAGCAGCGCTGTTTCAATGCCGGCATGGACGATTATATCAGCAAGCCTGTCAAACTGGGGAGCGTGAGAACGAAGCTGTCCCGATTTCAGGAACAACGTTTGAAGATCGAAACAGCCGCATCGGCGATGAACCAAGCGAATTGAATTGTTTTCCATTGGACAGGTTGTTTCATCCGGCCGCAATTCGGTTATTAGGTAAGGAAACCATTAATCAGGAGAGAGATGTCTAATGAATACAAATAAAAACGAGAAATTTAATGCAAGAACCGAGATACAGGATGGCGTATGCACCGTTTATTTGACGGGTGAACTGGATTTGTCGGTTGCTCCTGAATTTCGCCTGGTGATGGAACCGCTGGTCGTGAACCAGGATCAGGACTTGATCATCAACATGAAAGATTTGAACTACATCGACAGTACGGGGATCGGTATCCTGTTATCGGTATTGAAGGCACGGCACGGCAAAGGTTGTTTCGAGGTACGGGACGTTCCGACGCAGATTCAGAAGCTGTTCGATATGACGGGCATTGCCAAGTTCTTTGTTTCCCAGAAGAATCTCCAATAGGAAAGGATCGAAAAAGGAATGAATGCAGAAGTTCAGAGAATTACTTTAAATTTGCCTGCGACGGCTGAGTATGTTGATATCGTAAGGTTGAATCTTTATGGCGTGGCGTCCAAAATGGGTTTCTCTTACGAGGATATTGAAGATATGAAGGTAGCCGTATCCGAGGCGTGCAACAATTCCGTATTGTATGCCTACGCGCATGAGGGCGGCATGGTCGAAGTTGTGTTTGAAGTGGA
Organism: Paenibacillus sp. FSL W8-0426; assembly: GCF_037969725.1. Classification (NCBI taxonomy): domain Bacteria; kingdom Bacillati; phylum Bacillota; class Bacilli; order Caryophanales; family Paenibacillaceae; genus Paenibacillus; species Paenibacillus sp. FSL W8-0426. The sequence goes on along the minus strand of NZ_CP150203.1, from coordinate 5,899,819 downwards.
TCAGGAAAAGCTGGCCATCACGGTCAAAGACGAAGGAGAAAGCTTTACTCACGTAAACCCGGCTGTTTCGCGCGCAGGCCTTCACAACACGCATCTGGAGGATGCTCAGGTAGGGGGCCTCGGCTTTTATTTGATGCAGGCCCTAATGGATGACGTAAGCGTGGAAAGCGAAGCGGGGAAAGGCACCAAGGTCATCCTTGTCAAACGCCTTGCAAGAAGTGAGGAGAAAGTATGAGCGAAAAAGTGACTCCTCCAGAGTCCATGTCTGAATCCGTCGGTTTGATCTGGGAATATCAGCAGACCAAGGATAACGAGATCGCAACCGTCCTTGTCCGCAAATACGAACCGATGGTCAAAATGGCGGCCGGAAAAATCGCGCGAAACCGCCCTGATCTGTATGAGGATCTGTATCAGACGGGACAAATGGCTTTAATTCGGTTGCTGCAGCAATACGATATCAATTTGGGCGTGCCTTTCGAACCGTATGCCATGAAGAGCATGATCGGGCACATGAAAAACTATTTGCGGGACAAGTCGTGGTACATCCAGGTTCCAAGGCGGATTAAGGAGAAAGGTGCCTTGGTCCAACATGCGATCGATGAGTTGACCGTCAAGATGGAGCGATCGCCAAGCGTGGAGGAAATTGCGGAGTATCTCGATTTGTCTCCCGAGGAAACCATCGAAGTGTTGGCAGGCCGGGAATGTTACCACTATGTATCTCTCGATTCCCCGTTGTCCCAAGACGAGAGCGCGGCAACGTTGGGCGAACTGATCAGCACGGATGCCAATGACTTCGATTCCGTGGAGAAACGCATGGACCTGCAGCAGGCACTGGGACAACTGAAAGAGCAGGAGCAGAAAGTATTGATATTGGCATTCCAGGATGGACAGTCGCAGCGGGCCATTGCGCAGAAGCTGGGTGTATCCCAGATGAGCGTCTCTCGGATCCAGAAGAGGGCGACCGAAAAATTAAAACAAATCATGTCCAACACACCGCTGTGACCAGAGCGTTTGCACAGTTGGCGAGATGGAGGCTATAAAAAAGGACACGTCATTCCGCATCATGGAAGCGTGTCCTTTTTGGAGCTGCAAACCGATGAACGAACAGGAATGCGATACGGGAGTGATTGTATGAGCAAAGAGAAGGCAAAGCCGGAATTCAGGCGGGACAGGCAATTTTTTTCGAACAACTGGGAGTGGTGGGATTGGGTTGCTACAGACGAGGACGGCTTGCGGGATGCATTGGACGATCTCATTGAAATATATCCCGAGATGCAGCACTGGCTGCGCAAAATTCCCGAAGTAAAATCCAACTATTTGTCCGTCCGTTTCATGAATGGAACAGTACCGGTCATTTTCGGATCGTTGTTGTATGCGGTCAAGAATGAGAGAGCCAGCGAGCGTCAGGAGTACCAAATGTATTTTTATATGGATCGGGGCAGGCTGTTTACGCTCAATTTGGACGATAACACCAGGGGAATCATGTGCACCGGCGAACGTGCAGCGATGCTGCAGCAAGCCAAGGATGCACGGGAAGGCATGTTCATTTTGTTCAGGGCGATCCTGCATTATTACCATGTCGGGATGGATCAATTCGAAATGAACCTGCGCGGGTTGGAACGCAAAATGGAATCGCGCAACAACCGAACTTTAATGGACCAGATCCTTGCTGCCCGTTTTGAGCTGCTATATTGGAGCAACCATTTTATCCCTTTTGCGGAGTTGATCGCTGCATCCAGGGAGGCCTTTCTGGAGGAACTGGAAGAGAGTCGATTCTTTCGCCAATTGGCATACCGGGTCGAACGAATGGATGGCCTGTTCAAGCATTACGAAAAGGAGATAGACACCTTGATTTCCATCGACAATGCGGCTTCAGGCATACGTGGAAATGAAATTATGAAAACGCTGACGATCGTGACTTCGGTTTGCACGCCGGCAACCGTAGCGGGAGCTGTGTGGGGCATGAACTTTGAAAATTTGCCTTTCATCGATAAAACTTGGGGAGTCGTTCTGATCATTGCGCTCATTTTGGCCAGCATGGCAGGGATGTACGGATGGATGATGATGAGAGGATGGACGGGAGATTTGCTGAAAGGGGAATCCTCCCGGCCCACGGCGGAGGATACCGATAAACGCCGTTAAGGTCGGGAGGAGCAGGAGGTTTGCAATTACTTTTTGTAATCGTCGATGTAACTGAGCAGATCGGCAATGTATTGCCCGATAATCGGCATGTTCACAAACTGGCTCAGGATCAAGCCAAGCAGACCCAGAAACACAAACGTGCCGAGCGTAAGCCCGAGCCCCCGGGATAAACCGGCGGTAAAATTGGTGATGATGCGTTTTTTCGGATTGGAGTAGTTTTCAATGATATCTTTGATCTGGGACTTTTCGAGACTGTCCGCAATTTGGTCCAGCCGTGTGTTCAGCTTCTTGACTTCATGTCTCAGCTCAAAGGGGTGATCTGCCGTGTCATACAGCCGTGGCGCGTTGCCTGGCTCCTGATGGCGAGGAGCCTTTCCGTTAATCGTAACTTTGTTCATCGCTAATCCTCCTCATCCTACAACGAATCGTTTCTTCGCATTCCGCAACGAAAATAAGCCAGCTGGAGTCCAGCTGGCTGAGGTAGCTTTCGTTCCAGGATTATTACATGCTGGTCGAATTAAGCTCCTTGCGCGTATCTTCCTTCGCATCCTCCGCAGCGGCTGCCACCTGGCTGGTAGCTTTGGTTGCTTCCTCGGCAACGTCGGCAGAAGCCTTGCGAACGGAGTCCATGACCTCGTCGCGTCCTTGGCTGACCGTTTTGGCCAAGTCCGACGTTTTGGAAGAAACGGTTTTGGCCAGCTCGGTTGCCTTGTCGCTGACAACCGCGGCAACTTCCTTCGTACGGTCGGTCACGATGCCGACTTTTTCACTGAGTTCGCCGCGCAGCTCGCGTCCTGGTTTTGGCGCGAACAGGAGCGCAGCCGCCGCGCCCAACAGGCCCCCGATGAACAAACCTTTGGCAAAGGTCGAACCGCTCTGTACAGGATATTGTTCTTCAGCTTTATTCATGTCAATCACTCCTTCTTCGAAATTGAACGATAACGTTAAAGGGACGAACCAATCTTGTCTGACATTGCAACGAATCGTCTATCAACGTTGGCTTACTCGTATATAAACACGGGGAAGGCGGGATGAAACAGCCGGAGGGAGTCTCCTTTACCTGAAATAGGCTTCCTCCGCGAAATGGATTAGGACAGTGACCGCTTGATCCCTTGCGTCATGCACAACATCCATGCCAGTCCGGCAGCATAACCGGCCATGATGTCTGTCGGAAAATGAACACCCAGCATAATCCGGCTACATCCAAGCAATGCAATGAAGGTCGTTCCGCAGGCGATGGGCAGGAGGATGCTTTTGGACTGCCTCTGGCGTTCAATGGCCCAGATGATGAACAGCATGCCGTAAAATCCCATGGCGATCATGGCATGTCCGCTCGGAAAGCTGAATCCGGTTACGGTCGACAGATGTTCAAGCTCCGGCCTGTCTTTCCGAAATATGGACTTGAGCCCCGTATTTAAAATCCACATCATCGCAAAGCTGCCTAACACCGCATATCCATAAATGAGGAACCGGGCTGTGCGTTTTCCAAAGAACAGCAGAAATAACACGATTGCGATCACGGTCGTGATCTTGAATGAACCAAGGGAACTGATCAACGAAATCGTTGGAAGCAGCCGCAGGCGGGATTCCGAATGCAAGTACAAAAGCTGCTGGATGCGATTGTCCCAGCTCATAATGGTTTCGGTTCCCAACAAGGCTCCGATCGCGGCGATCAAGATGACGGACAGCGAGCTGGCAGCAATGGCGTAAACGCCCCATAGAAGCAGCGGAAACGAAGAGCCTGACGGAAATGCATACATTTTGCGGAGCATGGTGACGCCTCCTTTGATGTCGAATGGAGAAATGTTACCCGGCACCGGGGTGCGGTATCGCAAAAAAACTGTAAAAACGGCGCATTTGTACTATACTATCTAAAGATATCCCATGCGGCGTTTAGACGCAAAGCAGAGATGAAACGAAAGCATAAAGGAGAGACTCGCATGGAGAGTGCTTTGTTGATTAAAGAATATCGGGCCGGCGTCATGGAATGCGCCCATTATGGACACATAAGCATCACGGATGAGAATGGCCGGGTCGTTTACTCGGCGGGCGATCCTCATTTCAGAGCATTTACCCGTTCGTCGGCGAAGCCGTTTCAGGCGATTCCGGGAATCCGGGCGGGAATGGCCGAACACTATGGGCTGACTGCCCGCGAGATCGCCATCATGGCATCTTCCCATCGCTCAGAGCCTGAACACATCCAGGTGTTGGGGCAATTGTCGCACAAAATCGGTCTGGGCGAGGAATGCCTGATTTGCGCCCCAAGCTATCCATTGAATGAAGAGAGCCGGAATCAATGGTTGCGGAATCAGGGAGAAAAACGGCGGATTTTGCATAATTGCTCAGGCAAGCATTTGGGAATTCTGGGGTACAGCCAGATGAAACAAGTGGATCTGGGCACCTATGCCGAGCCCGAACATCCTGTGCAGCGCGAAATTTTGCAGACGCTGTCCGAGTTGGCCGGCATTGAACAGCATGACATCAAATTGGGGACGGATGGCTGCGGCTTTCCGGTATTTTCGCTGCCGCTGTCGGCACTCGGCCAAGCATACTTGAAGCTGGCCTGTCCCGACCTGATCAAGGATGAAGCGACCCGGCGCGCCGTGGAAACCATCACGTCGGCCATGCACCAGCATCCATTGATGGTGGGTGGAACCGATCGCGTGGATTCGGTACTGCTGGAAGACGAGAACATCGTAGCCAAGGGCGGATTCAAAGGCGTATTTGGCTTTGCGCTTAAGAAGGAGAGACTGGGCATCACGTTTAAGGTGCTGGACGGCTCCGAGGAAGAATGGGCATGGATTGTCCAGTCCATCCTGCGGCAAATCGGCTATGCCAACACAAAGCTGCTCGACCGTCTGTCAGAAGCATACCCATTAGACATCCGCAATGACGCCGGGACTATCGTTGGCAGAGCGGAAGCCGAGTTTGTGCTGACTGGCCTGAATAAGGCGGGAATCAAAAGCTGATTTGGCGGGTAGGATTGAAACACCGGACGAACGTCCAACGATTGCTGACTGTAGCAGCATGCTCCTGCTTTTGAGCACCCCGCTGCATGCCAAGAGGACCTGTTTGCCCGAAGGGGGCGAACAGGTCCTCATTTTGTGATCGTGTTAGAAAATGGTACGTTACGATCAGGCTTTGCGGAGTTTTCCGAGCTCGGACGCAACGGCCTCCACTTCGGAGATGCTCAAATGCTCCTTGCCCATGACCATTTCGTACAGGTCAAACAAATCCTCATACTTGTCCAGCGGGAAGGCAGAGGCCTGCATGGCAGCTCCGCTGGCCATCCGCAGTTTGTTTTTGATCGCTTCAATCATATATTCGATATTTTCTGCATTCGCTTGCGTCAGATCCATCGTTATTGTTCATCCCTTCCGTATCGAAAGCTCTTGTCATTGTATCATGACGTGCTGAAGGAGGCCAATGCTTTTGCGGCGAATCTGGGCTTCGGTTACAATGGATGGCAGAACAAACATCACGGAACATGCATGTGCAAAGGAGAGAAGCGTATTGCCTACGTATAAAAGGGAATGGATTCGCGGACAGGGCCGGAATCCCCGCAAGGGAGTGCCCGGGAACGAGCTGTTCTTCTTTTTCAGCGATATTTATAAGCAGCATCCACCGGATGAGGTCACTTTTGCGTGCATCGGAACCGATCGTTCCACAGGGGATGCTCTCGGGCCGTTGACCGGAACCTATCTCGCCGAACGCGGGATGGCTCATGTCGTGGGAACGTTGGAATCTCCTTGTGATGCCGATACGCTGGAAAAAAGACTGGCTCTGATTCCGGCCAATCATGCCATCGTTGCGATTGACGCCTGCTTGGGACCAAGAGAGGCGATAAATACCTATTTTCTTTCGGATCAACCGCTGCTTCCGGCCGAGTCGGTTGGCGGAAAGCTGCCACCGGTTGGGCAATACAGCATTGCGGCCGTCGTCAATGCGAATGGTCCCAGGCCCTATTCGATTCTGCAGATGACTTCGCTTCACCTGGTCATGGGCATGGCCCAAACGATTGCCGAAGCGGCAGCCGATGCTGCGAGACGGCGTTAGCTGTTTCATCCGTTCCTTCAGGGGGTTCATGATTAACAGCTTGAATGCATGGAAATGGGTTATAATGGATGTCATAAACGATACGCGCAGAAGGAGAGGAACGAACATTGGAACAAGTGATATGTCATGGGACAAAGATAAGTTATGCCGATCAGGGAGAAGGCGAGGCTCTTATTTTGCTGCACGGCTTCTGCGGCAGCTCATCCTATTGGGAAGAAGTGGTGCCCGAGCTGGCACGCCAATATCGTTGTATTGTACCCGATCTTCGTGGACATGGCGCAACCGATGCTCCCGAAGGGCCCTATACGATTGAACAAATGGGTAACGATGTACTTGGCCTGATGGACGAGCTGCATATTGAGAAAGCGGTCCTGCTGGGCCATTCCATGGGCGGTTATGTCACCTTGGCCATTGCCGAGCAGCATCCGGAGAGGCTGCAAGCCTTCGGGCTGGTTCATTCCACCGCATATCCGGACGGGGAAGAGGCCAAAGAGAAGCGGCTGCGCGCCGTCTCGACGATTCGGAACGACGGGATTGTAAGCTTCGTGGACGGGCTTGTTCCCGGTCTGTTTGCGCCAGAGCACGTCAAGTCGTTTGCGGAAAAAGTTCAGCGCGTTAAAGAAATCGGTTATCGAACCCCTCCCCAAGGCGCAGCCGGAGCCGCGATGGCGATGAGGGAGCGTCCGGACCGAAGGGATGTGCTGTCGGCTGCGTCGCTTCCGGTATTGCTGGTCGCCGGCGAGAAGGATGCCGTCGTTCCGCCCGAGCGGATGTTTACGAGCGATAAGCCGAATATCGTTCAGCACGTCATTGCCGAAGCCGGGCACATGAGCATGTACGAAGCCCCCGAATCATTGATTCAGGTCATTAAACAATTTATGTCAGGGCTTTCCCGATAAAATAGCAAGTATTTGCTTGGCTTAGCCCCCGCAGCCCCTTGAAGGGTTTGCGGGGGCTTTGGCTTTTTGGCAAATCATGAATTACAATAATGACCAAGGACCGATCCTGTCGGGTTCGGATTATGAACAAGGGATGGACGAGGGGGCTGCGCGATGTTCAGGAAAGACTATCTGCTCCGTATGATGGAGGAAATGACCGAGGCAATCGGCAAAGCATTTACGCTTAGACAACAGCGCAAACATACGGAGGCATTGACCGAACTGGATGAATTGCTGCGGAGGCAGTTTGGCATGAACTCTTCGCTGCTGAATTCCCTTCCGGTGGATGACGTGATCGAAATGTTCCGCTTTCGCGGTGTCATAGAAGTCGATAATTTGCAACAAGCGGCACGGCTGATCGAAGAAGAAGCCCATATTTTCGGGGAAAAGGCCAAAGTGGAGGGCATCGATGATCAGGAGCGGCGGGATGCGGAGGATGAAAAATGGATCCGTTTCATGAAAGTTCTCCATTTTTATCTGTATGCCTTGAATCATGGTGCGGACAAGAAGCTGCTGGACGCACCTGAACGGGTTGAGGCCATTCTGGAGCAAACGAAGGAATATGCACTTCCGCCAAAGACGGAAAAACAGCTGGCATTATATCGGGAACATCAGGGAAAGTTTGATCTGGCCGAGAACAGCTGGTATCGCATTCTTCGTTCCCAGGAACAACTGCCGCAGGATTATCGCGGCGACGTGATCGCATTTTATGAGCGCTTGATTCAGCTTGAGGATGAACAATTGGCGAACGGAGGTTTGCCGCGGGACGAAGTGGAAGAGGGACTCGCCGAGCTGCACAAGTAAGGAAGGTTATGCGGGAGAAATGAACGACTGCCCAAGTTGGATCAAGCGAGCTTGAAACGGGCCGACCCGAGCTATACAACCGTTCATGGCGCCCTGAGCATCCTTGATGAAACGGAATGCTTTGCCATGGCGGGCTGTTAGCGGTCTTCACTTGGAGAGGAAACGGAATTATGGTATGGTAACGGTTGACCAAACCAAACCGAAAGTGAGATGTACCCCGTGGATTCGTTGCGAAATCTAATACATGACATCTTTGAGCAGAATTCGCTGATCACGGCGACCTGGAGCCAGCTGCGCAGACGAGACAACGTGTCGTTTACCAAAGTGCAGGTCAAGCCGGTGTCGATTAAAAATCAGCTGCATTATCAATTCGCATTTCATCATAGCAATAAAGTGCTGCATGAAAATTTGACGCCGGACGAGGCGGAGGAACGCATGATTCAACTGTGCGAGGAGACGTTCCGCCAAGGGATGCTCTGCACGGTGGAGGCGGACTATCAGATTTTGATCAGCAAAAAATATAAGGTATCCATTTTGACCAAATCCCCGTCCAAAACGGCGGCGAACCTGTCGCATAACCGAAAGAAACAGTATGTGCTGGAGGAAGGCATTCCCGTTTCGTTCCTGGTGGAGCTTGGCATCATGAACGAAGAAGGGCGCGTGCTGGCCCGCAAGTACGACAAGTTCCGGCAGATCAACCGTTTTCTCGAAATGGTGCAGGACGTGATCCAGCATCTGCCGGAAGGACGGCCGCTGACGATCGTCGATTTCGGCTGCGGCAAGTCGTACCTGACCTTTGCGCTGTACCATTATCTGTCGATTCAGCAGCGCAGGTCGCTGCGCATCATCGGCCTCGACTTGAAAGCGGACGTGATCGAGCATTGCAATGATTTGGCCAAACGTCTGCATTACGGCGATTTGAAGTTTCTGGTGGGCGATATTGCCGACTATGACGAACTGCAGGAAGTCGATATGGTCGTCACGCTCCATGCCTGCGACACGGCTACGGATGCTGCGCTCGAAAAGGCGGTTCGCTGGGGCGCTTCAGTCATTCTGTCGGTGCCTTGCTGCCAGCATGAATTGTTTAACCAGATCGAAGCTCCCGTTATGGAGCCGCTGCTGTCGCATGGCATCCTGAAGGAACGTTTCTCGGCGCTGGCGACTGATGCCATTCGGGCCAAACTGCTCGACCTGCTTGGGTACAAAACGCAGCTGCTCGAATTCATCGATATGGAACATACGCCGAAAAACATCCTGATTCGCGCCGTCCGCGGACAAGCCGGCCAGACGGAGGCATTGTGGAGCGAGTATACGGCATTCCGCGATTTCATTCATGCAGACCCGTATTTGGAGCGTGCCTGCGCCGATTTGTTGCCCGGTGACGGTGGGAATAAACCGGAAAAGATTACGGAAGACGCGGAATCCGGCAAGCGCAAACCCGAGGCGGGAAGCTGCGACCACTGTTAGACCATCAAGGCATTCGGCCTATTGGAATCTCATTGGAATGAGCCGGGGCGAGGATGGAGAAGCGGTGAATCTTATCGGCCATCGTCTATCGCGGCGATGATGCGGGCATACTTGGGAAAAGGGTCCTGCATCGCGAAAAATGAGCATCGTTTGTTGGCCATCTGGCATGTTAAAGCAGACGCGTCTTATGGACGCAGCAACATCTTATCGACATAAGGCGGGAGACCCTGTATCAGGGCTTCCGCCTTTTTGGTTTTGGAGCAGGCGTTGGATGAGGGCAGAAAAGGAGGTGACGGGGATGCAGCCGGGGGCTGGTGAGAGAAGAAGGCTCTTTATGGGACGGGATCGGGAAGTGCTGCAGCATTTTAACCTATGGTTGCTGGGAGGGATGACCTGCGCAATATTGGTGGCTGCCTGCCTGAAGCATGGATTGTTTTTTTCGGCAGATGTGAATGAGCTGTTGATCGTTATACTTGCCGGCACGATCATTTGCATGGCTGCCACTTCGGTGAACGAAGGCATGATAAAAATGCGACGCTGCGGACAGCGGACTGGACGCAAGCTGAAATGGACTGCATTTGCTCAGCAGTGCATGGCGTGGATGCATTCTGCGGAACTGCGCACTTCTCTCTGGCCGCTGGCGTTGGCGATGCTGTTCGGGCTGCATGCATGGTTAGGCCCCGGAAGCAGGCAGGGCAGCATGGAAGAGCTGTTCCGTTGGAGCCTGCTGGCCGCCTTTGCGCTGCTGGCCGCCATGTTGGCCAGACAGCCGCACGGCGCGCGCTGGTTTGCCTGCGGCTGGCAGCTGGCAGGCGGCGTGCTTGTGCTAAGCGGCCTGTTGGCCGTGTGCGGCATGCTGCCGCTGCCCGGCGGGGTCATGCGCACCGCTGACCCCGAACTAAGCTTCGCCGGTGCCCGGCTCGGCGGACTGCTGCAGTACCCGAACGCGTACGGTGCCGTCGTCGGCATGTACGCGCTTGAGCGGCTGGCTGCCGCCGCTGCGGTGCTCGCCCGGCCTGTCCGGGCCGGGCGGCTTCTCGCGGCAGCGCTGCCGCTAATGCCCGCGCTGCTCGCGCTCCTGCTGAGCGAGTCGCGCGGCGCCTGGCTGGCGACCGGTTGCGCCGCGGTCGCCGCCTGGGGGCTGCAGCGGCGCGGTGCCCGCCTGCCGCTGCTGCTGGCCGCGGCCGCGCCCTTCGCGTGCGCGGCCTGGCTGTACCGCCAGCTGGCTGCCGCGCAGCTGGCGCCGGCGCCTTTGCCCGGCCTGCTCGCGCTGGCCGGGGCGTGGGCGGCAGCGCTGCTGGGCACGCTGCTGCTGCACCGCCTGCGGCATAGCGGCGCATGGGCGCGCGCTGCCGCATTGGCGGCCATGGCGCTGGCGTGCGCATCCGCCGCAGCGCTGGCCGCAGGCTCCGTCGCCGGACGATTCGCCGCCGGCGCGGGCACGGGCTTGTCCCGCCTGGAAATGTGGCGGGATGCCCTGAAACACTGGGCCGCGGCCCCTTGGGCCGGCCACGGCGGAGAGACGTGGCGCGACGGATATCGCGCCATCCAGACCTCGCCGTACGTGGGCGGCGAGGTGCATAGCGGTCCCCTGGATCTTGCCCTCGACACGGGCTTGATCGGACTGCTGCTCGTGTTCGGCTGGATATGCCTTACCCTGCGCAGCGTTCGGGGCAGCGCGGCCCGTTGGGTGCCGCCCTTTATGGTCTTTATCCTGCATGGAGCCATGGACTTCGACTGGAGTTATGCGCTGCCCTGGATGCTGTTTATTTGGCTTGGGGCTTGGGCGAGTGCAGCTGAACGCAAGAGCGCAGCGCCAGATATGAGAAACGGGCAGTCTCGGAGCGTTAGCAGAAGACCAGGCACAGGCCAGCCGTTGTTGCCGGCGGTCGCGTCCTTGCTCGCCTTGCTGCTGTGGCTTGGCGGTATGGGTATGCTTGTCGGTCGGCATATCTCGGCCGGGCAGCAGTATCGTCAAGCATGGTCTTCACTGGACCAAGACGATGCGGGGATGCGCCGGGAGGCGCTGCTCGCGGCATTGCGCCTTACCCCGTTCATGCCGGATCTTGCCCTGGAGCTGGCCAGAAGCGTTCCAGTCCGCCAGGCAGAAGATATACTGCAATACAGCCTGTCCCATGCTTCGGGCGACTGGCGGCTGCTTTACGAGTTGGGGAGATGCGCCGCTGTTTCCGGGGAGGGGGAAAGGGCAGCTTCGTTTTTCGCCCGGGCCATTGCAAACAACCGGTACGATCCCGTGCTTCGGACATCCGCTTTGCGTTGGATGGATCAGGCCGCAAAGCAGGAACGCGCACTGGGTCTGGAGGCTCGTTCAAGACGCACTGCGGCCATGGGCGTGCGAATGTACGAGCATTATCTATGGCAGGTCGAGAAGGTGAAGGAAAAAGGAGGACGAAACGATCGCTCGTTCGCAGTGACACCAGTCGCGCGGATGTATGGAGAGCAGCTGCGGCAGCTGACAGCGAATCAATATTCGACTTGGAAAATGGCAGACAAGCGCTAGGTATTATCGTCGTTGCCATAAAGAGCATCAGAACGCTGGATCGAACGTTTCCAAATTAGCGAGAGTGGTGCAGTTACTTCTTTCTGAGCTCCCTCCGGATAGAAGTTAAAGGATTATGCAGGTGTACTCTATCAACGATGCAAGTTTTGTTTTTGACGGCAAAGACATGATCACGAAGTGCTCTCTTGACTTGCGGGAATGCGAAGCGCGGTTCGCACACCCGCAAGTTGTTTTTTTGGCTGTGTGTATCGCTTATAGGCGATATCCTCCGAATGCCTGGCGAAAGGCTTCCTGCAGCGGCGCCTCCTCCGTTTCCCATAGGGCGGCGATCTCCGGGCAGACGTTTTCATTCCACCACTCGCATAACAATTTGCGGTTATCCTTGTTTTCTCCGATCCACAGCAAATTCTCGATGACCTTTTTGTAGTAGAGTTCTTCGGCCTGCTGCATCAGATCGGGAGAGATATATGTTTTCAACCGTTTGGCGGTCCGGTACAGCTCTTTGCTGCATGCTCTGCGGATTCCTCTTGCGGAAGGCAGCTGCTTGCCGGGTGTACGATGTTTGACAGGCGGATGTCCGGGTTTCGTTCTGGCTTGCATCGCTCCACGCTCCTTTCACGATACCATATGCGGATCGTTCCTCATGGGACACAACCGGCAGCCGGCAATATGGCAAGAGGACACGACCCTGTGATAAGATAGGAACGAGTCGTTCATGGTGTCTGAGGCACCGCCATACTGAATAAAGAAAGAGGGTCGAGATGGACGTAATTCATAACATTGTCGGTCAATTATTCGACTGGATTCAAGGTCTTGGATATTTCGGAATCATGCTGGGGCTGATGCTGGAAGTCATCCCGAGCGAAATCGTTCTGGCCTACGGGGGATTCCTCGTGTCGCAGGGGCAAATCAATTTCCTGGGAGCCGTCATTTTTGGCACGGTTGGCGGCGTGGTGGCACAGCTGTTTATCTACTGGATCGGTCGTTATGGCGGTAGACCTGTACTTGAACGCTATGGCAAATACATACTGATTCAGAAAAAACACATCGACCATTCCGAGGAATGGTTCCGCAAGTACGGTACGGGCGTGATCTTTACGGCAAGGTTTGTGCCTGTCGTACGACATGCGATCTCCATTCCGGCAGGCATATCGAAAATGCCGGTCGGCAAATTTATCCTGCTCACCACGCTGGCTGTTATACCTTGGTCCGTACTGTTTATATATTTGGGAATGGTCCTTGGCGACAAATGGAAGGATATCGATGAAACGGCAGCGCCTTATGTGACTCCAATTCTGCTCGTTGCCCTGGGTCTTATGATTGTTTATTTCCTGATCAAATGGATGAATACACGCAAAAAGAAAGGAAGTGTCTAACATGGCAAAACCTAACCTGTCTCACAAGTTTGGCAAAGGCCTGTCACCTCAGGAGTTCATTGACGCAATGACCAAGAATCAAAGCGAATTCCAGGCGAATTACGACCATTTTGCATGGCCGAGCGAGGAGGACCGCGAGTTTTTTGAAAGTCTCAACCATCGGGACGATCTTCGTGTATTGATTTTGGCCGCTGATTGGTGCGGTGACGTCGTTCGGAACATTCCGGTCGTTTTCAGGGCGCTCGAAATTTCCGGCGTGCCGACCGAGGTGCTGATTATGGAAAACCATCCGGAAGTGATGGACGAATTTCTGACGATGGGCGGCCGATCCGTGCCTGTGGTCATTTTTGCCGATACTGGTGGACATGTGCTCGGACAGTGGGGGCCCCGTCCGCAGCATGTTCAAGAAGTGATGGTGGAGTTCAAACGCAACAATCCGGATCGCGAAGCGGCGGATTACCAGGAGAAGATGGCCGTGGCCCGTCAGGAAATGGTCAAACGTTACGGGGAAGGATCGGAGTCGCACCCAGCCATTTTGCGTGAGCTGCGTGAACTGATTTCGGGTTTCTGAGCCGATATGTTAAACATCCGAACATTTAACCTTGGTCCGCTCCAGACCAATGCCTATTTGTTGCAGGGAGAAGATCCGCAGAAGGCGGTCATCATTGATCCCGGCATGAATCCTGCTCCCTTGGTCAAAGCGATCAAGGATCTTGAAATTGAAGCTATTTTGCTGACGCATGCACATTTCGACCATATCGGCGGCGTGGAAGAGATTCGCCAAGCGAAGGGCTGCCCGGTTTATTTGCACGACTTGGAGAGCGAGTGGCTGACGACTCCGAAATTAAACGGGTCACTGAATTGGCCGCAGGTCACGCCGCCCATTTCTGCAGAGCCTGCTGAATACGCACTGGCTGAAGGCCAGCAATTGAAACTGATTGGCCATACGTTCCGGGTGTATCACACGCCTGGCCATTCGCCCGGCAGTGTCAGCCTGTTGTGCGGTAATGACCTGTTTGCCGGAGACGCGCTCTTCCGAATGGGCGTTGGCAGAACCGACCTGACCGGCGGGCGTGAGAGGGACCTGATCGATTCCATCCAGAACAAGCTGTACACCCTTCCCGATGAGGTTGTCGTATTTCCCGGCCATGGTCCCAAAACGACGATCGGATACGAGAAACAGCATAATCCTTACGTGTCCGCAAGATGAAAGGATTGTTTTGTTCCGTTTGAAAAAAATCGGACAAAATAGGCAAGAAAGTCTGGACAAACGACATGTTTTTCATTAGAATAGCTATTAGTTGTTACAAGCGTTAAGGCATCACTTCACTGAAGTATTTGAATATGCAGCACCCTAACTCGCGAAGCACGCAGACTGTGGTTTTTACCCGGTTTGCGTTCTTTTTTTGTTTATGGCGATTTTTGGGGAGACTTAGAGTCGGTATCCGGGGCAGCAACCATTTGCATTCATTCAAAAATGAGCAGGGGGAGGGAGCGGGAGGTGGAGATCATACGTTTCATTCCGTCGTCCAATGGAGAAGAACGGTTGGAGTTCAAGGGCAAGCGGCAGACCGTCGATCAAAGGCGTATGGAAAATATCGAGAGACAGGCATATTTAGAAACAACATCCTTACATAACCTTGAGTGTATTCAGAAAGAGAATGAGCATTTTGAATTCAGACATAATATTTGGAAAAGTCGATTGCTGCATCAAGGAGCGCACGGTCAGCCGTGGTTCGACAGGCTGCAGCAGCACAGGAGATAGCCGTCTGATTGCCCGGGAAATTGTCGCATGATGACCTTCTTCCGCTTTATTTTGATGCGGCATGGAGTTTTTTTCATTTGAACGTTTGGAGTACGTCCATCGTATTATCTTTCAGATTGAACGGGAAGCAGGTGAAATGCCGGATGAAAACAGCGGAACTGGAGGAAGCGCTCCGAGCCGCAAAAGGCGATGACGCTGCCCTTGCGTCACTATTGCAGCGCCACTATGCTTTTGTGTACAAATATATCATCAAAGTGACGATGGATCCGCATGCGGCAGAAGAAGTGGTTCAGGATACGATGATTCGTTGCATGGAAAACATTCATCGTTATGATGGTACGTCAGCCTTTTCATCCTGGATGATTACGATTGCCACCCGGATTTATATCGACAAGGCGAGGCGCAGGGAAAGGGAGAAGAACTGGCTGAAATTGGCCAAAGACCAGGTTGCGAGACAATTGCGATGGCAGTTCGAGAGTCGTAACGAGACGTGGACGGATGTCATGGAAGCGATGACCCGGTTATCGCCGGAGCATCGGATCGCCGTGCTGTTGAAGCACTATTATGGGTACGGATACGATGAAATCGGGGATATGCTGGGTATTCCGTCTGGGACGGCCAAGTCGCGTACAGCTTACGGACTTCGTCAATTGAGGAAGGAGATGGAGGGATCATGAGCAGTGGATCGAGTGAAAAGGAAGAGCTCGAACTGGTGCAGCAGCTGCAGCAGCAGTTGAAAATATTGGATGATGCATATGAGCCTACGAATATTCCCTCAATCGCCTCGTTGGCAGCTCAGGTCAAGGAACGGCGACAAATGAGAAAACGGGCAAACCGGCTGGAGTTGATCATGTTCTGGATCTTGGCATTGCTTGTACTTGCTGCCGGGGTCATGTTGTTCCAATCCGCACCGATTTTCTATCTGGGCATTCAGGCTGTCGGAACGGGTTTGGCTATCGGGATCGTCATCATCTGGGCTGTGCGCCGACAACGGAAGGAGATGCGTCATGAATGATCTGCATTATTCATTGAACGAAGTGCCGCCAATATGGCTTGGCCTGATTGGTTTGGTTTTGCTGCTTCAGGGCACGTGGATGTTCACCGATGCAAGGAAACGGGGACGTTTCCCGTGGCTGTGGGGATTGTGGGGGATTACGGGGGTTCCGACCCCGCTTGTTGTTTACTGGTTTGTGGTTGTCCGGAAAGAGAAAACACGTAAAAGATGACATGGTTATGGTTTGCACGGTAACAAAGGAAGCATATTGATTTTACACAAATGATTTGTTTCATGCCGTTAATCGTAGACATCGCTATTCTTTTCTAGTAGACTAGACAGACCACAATATATAAAGATAGACTACCAGGAGGTTAGACGATGCTGCGATTGGGAGAAAAGGTAATCATTGTCGCGGATACGTTTGAGCAAAATCTTCCTGTGGGGGAATATGGATTCATCATCGCTTATGACCGGAACCCGGACAATGCGTTTGACTACGTGCTTCGCGTGCCTCAGGTGAACCGGAACTTTTTCGTTCCTTCCGGCGACGTAGATCTGGAAGAAGTTCTGCTGAAACAGGAAGCGGAGAAGGTTGAGCGTGAAGCGTTGATCGATTACGCCCTTGCGACACACAACGAGAAGCTGTTCCGTTATTTGATGAACGGAGACGTTCAAGCTGTGGAAGAGGAAGAAGAAACCGCGAAGGAAACGATGTCACAGGCGGATTTTATAAAGCAGGTTAACCTGCGTGCATGGATTTAAGGAGCCGGCGAAAGCTGGCTCTTTTTTGATTAGCTCCAAAGTCCGGGCATTTGCATTGAATTGTCGAACCAACTCACCTATAATGAAAAAAGTTATCACGGGACTTTAGCCCGTTAAACGGGCGAGCCGCATCGGCGGTTCCGGAAAGTTGAGCGAATGAAGGAGGCATCCGAAACATGAGTATCTCGAATAACGACGTTCAGCATGTGGCCAGATTGGCCCGGCTTAACTTGACGGCAGAAGAAGAACAGCTGCTGACAGGACAGCTGAATGCCATCTTGAAATATGCGGAGAAGCTGAATGAGTTGGATACGGACAACATTGAACCAACAACCCACGTTCTGCATGTCAGCAATGTGATGCGCGAAGATGAGGTGCAGGGTAGCTTGCCGATCGAGAAGGTTATGCACAACGCACCTGAGGAAGAAGACGGGCAATTCAAAGTGCCTGCCGTGATGGAATAGCGGATAAACCGGAAGGAGGAAAAATGACGTGAGTTTATTTCAACAATCGTTGCCTGAAATACATAACAAGCTGAACGCGAAAGAGTTGTCTGTCAGCGATCTGGTAGAACAGGCTTATCAAAACATCGGTGCCCATGACGAAAAGGTCAAGGCATACCTGACGCTGGACGAAGAGCGCGCTCGCTCCCGTGCACGCCAGCTGGACGATCAACTCGTCAGCGGCGGGGAAAGAGGTCTGCTGTTTGGCTTGCCTGTGGGCATCAAGGACAACATCGTTACGAACGGATTGCGCACGACGTGTGCCAGCCAATTCCTGCGCAATTTCGACCCGGTATATGACGCGACCGTTGTCGAAAAATTGAGAGCGGCCGACACCGTAACGCTCGGAAAATTGAACATGGACGAATTCGCCATGGGAGGTTCCAACGAAAACTCCAGCTTCGCTCCTGTGCGCAATCCGTGGGCGCTGGATCGCGTGCCCGGCGGTTCCAGCGGCGGATCGGCTGCTGCCGTGGCTGCGGGAGAAGCCTACTTTACGCTGGGGTCGGACACCGGCGGCTCCATCCGTCAGCCTGCATCGTATTGCGGCGTGGTCGGATTGAAGCCTACCTATGGGCTGGTATCCCGTTTCGGGCTGGTGGCGTTTGCTTCATCGCTGGACCAGATCGGACCGATCACCAAAAACGTCGAGGATTCCGCTTATGTGCTCCAAGCGATTGCGGGGTATGACCCGAAAGATTCAACCTCCGCGAACGTGGACATTCCCGACTATTTGAGCTCCTTGACCGGCGACGTTAAAGGTTTGCGCATCGCGGTGCCGAAAGAATACATCGGCGAAGGCGTAAGCCCTGACGTCAAGGAACGCGTGCTTGAGGCGTTGAAGGTGCTGGAAGGGCTCGGCGCAACTTGGGAAGAGGTATCGCTGCCTCATACCGAATATGCGGTAGCCACGTATTATTTGCTGGCTTCCTCCGAGGCTTCCTCCAACCTGGCGCGGTTCGACGGCGTTCGCTATGGCGTTCGCGCCGACAATCCGGACAACCTGCTGGACCTGTACCACCAATCCCGCAGCCAAGGCTTCGGTCCGGAAGTGAAGCGCCGGATTATGTTGGGCACGTATGCGCTCAGCTCCGGCTATTACGATGCGTATTATTTGAAGGCGCAAAAGGTGCGTACCCTGATCAAACAGGATTTCGACAACGTGTTTGAAAAATACGACGTCGTGATCGGACCTACGGCTCCTACGCCGGCGTTCAAACTGGGTACCCAGGTGGACGACCCGTTGACCATGTACCTCAACGACATTTTGACCATTCCTGTCAGCCTGGCTGGCGTGCCTGCCGTCAGCATCCCATGCGGCTTCTCCGAGGGGCTGCCTGTCGGATTGCAGATCATCGGCAAAGCGTTTGACGAAACGACCGTTTTGCGCGTTGCACATGCGTTTGAACAACATACGGAATATCACAAACAGCGTCCGCAGCTGTAGACTGACCGGAACGGAGGAATAGAGAAATGCCCGCATCAAAATACGAAACCGTCATTGGACTTGAAGTCCACGTAGAATTGCACACGCAATCCAAAATTTTTTGCGGCTGCTCCACGGAATTCGGGGCTCCGCCGAATACGCACACCTGTCCGGTGTGTCTCGGACATCCAGGCGTATTGCCTGTGCTGAACCGCCAGGCGGTCGACTATGCGATGAAAGCAGCGATGGCGCTGAACTGCACCATTGCCGATGTCAGCAAATTCGACCGCAAAAACTATTTCTATCCCGATTCGCCGAAGGCGTATCAAATTTCCCAATTCGATCAGCCGATCGGCGAGAACGGGTGGATCGATATCGAAGTGAACGGCGAAACGAAACGAATCGGCATCACGCGTCTCCATCTGGAAGAAGATGCAGGCAAATTGACCCACGTGGACGGCGGTTATGCATCGTTGGTCGACTTCAACCGCGTGGGAACCCCGCTCGTCGAGATCGTTTCCGAGCCTGAAATTTCTTCCCCGGAAGAAGCGCGCGCGTATTTGGAGAAACTGCGTGCAATCATGCAATATTGCGAAGTGTCCGACGTGAAAATGGAAGAGGGGTCCATGCGTTGCGACGCCAACATCAGTTTGCGCCCTCACGGTCAGGAAAAATTGGGAACCCGTGCGGAATTGAAAAACATGAACTCCTTCCGAGGCGTGCAGCGCGGGTTGGAGTACGAAGAATACCGCCAGGCGGAAATTTTGGACGATGGCGGCGAAGTGGTGCAGGAGACTCGCCGTTGGGACGAAGCCCAAGGAAAAACGCTGACCATGCGCGGCAAAGAAGAAGCGCATGATTATCGCTACTTCCCGGACCCGGATTTGGTGAAAATACACATCGACGAAGCGTGGAAAGAACGCATCCGGGCTTCGATTCCTGAATTGCCGGACCAACGCAAAGCGCGTTATGCGGCAGATTACGGTTTGCCGAGCTACGATGCTGAGGTCATTACCTCGTCCAAAGCGGTTGCGGACTTGTTCGAAGACAGCCTTAACTACACCAAAGACGCCAAATCCGTTTCGAACTGGATTATGGGCGATCTGCTTGGTTACCTGAACACGAACAATCTGGAGTTATCCCAGGTCCCGCTTACGGGCCAAGGGCTCGGAGAAATGATCGGCTTGCTGGAAAAGGGCACGATCAGCAGCAAAATTGCCAAAACCGTATTCAAGGAAATGCTGGAAAGCGGCAAGCTTCCACAGCAAATCGTTGAAGAGAAAGGGCTCGTGCAGATCAGCGACGAAGGTGCTATTCTTGCCATCGTGGAACAGGTCGTTGCGAATAATCCCCAATCGGTAGAGGACTATAAGGCCGGCAAACAGAAGGCCATCGGCTTCCTGGTCGGACAGGTCATGAAAGAGAGCAAGGGCAAAGCCAACCCTGGCTTGGCGAACAAACTGCTTACAGACGTACTGAACCGTTAATCCTTCGGGAGAGGTCAAACAGAAGGAGGCTCGTCCCTGTGACAGCCTTCTTTTTTTGTATTGCAGGCATCGCTCACTCGTTAATGCGAAAGGAGAAGCTTCACATGACCATCGAATCGATATCATTGAATGACCCGGACAAGTTGGGTCAGTTATGGCGTTTACAGCATGTGGCTTACCGGCTGGAAGCGGAAATGATCGGATTTAAGGAAATTCCGCCGTTAATGGATACGCTTGAAACGCTGCAGCAGTGCGGGGAGAGTTTTTACGGATACATGGATTCCGATGGGGAGTTGATCGGGGCGATCGCTGTGGCCGAGGAGGAAAAAGATGCCCTTACGATTACGCGGATGATGGTTCATCCGGATTATTTTCGCAAAGGAATCGCCTCTGCCCTGATTGCGCATATTTTTGAAACGTATCCGGAATATCCGCGCTACATCGTATCTACCGGAACGTTGAATGAACCTGCGGTGCAGCTGTACAGCAAGTTTGGTTTTGTCCCCGTGGATCGTGTACAGCTTGCCCCAGGCGTGGAATTAAAGACCTTTCACAGGAATAAAGATGAATGACATTAATGACATGGAGGAGGACTATCGCTTTTGGGCAATCCCTGGATTATTGACGAATGGCACATTTTGCTGAGACTGCTGCTTGCCATGCTGCTGGGCGGCCTCGTCGGATTGGAACGCGAGCGCTCCAATCATGCCGCCGGCCTGCGAACTCATATTTTAGTTTGCCTCGGATCGGCGCTGATTATGATGCTTTCCATTTATGGCTTTAAAGATTTTGCGAATGAAATAAACGTGCGCATCGATCCGGCGCGTTTGGCAACGGCCGTGATTACGGGCGTCGGTTTTCTGGGAGCGGGAACGATCCTGTTTACCGGAAAGTCCATTACCGGTCTGACCACGGCAGCTTCGATTTGGGTCGTGGCAGCCATCGGGCTGGCTGCGGGAGCGGGCTTCTTTTTTGCCTCCATCATTTCCACGGTTCTGGTGTTGTTGAACCTTTGGGTATTTAACAAGTTGGAGCTCAGGTATATTCGGGGAAACAAGCTGCATGTCATTACGCTCCATACTTTATCCGAGCCCGGATGCCTCGAGCAGATTTCCTCGTTCTTGGAACAGGAAAAAATCAAAATACGCAAGATCACGGTCAATGAGCAGGAGCTGGCCTTTTCCGAGGTGGTATCGGTGGAGCGCAAAATCGAAATTGTGCTGCATGTTTACATGCCGCATGATTTGGATACGGTGCAGCTGGTGACGAAACTGAGACGGTGGGAACATATGACCAAAGTTTCCATGGAATAAATAAAATCGAACCCCTTCAGGCCTTATGGGCACAGGGGTTTTTGGGATTCATCCATATTTTTGCCAGTTACTCGAATGTCGGTTTAGGGTACTATCTAACCAAACGCTTGAAAAAAGAAACCGGACACTCCATCGCGAAAGGAGCTAGATCGTTTGAAGAAAAAGCATCGGGCAAAAATGGTGCTTAAAAGACGGCCGACAAGAGCGGTTCGGGTGAGAACCCACAAATTTGTGGCCGGACTGATGAGTGCAATCGTTCCAGGACTGGGCCATTTGTATTTGCGGCTCTATTTAAGGGGACTGACGTATATGATGCTGGTGATGCTCGACCTGTCGGCGCTGGTGTATTTTTCGTCCGTCGGCATACAAATCAATGTTCCTCTGCTGATTCTGCTCGCGCTCTTCATTCCCGTCCTTTACTTCTACAACGTGTTTGACGTGCTGCAGTCTGCGGATCGGGTGATGTTACGCAAGCGCAAGGGAAGTGCCCCGCCGGATTTGGACCAAGCCGGGAGTAAGGAGCGAACCGCAGTCGAAGCATTGATGATGTGGGAAAAAGGCATATCGTTTGGCCTGCTGCTGGTCGTTGGCGGCGCGCTTATGATCATGTTTTTTCGCAGGCCTCGCTGGTTTCAAGATTTGATTGGCATGTACGGTGGGTATGCATTTGCCGTATTGATGATCGTGACCGGGCTGAATCTGTTTGGGCGCGAGATCTGGACCACGCTGCAGAGAAAGAAATTGTAGCAGGCAGGGCAAGGAGGGAATGAAATGAACCGCAAAATTCGGGTCGGCCGCTATACGGCCGCCGCTTTGCTCATTGTCGTGGGCGTACTGCTGATTATGGATAAACAATCGGGAACGGATTATCTCTACGGCATGGTAGACTGGTGGCCGCTGCTGCTGGTGGCCTTAGGCTTAGAATACATACTGCTGTTTTTGCTTATGCGGGGACGAAGCCGATCCGTGTCGGGCGCGGAGAATGCAGTGAAGGCCAAAATGCGGTTTCGGCCGGATGCGAAGGGTATTTTGTCGTCGCTGCTTTTGGCTGCAGTGGTGTTCATCGTTACTGAGCAGGACCATTACATGCATTTGTGGAACAGGGTCAGCCTGAACCTGGGAGCGGCTTCCATGGATTACAGCGCTGCAGCAGGGTATATGCAGGATAAAGGGACCATCCGGGTCCCGGTAGGCATGGAGACGTCCGATGTCGTCGTTCAAGGCGTGAACGGGGATATTTCGCTGCAGCGGGGCGATACCGATTCGATCGAAATTCGCACGGTAGTTTGGGTCGATCAAACGACGGAGGTACAGGCCAAGGCGGTGGCCGATGCTTCTTTCGTCACGGCGGAAGGTACACAGGTTATTCATATTACGGCAACGGGGAAAGCTTATGGAGAGAACGAAAAGACCCAGCCGCGAATGAACTTGACCGTTACGATTCCGGAAGATCGGAGATTCAATCTGGATATCCGGACATCCAACGGGGCGATATTGTTGAACCGTGCGGAAGCCATCAGCACCATTTCGGCCGAAACGGGGAATGGTCGAATTCGTATTAACAACGCAGTAGGCGATATTTCCGGAAAAACATTGAATGGGGACGTGATCGTGGCAGGAGCCATCGGCAATGTCGATCTGGACAGCAACCGGGGGGACATGAAGGCCCGCGACATTACGGGGGACGTGGACTTGACCACGCAAGTCGGGAGCATTAGCATCACGAATTCAACGGGCAGCTTTATCGCGGATACTCGGAACGGGAACATCACGATGGACGGGGCCAATCTGGGCGTCAAAGCGCAATCGCTGAACGGCAGCATCAATATCGTTTCGACGAAGATCGGCGGGGATTGGGACGTTTACAGCGCGGTGGGGGCCATCAATATTCTGCTGCCTCATCAAGGCGATTACAGCCTTAGCGGATCAAGCAGCTATGGAGAATTACGGACAGACCTGCCGTTCAAGGTGCAGAACAAGACGATTGAAGGGCAGCTTGGCGAAGGGGAATATACGGTCAAAATCGAGGGCAATAGCGACCTCGCCATTAATCGTAACCCTAGTCTTCCATTGCCGGGAGAAGATGAGCCTGATCTCGGAGGAGAGGATACCTCGGATAACGAAGGCCATTCGAACGGGGAAAACGGGCAAAATTCCCAAGGTGATTCGTCCGAAGTTCTGTAACCGTCGCGTTGACAATAAACTTGGTATCGCCGTACAATGAAAATAAGGCAAGTTAACATGGCTGGAGAGATCGTGGCCGTTCAACGGGCCAAGAATCAACTCTGAATGAGGAAACGGCGAAATTCGTTTCTGCTCTGAGAGAACGAAAGGTAAGGCGGTGGGTTTTATGGGAACACGAGTCCAACATGCGTTGGAGCATCTGAAAACGACCGGTGTCCGTATTACACCCCAGCGTCATGCCATATTGAATTATTTGATGGAATCGATGGGGCATCCGACAGCCGATGAAATTTACCGTGCGCTTGAACCCCAATTTCCCAGTATGAGCGTGGCGACTGTATATAATAATTTGAAGATGTTTTTGGAAGCGGGCATGGTCCGAGAGTTGACATACGGCGACAATTCAAGTCGCTTTGATGCCAACGTGACGGATCATTACCATGTCATCTGCGATAAATGCGGCAAGATAGAAGATTTCAGCCATCCATATCTGGACAGTGTCGAGCGTCAGGCTGAAGCCAGCACGGGATTTGAAGTCCACGGGCATCGGCTGGAAGTATATGGGGTTTGTAAGAGTTGCAGGGCACAATAGAGATGAATTACAATATGAACGTGCAGAATTCGATTGGATTCTACACGTTTTTTGTTTGTTCACGGACGATTCATGCATGACATAGGAATGAGTTACACTAACGGAGGTAAACGTTTGAGTAGAAGAAACAGCTATACACGTCGAAAAAGGCGGGGCTCAGCCTTGCCTGTTTTGTTGGGGATTTGTTTGGTCGCTGGAGGCGCATATTGGTTGATTACAAATCTATGGTTAAATCAGCTTCACGAAGATCCGGATTGGGTCGGCATGAAGCAGCCTATATTTGTCGAAGGGCAGCTGATGGATGAAGAGGCTTCGGGTGCGGGAGATCAGCTCAAGCTGCCGCTCACGGTTCTGCAGGAAGCTGTGGATCCGGGCATTCGTTACGAAGCGGACACGGGAGATATCATCATTGCATCGCCAGAACGCGTTCTGCATATGAAGGAAGGCAGCACTCAGGCGGAGCTGAACCACAAAAACTACCCCCTGACGGTTGCTCCGGAGGCGGAAGGTAATGAAGTGTATATTCCGCTAAAACCATTGAAGGAAGTGTACGGCATTGCTGTGCAGGAGGATTCCTCCACTGGTGCGGTACTGCTGATGCGTGGAGGAGAAACGATCCAATATGCCAAGATCGATGCAAAGTCGTCCAAGGCAGACCAAACGGTTCCGATGTACAAACGCGATGAAGAGCGATCCCCGATCATTGCGGATCTGCAGAACGGCGTTCGCGTGCGCGTATGGCGCACCGGAACAGAACAGAGCTTTGTACAAACGGATAATGGATATGCCGGATATGTCGATAATGATCATGTTTCGCTAACGGAGAAAAAGACGGTGGATGAGCCGAAGTCAACTCCGACGGCGGCGGAGAAAAAGTGGAAGACCAAACCCGTCAATTTGGTGTGGGAAGCAGTGTACAATCGCCAACCTGACGTTGGCTCGATCGGCAGGATGCAGGGGGTTAATGTGGTCAGTCCGACATGGTTCCATATTACGGATGGCGAAGGCAGCGTAAGCAGCAAAGCGGACAAGACCTATGTCAACTGGGCTCACCGGTCAGGGATGGAAGTATGGGGATTGATGGACAACAGCTTTGACCCCGAGATCACGAAAAAGGCTCTGGCCACGTACGAGACACGCACTCATATCATTAAGCAAATGTTGGAATACGCGCAAACGTATCACCTTGATGGAATCAACATCGATTTTGAAAACGTGCAGACGGTGGACGGACCTAACGTGACCCAGTTCGTAAGGGAAATCAAAGCGATGGCTCGAATTTATGGGTTGATGCTGTCCGTCGACGTAACGCCAAAATCCAATAGCGAAATGTGGTCTGCCTTCCTGGATCGCCGTGCGCTTGGCGCATACGCGGATTACATTGTCGTTATGGCCTATGACGAGCATTGGGCTGCAAGTCCGGAGGCAGGTTCAGTTGCTTCGCTTCCGTGGACGGAAGCCTCGATGCGACGCATTCTTGAAGAAGACGAAGTTCCTTCGAAAAAACTGATTATGGCAGTTCCTTTATATACGCGCATTTGGACCGAGGAGAAGGACGAGAACGGAGAGGTTAAAGTTTCGTCCAAGGCTGTTGGCATGGATACCGTGCAGGAACTGATCAAGGAAAAGAAGCTTAAACCTAAGCTCGACAAAGAGAGCGGGCAGAACTATGTGGAGTATCAAGAAGAGGATGCAACCAAGAAAATATGGATCGAGGATCAAGTTTCCCTTCAGGCCCGGGTGGATTTGATTGCCGAACTGAAGCTTGGCGGCGTGGCTGCATGGAACCGAAGTTTTGCAAATGCATCGGCTTGGGAGACCCTTCAAAAGGCGGGTTATACGAAATAAAGTCTGTTGGAATCATTTATCATTTAATCTGAACCGAGATGTACTGCGCCGCTTGGCAGAGTTGCGGCATGAGAAAAAGGAAGGCCCGGCATAACAGCCGGGCTTTTTGTATGCATATCTAAGTTGTCAGCTGATTGGAAATCGGACGGCTCAGGTGTGTGGCTCCGTGTGGGAATGGCTGCCTGAGCTCATTGTGGAAGGCGCTTTCAGTACTGGGTGAGTATTGGCCTTCGCCGGATCGAGTGTGAGGATGGTGTGGCAAAACATGCACCGATCCGTCTTGCCAAGCATTTTGGTAAGTTTGCCGCATTCGGGACATTCCAATTGAACGGCGCTTGTGGAGAGCATTCCTGCCCAAAAGTAGATGGCCACGCTCGCAACCATCGCAACAAGCCCGATGACGAGACCCACGGCTGCCACGATTTTGCCTGCATGTCCCCAGAATACGATGCCGGCGGTTCCCAGTACCATTAGTCCCATGCCTAACATGGTAAGCAGCAGCCCCCAAGTGCGAAAAGCATTAATTTTAGCCGTTTTAAAAACCATAAAAAATGCTCCCATCGTATGAGTAGTATCGTACCTGGAAAAGAAGGAAACTTCAGTCTGGATGTAGAATTACATTATAACTGACTTGGCGCTAGTCCGCCATGAATGTATGGAGGGAATCGTGGAATTAAAGAACATGGATTTATTGTCCGGTCAATCGGAAGGGACGGCAGCAGTGGGGGCCATCGCCTATTCACGCTCGGGAGAGCGATTCCACGGCTCCCTGATTCAGGATTTCGAATTGGTAGTATTGGTTGTGTGCGATACGGAAGAGATTGCTTCCAGAATCGGCCATTACAAATCGGGGGATCTTCGTTACCAAATCGTATATGCAGGGCTGCATGAACTTAAAAGCAGTATCATTACGGGAGAGAACAACAATCTGCTGAAATGTTTGACTGATGGAGACATCATTTGGGAATCGGACGGTACATTGAGTGCATTAAGGGAGGAATTATTGGCTTTCGGTCCGAAACTACAGGAGCAGAAGCTGCTTCATGAGTTCGCCTGTTTTTTACGGATGTATGTTGAAGCCAAACGGTACATTCAGGAAGGTCATGTGGTTGATGCGTATTATAACGTCCTTGAAGCT
>NZ_CP150203.1:5770000-5870000 GCF_037969725.1 Paenibacillus sp. FSL W8-0426 | reverse complement strand
CGTTGCTCAGTTTTGAGAGTTCAAACTCTCATACGTTTGGTGGCGATAGCGAAGGGGTTCCACACGTTCCCATCCCGAACACGACCGTTAAGCCCTTCATCGTCGATGGTACTTGGACCGCAGGGTCCTGGGAGAGTAGAAAGCCGCCAAGCGTAACCCGTTTCGGGTGACAATTCAATATTATTGTGGGCCCTTAGCTCAGTTGGTTAGAGCGCACCTCTGATAAGGGTGAGGTCGGTGGTTCGAGTCCACCAGGGCCCACCATTTAAACTTCATAAGGTTTTTGTATGCGGGGTAGCTGAAAAGTAATTGGAATCAATCTCGTAGGCAAACTTCACTCTTTGGAGTAAGGTTTGGGGCCATAGCTCAGCTGGGAGAGCGCCTGCCTTGCAAGCAGGAGGTCAGCGGTTCGATCCCGCTTGGCTCCACCAACAATGATTTTCTAAGCTTGTTCTTTGAAAACTGGATATCGAAACGAAAAATGCGAATTAGAACATTCCTTTTCGGATGAATGCTCATTCGGTTCAAGCAACCGATGAACAATCATCCTAGCTGAACTTGTGTCAAACAAGTTTATATATTAGTGAAAACTGCATTGCTCATCTGAGCAATTGGTTAAGCTACTAAGAGCACACGGAGGATGCCTAGGCGCTAGGAGCCGATGAAGGACGTGGCGAACAACGATACTGCCTCGGGGAGCTGTAAGCAAGCTTTGATCCGGGGATGTCCGAATGGGGAAACCCAGCTGGCGTAATACCCAGTTACTCTTGTCTGAATACATAGGGCAGGAGAGGCATACCAGGGGAACTGAAACATCTAAGTACCCTGAGGAAGAGAAAACAATAGTGATTCCGTCAGTAGCGGCGAGCGAACGCGGAACAGCCCAAACCAGGGAGCTTGCTCTCTGGGGTTGTGGGACGTCTCACATGGAGTTACAAAGGAGCCGGTTAAACGAAGAGGTCTGGAAAGGCCCGCCATAGAAGGTAAAAGCCCTGTAATTGAAAGTCTGCTCCCTCCGAGACGGATCCCGAGTAGTGCGGGGCACGTGAAACCCCGTATGAATCCGGCAGGACCATCTGCCAAGGCTAAATACTTCCTAGCGACCGATAGTGAAGCAGTACCGTGAGGGAAAGGTGAAAAGCACCCCGGAAGGGGAGTGAAATAGAACCTGAAACCGTGTGCTTACAAGAAGTCAGAGCCCATTTTAGGGGTGATGGCGTGCCTTTTGTAGAATGAACCGGCGAGTTACGTTCCCGTGCAAGGTTAAGGTGAGAAGCCGGAGCCGCAGCGAAAGCGAGTCTGAATAGGGCGAATGAGTACGTGGACGTAGACCCGAAACCGGGTGATCTACCCCTGTCCAGGGTGAAGGTGCGGTAACACGCACTGGAGGCCCGAACCCACGCACGTTGAAAAGTGCGGGGATGAGGTGGGGGTAGCGGAGAAATTCCAATCGAACTCGGAGATAGCTGGTTCTCCCCGAAATAGCTTTAGGGCTAGCCTCGGAAAACAGAGTCGTGGAGGTAGAGCACTGATTGGGTGCGGGGCCCGCAAGGGTTACCAAGCTCAGTCAAACTCCGAATGCCATAGACTTACTTCCGGGAGTCAGACAGTGAGTGCTAAGATCCATTGTCAAAAGGGAAACAGCCCAGACCATCAGCTAAGGTCCCCAAGTGTGTGTTAAGTGGGAAAGGATGTGGAGTTGCACAGACAACCAGGATGTTGGCTTAGAAGCAGCCATCATTGAAAGAGTGCGTAATAGCTCACTGGTCGAGTGACTCTGCGCCGAAAATGTAACGGGGCTAAACACACCACCGAAGCTATGGCTTGATCTTATGATCAGGGGTAGGGGAGCGTTGTATGTACGTTGAAGGTGTACCGTAAGGAGCGCTGGAGAGCATACAAGTGAGAATGCCGGTATGAGTAACGAAAAGATCAGTGAGAATCTGATCCGCCGAAAGCCTAAGGGTTCCTGAGGAAGGCTCGTCCGCTCAGGGTAAGTCGGGACCTAAGGCGAGGCCGAAAGGCGTAGTCGAAGGACAACAGGTCGAAATTCCTGTACCACCGTAAATCGTTACGAGCGATGGGGGGACGCAGTAGGGTAGTGACGCAGGCTGATGGATGCCTGTCCAAGCAGTGAGGCTGGTTAGTAGGCAAATCCGCTAACCGCAAGGCTGAGCTGTGATGGGGAGTGAAAATTACAGTAGCGAAGGTCATGATCTCACACTGCCAAGAAAAGCCTCTAGCCAGATGAAGGTGCCCGTACCGCAAACCGACACAGGTAGGCGAGAAGAGAATTCTAAGGCGCGCGGAAGAACTCTCGTTAAGGAACTCGGCAAAATGACCCCGTAACTTCGGGAGAAGGGGTGCCCCGGTAGTGTGAATAGCACGAGGGGGCCGCAGTGAAAAGGCCCAAGCGACTGTTTAGCAAAAACACAGGTCTGTGCGAAGCCGTAAGGCGAAGTATACGGGCTGACGCCTGCCCGGTGCTGGAAGGTTAAGGGGAGCGGTTAGGGAGTAATCCCGAAGCTGTGAACCGAAGCCCCAGTAAACGGCGGCCGTAACTATAACGGTCCTAAGGTAGCGAAATTCCTTGTCAGGTAAATTCTGACCCGCACGAATGGCGTAACGACTTGGGCGCTGTCTCAACGAGAGATCCGGTGAAATTTTAATACCTGTGAAGATGCAGGTTACCCGCGACAAGACGGAAAGACCCCATGGAGCTTTACTGCAGCTTGATATTGAATTTGGGTACGATCTGTACAGGATAGGTGGGAGCCTGAGAAGCATGAGCGCCAGCTTGTGTGGAGGCACCGTTGGGATACCACCCTGATCGTATCTAGGTTCTAACCTGGTGCCCTGATCGGGTACGGGGACAGTGTCAGGTGGGCAGTTTGACTGGGGCGGTCGCCTCCTAAAGAGTAACGGAGGCGCCCAAAGGTTCCCTCAGAATGGTTGGAAATCATTCGAAGAGTGCAAAGGCATAAGGGAGCTTGACTGCGAGACCTACAAGTCGAGCAGGGACGAAAGTCGGGCTTAGTGATCCGGTGGTACCGCATGGAAGGGCCATCGCTCAACGGATAAAAGCTACCCTGGGGATAACAGGCTTATCTCCCCCAAGAGTCCACATCGACGGGGAGGTTTGGCACCTCGATGTCGGCTCATCGCATCCTGGGGCTGAAGTAGGTCCCAAGGGTTGGGCTGTTCGCCCATTAAAGCGGTACGCGAGCTGGGTTCAGAACGTCGTGAGACAGTTCGGTCCCTATCTGTCGTGGGCGTAGGAAATTTGAGAGGAGCTGTCCTTAGTACGAGAGGACCGGGATGGACGTACCGCTGGTGTACCAGTTGTTCCGCCAGGAGCACCGCTGGGTAGCTATGTACGGACGGGATAAGCGCTGAAAGCATCTAAGCGTGAAGCCCCCCTCAAGATGAGATTTCCCAGTATGTAAGACCCCTTGAAGACGACGAGGTAGATAGGCTGGGGGTGGAAGTGCAGCAATGCATGGAGCTGACCAGTACTAATCGGTCGAGGGCTTATCCAAAAAATGCAGGTTCTAAGTCGCAGATTTCGTTTCGAATCCAGTTTTCAGAGAGCAATCTCTGAGTGAAAAACGGGTACATCAGTTGATGTGCGGATCGTTTTTCAATACAAAACAATATTCCCTGATAGCTCAGTTGGTAGAGCACTCGACTGTTAATCGAGTTGTCACAGGTTCGAGTCCTGTTCGGGGAGCCATATGGAGAGGTGTCCGAGTTGGCCGAAGGAGCACGATTGGAAATCGTGTAGGCGCCAAAAGCGTCTCGAGGGTTCGAATCCCTCTCTCTCCGTTCTGATTTTTAAATGCAAGGCCCGTTGGTCAAGGGGTTAAGACACCTCCCTTTCACGGAGGTAACAGGGGTTCGAATCCCCTACGGGTCATGTTTATCCAAAAGACTTGATTTTATCATTGATTATATGATATGATCATAAATGTCTTGTTCGGAGGCTTAGCTCAGCTGGGAGAGCATCTGCCTTACAAGCAGAGGGTCGGGGGTTCGAACCCCTCAGCCTCCACCATATACTTTTTTAACGACGCGGGGTGGAGCAGCCCGGTAGCTCGTCGGGCTCATAACCCGAAGGCCGCAGGTTCAAATCCTGCCCCCGCAATTGAACTTATTTTAAATAAGGGATCTTGGAACCGTGGTGTAGTTGGCCTAACATGCCTGCCTGTCACGCAGGAGATCGCGGGTTCGAATCCCGTCGGTTCCGCCATTTTCTTTCAAACATTGAGGAAGCTGTTCACTAAATCTGCTGTAAGGCACTGACGCCTGGATAAAGTGCAACGTTTCAAGATTAACTTTATTATGGCTCGGTAGCTCAGTCGGTAGAGCAGAGGACTGAAAATCCTCGTGTCGGCGGTTCGATTCCGTCCCGAGCCACCATTGAATCTAATAATCGAATATGCCGGTGTAGCTCAATTGGTAGAGCAACTGACTTGTAATCAGTAGGTTGGGGGTTCAAGTCCTCTCGCCGGCACCATTGTGGAGGCTTAGCGAAGTGGCCAAACGCATCAGACTGTAAATCTGCTCCCGTACGGGTTCGGTGGTTCGAATCCATCAGCCTCCACCATTGCTTTTAGGGGCATAGTTTAAAGGTAGAACAGCGGTCTCCAAAACCGTTAGTGTGGGTTCAATTCCTGCTGCCCCTGCCAATTCTTTATTAATTATGTATTATGGCGATCGTGGCGAAGTGGTTAACGCACCGGTTTGTGGATCCGGCATTCGGGGGTTCAATTCCCCTCGATCGCCCTCTAGTGGGGATTAGCCAAGCGGTAAGGCAACGGACTTTGACTCCGTCATGCATAGGTTCAAATCCTATATCCCCAGCCATTATTTGCGGACGTGGCTCAGCGGTAGAGCATCGCCTTGCCAAGGCGAGGGTCGCGGGTTCGATTCCCGTCGTCCGCTCCAATAGAATATGGCGCCATAGCCAAGTGGTAAGGCACAGCTCTGCAAAAGCTTTATCCCCAGTTCGAATCTGGGTGGCGCCTCCAGTAAATATGCCGGCGTGGCGGAATGGCAGACGCGCTCGACTCAAAATCGAGTGGGAAACCGTGGAGGTTCGAGTCCTCTCGCCGGTATTCAGTATTAAGAAAACAGTCCAGTAGAGATTACATCTAATGGGCTGTTTTTTTGTTTATCTATATGCTTACAAAATGAAATGATTAGGTGGGAGTACAGTGCCGGATTTGCATACAGAACACGATTATTCACAATTATTATTTGACCTATCTCTTTGGGAAGAAGCCTGGAGAAAGAGAAAGGCGTCCATGCCTCCCAGGAAAGGGAGCTATCCGTTCGATACGGAGGAAGCCTTTGAACGGTGGGCCAGAGAATACCACCATCAGTCGTTCACGGAAGAAGGCAAACAACGTTCTGGTCGCATTATGGGCTGGATTGAGAATCAGGGCGTCGAATATAAGGGGTTAACGATACTGGATGTCGGCGCCGCCTCAGGTGCGTTCAGCATACCATTCGCGGAAAAAGGAGCAACGGTTACTGCTGTTGAACCTTCGCATTTTCTGACCGCTTTGATGAAAGAAACCATTCCTGCCGAATTAAGATCCAGGATCGACATTGTGTCGGAACGTTTTGAGGAATTGTCCATTCAGGACAAAGGCTGGGAAAAGAAGTTCGATTTGGTGTTTGCCTCCATGTGTCCAGCCATGTCCGACTGGGAGACGGTGGAACAAGCCATCCTCTGCGCCAGGCAATATGTGTATATCAGCACGATGGCGGCTCCACGCGAGCACACCCTAATGGATGAGTTGAAAGAGGTGTTGGGGGTAAAATCGACATTCAGAGCAGGAGATATGGCATACATCCAACAGCTTCTATATTTGAAGGGATATTCTTATACGAGCATTATCACCAAAGAAACGACTACGTTGGAGATGCCGTTGGAGGATGTCGTGCATAAGCTGCCGGAATGGCTCAAAACGTACAAGCTGCCAACGGATGAACAGACTCTGCGACTTGCTGAAGAGCACATTAGAAAGACATTTCCGGATGGCGTCGTCACGTTTACGCGGGGAGGACGATTCGGAAAAATATTGATTCAACTCGATCAACCTCAGATGAAAACTGTACGGAAATAAGCATGAAGTTACGAGCGGTTGTTCATATAATAGTATGATCAGAAAAACCAAGAGGGGCAGTGGAAGCTGCCCCTTTTGCATGCATGGTTCCGAGGTATACCTTGTACCCTTTCACGAAATGGATTCTCCCCATAAATAACAGACCACCCCCCTTGTAGTGCGCCTTCAAACAGGTCTTTAGAACGGGCTGAAGCTCATATGATAGAGGAAACCCGAAAATTTTCAAAAATTATCCTTCAGAAAACTGGATTGCAGCTATAGAACAGCGAATGTATTTCATGGCCTGGGCAGCTCATTAGAAATTAAACCTGTCTTTCGGCATGCAGGTTCTGCTGCCGAAGCCGGTATTGGCCCGGGGTTATTCCCTCCCATTTGCGGAAGGAACGGATGAAGTTTTGCGGATTGTTATACTGAAGCCGGTTAGAGATGTCCTTTACGGTCAGATCCGTTTCTTCCAACCATCTTTTGGCGATGGTGAACCGATGTTTGGCCAAATATTCGCTGAATGACGATCCCGTTTCCTTGCGGAACACACTGCTTAAGTAGTTGGCATTATAGTGAAGCCTGGCAGCACACTCCTCTAGCGTGAGATCTCTATCATATTCCTGATGGATGATCGCAATCATTTTGTCCGAAATATGACGGTACTGTGTAACTTGTCTCTCCTTGAAAAGCAAAATGATGGGTTTGATCATCCGCTGACTGAACCAATGCTCCACTTCTGAGGCGTATCGAAGGTTAAATAGTTCCTTGTACAATGAATCATAGCCGGAAGTTGTCGGATCAAGCCGAATCCCGCTCTCATGCAGCATCTGCAGAATACGGGTGAGCAGTCGGGCCAGAGCAAGATGATAATCTTCAGAATGGCATTCCGGATCCAAAACATGCTCGAGCATCTGGGACAGCAGCACTTCCGCTTCACCTTCGTCGCCGGCCTGAATCGCTTGAACGAGAGCGTACTCCAAGGATGAAGGATAACTGATAGATGCGGGGCTGCTGCTATGAATCGGCTGCTCATATTGAATGATAATGCCTGTGCCCAGCCGCAAACGCTGGTGCAGTGCTTTTAAGGCCTCGGAATAGGCACGATGTATTTGCAGGAGAGATGTCCAAGGTTGGCTGAACCCGATGCTCACTGTGAGTTGAAGCACTTGTTCGACCTGCTGCTGCAATTGTCCTGTAATGGCATGCAGATGTGCGGCAAATTTCACCGGATCCGATTCAGCGTCCCCCAATATGGTGACTACAGTTTGTTCCAATACTACAGGGTATAGCTGGTGATGTTCGTCTAACGTTTCCTCCATCATATTTTGCACGGCGAACAACAATAAATCGAGATCGCTCACCGTATACTTGGATTGATGCACAAGATCTGCCTGAATGACAATAACGGCAACATGTTGCCACTGGTCCAGATAGTGACCGTACCCATGCTCAATCAAGCCGCTTTGAAGAGCCGAAGGGGAGCATTTGCCAAGAAGCATGTCCATGACAAAAAAAACACGCGTTTGAAGCACGTACTGATTCAGGCGGTTTTCAAGCCGTGAGCTGGAATCCACCATCTGCGTAAAGCGTGCCTGAATCTGTTCGAACTCAGTGGGGAAAGCATTTGCACGCTTCTTAGCCATCGCTTGACGCACGGATGGATGGTAATGAAGGCCGACATGGGCCAACAGTTTGCGAATCGGGACATGCATTCGTTTGGAGCCTAGCCAGGTTAACCCTAAAGAGACCAACAACATGATCAGGCTGACATGCAGGGTATGCTCGGCGATGCGCGTGTATTCCTGGGTCAGCACGTTCATTGGCGTCAAAAGCATGTAGGTCCAGCCTCTTAATGAGGATTGGGTGTAGGACAAAGAGTACCGCGAGTCGCCCAGACGTACTTTGGCTTCTCCCGCTGCATGGGATGATGCCGAAGGCAGCCGTTCAGACATGTTGCTTCCAGACTCTTCTTCCCGCATATCCATTCCCGCAAGCGGCTTGCCGATATAAGCGGGGTTGGGATGGGCCAAAATGCGTTGTTCCCGGTTGACGATAATTAAGCCTGCAGCCGAGGTTTGCTCCATATCGGCCGGGCTTTGCAACGAGCAGGCAGGAATTCCTGCAATGACAGCGGAATGGGTCGGCGCACTCAGGTGCGGAACTGGCCTGGCAAGGGCAATATGATAGATGCAACCGTTATCCGAGATGTGTTCCGGGTTGTTGAACACGCTCGAGGGTATGAGCTGCCAACCGGACGTTAACGTTTTCGAGAGCATTTCTTTCATGGGAAGAGCCAGCGGAAATTCTGTGCTTAAATACATTCCGGCATGATCGATCAGCCAGTCCTGCGTTTGGTTAATGAGCGCGATATCCATGGAAGGCTCCCAGGAACGCATATTTTGAAATTCGGTCTGCAGCCGGTCGGCGCTGGGTGTCTTCGCGTCGAGGCGTGGGGCTGACAGCTGCTCCAGCGTGGCTGGCCAACGTGTTGCTTGATCCAGCATGTAGCTTATAGTACCGAGTTTATGTTCTACGTTGGACTGCATCTGATTCAGCAGCTGTTTGTTCGTCTGAAGCTGATGCAGCTCGCTCTGGTTCGTTGTATAGAAAAAAGCGGCAATTCCGGTTAACAGCATGGGGAGAGTGCTTAACAGCATGCCAAAAATGATCATCCGATGAAGATAACTGTGTGCTCCCATAGTCAACTCCTGACGTTCTGGAATGAAGTTGGTTTCAACTCTATTTTAGTAAACGCTTACATAAAGAACAACAACATTTTGTTTAATTGGATAAAAAAGTAATGTGTTAAAGAAGGATTGCCGTTCATTACCTCATAAAAGAGGGACAGCAAACGTGCACAGTGCTTGCATGTGCTTCGTTGCACTGATTTCATCTTGGATGAAGACGCGTTTGACATGGTTATGAAGCATAACAGGCCGGGATCCATGCAGAGAATCGAGGTCCAGCGTACGGACAGCCGAAGGTCCAAATCCTTCCCCGACCAGAGTCTAGGATGAAAAACCGTCCGCGGTCTGTTTTGAAAAACGTCGGATTCCCCTAGAATAAGGACATAAGGTTAAACAAGAAACAAACGAACTGAAAGGGCGGTGAACAAGAACATGAGATGGAACAAAGGAAATGGCTGGGCGATCGTCTTTATCGCACTCGGCGTACTGCTTCTCTTCGGAAAATTGACTCCATTGTTGGGACATCTGACAGGTTATCTGATTCCGATTCTGATGATTGCACTTGGATACTACGGCGTGAAGCGAGGCAATGTGGCTCTGGGATGGATCGTTCTCCTCATCGGTATTCTTTCGCTGATGGTCAAACTGTCCTGGTTGATCGGTCCGATCATCGCTATCGGATTAATCATCTTCGGAATCTCCATGCTGAACAACAAACGCGGATATCGTCGGTACTAAGCCATTAACGATTATGAAAAGGAGGGCCAGAGCATAATGAGTGTATTTCGTCGAATGCGGGACATTACCGTAGCAACATTGAATGAGCATTTGGAGCAAAGTCAGGATCCAGTGAAATTGATCGACCAGTTTCTGGTCTCGACCCGCCAGGATATTGGCGAAGCCGAGAAGCTCCGTCACCAGTATGCTTCACACACAAGACAAATGAAACAACAGGCCGATCAGGCCGCCGCCATGGTACACAAACGGGAGGAGCAAGCTTCGATGGCTTTGAAAGCCGGGGAAGAGCACCTTGCCAAGCTAGCCTTGCAGGAAAAAATCATCTACGAAGAAAAGATGGAGCAGTACAACGAACTGTACCAACAAAGCAACTCCGCTTTGCAGGAACTGGATGAGCAAATCAACCAACTGAAGGTTGAATATCAAACCGTATACAGCAAGCGCCAATATTATTACGCCCGGATGCAGACGATTCAACTGCAGCAGCGGATGAATCAGCGCAGCCAGTATAACGGCCAAAATGTTCCTCGCATGTTCAATCGTTTGGATGATCAAGTATCGGATCTTGAATATGAAACCCAGAGTCTTCGGGATTTGCGAAGAATGGGGCAGGGAGACACCTCAAGCGGAATCTCATCCTCCCAGCTCGATAAAGAGCTGGAGCGCCTGAGACAGAAGCTGAATACCGACAGAAAGGAGTAACCAAGCATGAACAGATTATTTCGGTCGACGCGTAATCGTAGGCTGACAGGCCTAATCGGCGGCATTTCCGAAAACCTCGGCGTGAGTTCCGCGCTGCTGCGCATCATCTTTTTCATCAGTATTTTTGCCACGGGCGGCACGTCGCTGCTGATCTATTTCATCGCTTCACTGTTGGTACCGAAGGAAACTTACCCCGGTGAGTCGTACGGATACGGCCCTGATTTCGGAAGAGGATACAAATGACAGAAAGGAGTAACACGACATGAGCAAACTATATCGCTCAACGCGTGACCGGATGCTTACCGGATTAATCGGCGGCATCTCCGAATCGATCGGCATGGATTCTACGCTGCTGCGTATCATCTTTGTCATCAGCATCTTCGTTACGGGCGGCACGTCGTTACTGATCTACTTCATCGCCGCACTGGTTGTGCCGAAGGAACCTTACCCTCCATATGATCCATATGGCCCCGGGCCAGGTCCCGGCCGAGGTTTCCAGGGTCACGATCAACATCCGCCAAGAGGGCCGTTCAACCAAGGTCCATTCAACCAAGGCCCGTTCAACCAGGGTTCCGGCGGTTTCGGACCGGGTCCAGGGTATAACAACAGACCTAATCAGGGAACGCGTTATGACGGCAATTACGCAGGAAACCAGCAGGAAAGCGAACTGGATTCCATGATGAAGGATATCGAGAAAAAAGCATTGCAAAAAGAAGTCGAAGAGCTTCGCCAAAAATTATCTCGTTACGAGAAAGGAGAAAAATAACATGGGAGTATTTAAACGGATTAAGGATATGACAAAGGCGTCGGTGAATGATCTTTTGGATAAAGTAGAAGACCCAATCGTAATGCTCAACCAATATTTGCGCGATATGGAGGCCGAAATTCATGAGGCTGAAGTAACGGTAGCAAAACAAATGGCCAACGAGCGCCGCATGAAGCAGCGTCTGGATGAAGCTGAGCGTACTTCCGTACAACGCGAATCTCAAGCCGAAGCGGCTTTGGCAAACGGTCAGGAAGAGGTAGCACGCAAGCTGCTGGAAGAAAAAATCTATTTCGATCAAAAGATCACCGAGTACAGCGAGCTGCATGCACAATCCGAAGCACAAGCCAAAGACCTGCTGCAACAGCTGCATGACATGAAAGACGAGTTTTACAAAATGCGCAACAAACGCAATGAGCTTGTATCCCGTGCTCAAATGGCCAAAGCGAAAAAACAAATGTCGCAAATCAACAGCCTGCATACGATCGAGAGCGGAAGCGCATCGCTTGGGTTCCACCGTATGGAAGAAAAAATCATGCAAATGGAAGCAGAGGCTGACGTAATGCGTGCACCGTATCGCAATGCTCATGCGACTAACGCAACGTACACCAACCCAGCGGACGCTGAAAAACAATTCAAAGTCGACCAGCAGCTGCAAGCGCTCAAAAACAAATTGGGCAATGGCGCCAAAAATGATGCAGGTACAACCAAAGAATAACTGTTCGGTCAGCAAACAATATGATATTCTATAAATCGTGAATAGAGAACGGTTTGTAGAGTAAAAGGTAAAGCCATACGGGATGAAAGATGCCTGGTATGGCTTTTCCAACGACAAGGGTTCACCAGCATACAGAGGAGGTGTGGCAGATATGAACAGAAAAGCGCAATGGCTTGCCGTAGTGATCATTGCCATCGGCGTTGTGATGCTGCTGAATCGCCATATTAACGTGCTGACGGCTGCCGCACTCATCCTGTTAACGATCGGGATGCTTCAAGTCCGCAAAGGAGATACGCGCAAAGGTTACCGTTGTCTGGGCATCGGCGCAGGCTTGCTATTGCTGGACAACTTAATGATCGTGTTTTTGATTGTGCTTGGTTCACTCGCTTATTTTTATTCGAATAACAAAAAGATGGATTTGCATCAAAAAGTGATGCGCAAACAAAACTTTATGGCCCGTTATTATTGGGATCGTGCGCCTTGGACGCTGCGCAGCATGAGCCTGTGGCATGTCCTCGGCGAAGTGAATGCCGATCTGTCCCTCTCCCTGCCGGAAGAAAAGCAAACCGTCGTATTGCTCCAAGGTGTCATGGGAAATGTACGTTTGAACTTGCCTGAAGATTACGGCGTCGAAATCGAAGCCTCTGTCTTGTTCGGGCGCATTCAATTTCTGGGCGAGCAGGACAGCGGAATGATGAACAAACTGGTATGGAGAACTCCTGGATATGAATCCAGTGAACATAAAGCAAAATTTGTCATTTCCTATATTGTTGGCGACTTATTCATCAGTAAACCGTAGTAAGTTAATAAATGCAAAGAGGAGGAGACCCTGTTGAAAACGAAACGACATGCCGATATGGTAACCCGAAGCATGGGTGAGGGGATCCTCCTTGTTTTCGTTGTGCTGGCCGTCATTTTGTATGTATTGTAT
Organism: Paenibacillus sp. FSL W8-0426; assembly: GCF_037969725.1. Lineage (NCBI taxonomy): Bacteria > Bacillati > Bacillota > Bacilli > Caryophanales > Paenibacillaceae > Paenibacillus > Paenibacillus sp. FSL W8-0426. Next base: position 5,857,342 of record NZ_CP150203.1, on the reverse strand, counting down.
ACATATGGTTTTTTGGCTCCTTTTGCAGGCTGGCGGCATTTGCTGCAAGCGGGTCTGCCGCTGCTATTGCTCCTGGTTGCCATCGGGGCAATATTCGGGTTTTACCAAAGCTACCGCGTCAAACGAAGGCTTGAACTGCTGCGGGAGACGCTGCTTCAATGGGAGAAAGGATCGCTTTCCCGTACGGTGCCCGATCTCGGCCCGGATGATGTGGGCCGCCTGAGTGAACAACTCGGACGCATCGGCAAAAAGTGGGAAGAACAGGTGACTTCATTGCAGCGTTTGTCCACCAACAATGCACAGCTTGCGGAACAGGCGCGCATTACGGCGATCGTGGAGGAACGACAGCGCTTGGCTCGTGAACTGCATGATGCCGTATCACAGCAGTTGTTCGCCATTTCCATGACGGCGACGGCAGTCGGGCGCAAAATGGGCCAAGATTTTGATCGGGCACAGAGACAAGTGGCACTCATCGAAGAGATGGCATCCGTCGCGCAATCGGAGATGCGCGCATTATTGCTCCACTTGAGGCCGGTATACTTGGAGGGCAAACAGCTGGAGCAGGGACTTCGCGACCTGGTGATGGAATTGAAAACGAAAGTGCCGATGGAAATCGTGCTTGAAATGGATGACAATATTCACTTAGTGAAGGGCATTGAGAACCATTTGTTCCGGATCATCCAGGAAGCCATGTCCAACACGTTGCGCCATGCGAAGGCGGACAAAATGGAGATTCGGCTGCAGCGCAAAATGGATGCGATTCGGGTGCTCATTCGCGATGACGGGCAAGGCTTTGAGTTGAATGACCAGAAGCAGGCCTCCTATGGGCTCGCGAACATGCGTGAGCGCGTTACAGAAATCGGCGGAGCGATCCAATTTGTCACCGCTCCCGGGAAGGGAACAAGAATTGAGATTACGATACCTTTGATGAACGATGAAAGCGGGGAAGAACATGGCAACGGAAACGGAAATCGAGATGGAATCGGATAACGAAACGTCGATCAAGGTACTGCTCGTGGACGATCATGAAATGGTGCGCATCGGTCTGGCCGCGGTGCTGGATACGGAGGACGGCATTGAAGTCGTGGGCGAAGCCGGCAGCGGAGAAGAAGGCATTCGCCTGGCTCAGGAGTACAAACCGGACGTGGTGCTTATGGATCTCGTGATGGAGGGCATGGACGGCATCGAGGCAACTCGACAACTGCTTAAAATGTATCCGGAATGCAAGGTCATTGTGCTTACCAGTTATTTGGATGACGAGAAGATGTATCCGGTCATTGAGGCGGGCGCGTTCAGTTATTTGCTGAAAACGTCAAGGGCCAACGAAGTTGCCGATGCCATTCGTGCTGCCGCTCGCGGCCAGTCTGTATTGGAGTCCCAGGTGGCCTCCAAAATGATGAACCGTTTCCGTCAACCGCAGGCGACCGCGCCTGCCCATGAAGAGCTTACGGATCGGGAGATGGACGTGCTGAGGCTGTTGGCGCAAGGGAAGTCGAATCAGGACATCGCGGACGACCTCGTGATCGGCATCAAAACGGTCAAATTCCACGTGACCAACATTTTGGCCAAACTCGGCGTGGATGATCGCACGCAAGCAGCGATTTATGCATATAAAAACGGCCTTGCCGAATAAAAGCGAGCTATGCCTTGAGCAGGGCCGAACATATCGAATGAACGGATAACCCGAAAACTGCACTAATTGCAGAAAATGCAATAACTGATCATCAGGTATACCTTCCTGACTCGGTCGGAAGCCCAATTTGCCATCCTCTTTATGGCAGGTTGGGCTTTTTTGTGTTGCTGTGTTTACAGCCGGATCATCCGGGGCATGCTGTTGATAGATTGATAGATTATAGAAAAGGCGGGCTGAACATGAAGGCACATTGGATGAAAGCGGGCATGATGCTTGCATTGGTTATCGTTTTGGTCGGAGTGAGTCGGGTGTACGCGGACAAACAGCCGCTTAAGTCTGAATCCGAAAGAACACAGCTTGAAGCACTTATACATACCGGCCATTTGGCCATGGATAAAGCGGATCGCATGATCGTTAAATGGCAGGGTCAGGGAAAGGGAAATGCGCAGACAGCCGCATCCGTATTGTCCCGGCAGCTTGGGCTGCCTGAACCCGAACAAACCATTCAAACGGGACATGAGGTATACCGCAGCGAACGGCAAGGGGGAGAGCTGCAGGCGGGGGTCCTTGTAAACGCAGCCGTCGTTGACGAAGGCGAGTATTATCTCATCGTGCAGTTAACGGCCGATGAGAAATCGGACATGAACGCATTCCTCTCGCTGCATGAGGAGGTCGGGCGGCTGCTGAACGAAGCAGGGCTCCAGGCGGCGTGGAATTTTGCCATGCAGGGCAGTACACCTGCAGAAGCTGCCTCGCTGACAAATGCAGGGGAACAACTGGAGCAGGCCGAACGAGCGATGGCTTCCCGGCTTGATGTTCACGAGGCGGAGCGATATACGGACAACGGCACGGTGGCCGTATCTTACGAAGTACCCGGGCTGCCGCTTTCCATCGCGAGCGCCTCTCGCGAACTGAACATGCAGCTGGCCGTACACACGGACCAAAATCGGGAAGAGAATCGAATTACGGTAGGGTTCCCGGTGATAACGATTGAATATTGATAGAAAGCGACAGGAAAATTAATGCAAGTATTCATGCTTTATGCTAAAATGTCATCAACTCTGCAGGCGATGACATATGTTTTGACTAAAACTGGTAACTTCTACGACTTAATCAAAGAAGCGATACGAATCGTTTTTGCGGGAGGAAGAGGAGCTCATGGTCGAAAAACAAATGCAGCACGAAGTTCAGACGCCAGGCGCAATATTTCTCATTTTTGGGGCGACCGGAGACTTGGCGCGCCGGAAACTGTTTCCAGCAATCTATAGTCTTTATCGGGAAGGGAAGTTAGGCGAGGATTTCGCCGTTATTGGCGTTGCGCGCCGCCCACGGTCTCCCGAGGAATTCAGAGAAGATCTTCTCGAATCGATCCAGGAATTTTGTCGTTACCCTGTGGAGGAAACAGAGAAGTGGAATCGGTTTACCGAGCATTTCGAGTATACCTCGTTGGATATCAATGATGTGGATGGTTTCAGGGAGTTAAACGTCCAGACTGCACGGCTGGAAGAACAATTCAACATTCCGGGCAATCGTTTGTTCTATTTGGCTCTTGCGCCGGAGCTGTTCGGCAGCGTTTCTTACAGTCTCCGTGATGGAGGCATGCTGGACGGCAGCGGATGGAATCGGCTGGTCATCGAGAAACCGTTCGGCTATGATCTGCCCTCGGCGGAGAAGTTGAACGAGCAGATTCGAGAAGTGTTCAAAGAAGAAGAGATTTACCGGATCGACCATTACCTTGGCAAGGAAATGGTGCAGAACATCGAAGTAATCCGGTTTGGCAATGCCTTTTTTGAGCCGCTCTGGAACAACAAGCATATTGCCAATGTACAGATTACGCTCGGGGAAACGGTCGGCGTGGAAGAGCGCGGCGGATATTACGACCACTCGGGTGCACTGCGGGACATGGGGCAAAATCATATGCTGCAAATGTTGGCCATGATTGCGATGGAGCCGCCCAGCCGTTTGTATCCCGAGGATATTCGGGACGAGAAGGTAAAGGTGCTTCGCTCGCTGCGCCCGTTTTCCTCGGATGAAGACGTGCGCCGGAATGTGGTTCGGGCCCAGTACGGGGCAGGAACGTTCCGCGGCGAACCTCTGCCGGGTTACCGCGAAGAGGACAAAGTGGATGCGCAGTCCACGACCGAGACGTATTTTGCAGCAAGGGTCTTCGTGGACAATTTCCGCTGGGCAGGAGTTCCTTTTTATATCCGGACGGGGAAACGGCTGCCGGTCAAAACGACCGAAATCGTCGTGGAGTTCAAATCGATGCCGAGCAACGTGTACCTGGGTCAAAAGTACAAATTGGAGCCGAACCTGCTCGTGATTCGCGTGAATCCGATGGAAGGCATCTATATCAAAATCAATGCCAAAAAACCGGGCTCGGATTCGGAAATCCAACCTTTAGCCATGGATTTCTGCCAGAGCTGCATGATCGGCATCAATTCGCCGGAGGCATACGAACGTTTGCTGCACGATGCGGCGGAAGGGGACTCCACGTATTTCACGCGTTGGGACGAGGTTGCGACGGCTTGGTCCTTCGTTGATCGCATTGCTGCGGCTTGGTCGAACAACATGGGGGAACTGCACACCTACCCGGCAGGAACCTGGGGACCGGAAGCAACGAATGCTTTGCTGGAACAAGACGGATTCCACTGGTGGCCGGTAAACGGGCAGGCTGAAGACGAAGTGGTGTGGCAATTCAATCATTAATCAGGTGAAAAATAGATGAAATACGGCTCAACCTATTTGGTTGAACGTATGGACAGGGGATATGCGAAGCTCGGGAAAGCGCATCATTATGCGTTTTTCGGGCTTTTTTCGCGATGATGATAATAATGGTAATAACATTACTAAAATAAGTTATTGACAAAAAGTAAGTAGATAACATATACTCATTCCAGGACATAAAGAGATTACGCAAAAGAAAAAGTGATGTCGGCACGATGCGGGGATCACCCAAAGATTCATGAGATGAAAAAGGCGCGACAGAAGGGGATACAGAGCAGAATCATTCATGAAGGAAATATTTTAGCATAATATCTTTATTCTAAGAATACTATTTTGCATATATTTGATAGGAGGAGAAAAGCATGTTGGATGTAGGATTGTTGTTGCTTCGTTTGGTGATTGGACTATCGTTTATGGCGCATGGCGCGCAAAAGCTGTTTGGTTGGTTCGGGGGTTACGGCATTAAAGGCACAGGCGGTTGGTTTGAATCGATGGGCATGAAACCGGGTGCGGTGGTTGCCTTGCTAGCAGGACTTGCGGAATTTGGCGGCGGATTGTTGCTGGCCCTGGGATTGCTCACTCCGGTTGGCGGCGTTCTGATTGCGCTCACGATGGTCATTGCCATTGTCAAAGTGCATGGAGCGAACGGTTACTGGTCTACGCAAAACGGATACGAATACAACCTGGCCATTCTGGCCGTCGGGGTTGCATTGGCACTTACAGGCGGCGGTCAATATGCCCTGGATGCATTGATTTTCTAATACGAAGTGTATGCTCAAAAGCAGGATTGAGTACCCTTAAGCCTTAACCGGGCCGCGGGTGCTCTTTTTTTGCGAAAAAGGATGAACTCTGCGGCATGGAATCGGTTATTTTCGGCCGGGATTATGGTACAATAGGAAAGTTGAATACACATATTAAGTAACGGCATGCAATAATACAACAGGTCAGGGAGGATGAACTCCGTTGTAAATGCGTAAAATGGTTCAAGCATAGGTTTGAACGCCAGCGGATCACATCAACCGGCAAATGCCGGACTGCATATCGATGAATAACCTTCCGGCGACTGCCGGAGACTGAACTTTAGAATGAACGGACGAAAGGAATAGAGGGAATGAGCAAAGCTGAAGATCAGATTTTACAACAGGAAGTGGACAAACGCCGGACGTTTGCCATCATTTCTCACCCGGATGCGGGTAAAACGACACTAACCGAGAAGCTGTTGCTGTTCGGGGGCGCGATTCGCCTCGCCGGAACGGTCAAAGCACGGAAAGCCAGCAAACACGCGACAAGTGACTGGATGGAAATCGAGAAACAGCGGGGGATCTCGGTAACGTCCTCCGTGATGCAATTCGATTACTTGGGACACCGCGTCAACATTTTGGATACACCGGGTCACCAAGACTTTTCCGAGGATACGTACCGCACGCTGACGGCGGCGGATAGCGCGGTCATGCTGATCGACGTGGCCAAAGGGGTCGAGGCACAGACCATCAAACTGTTCCAGGTTTGCGCGAAACGCGGCATTCCGATCTTTACGTTTATTAACAAATTGGACCGCGAGGGGCAAAGCCCGTTCGATCTGATGGAAGAGCTGGAGAACGTCTTGGGTATCCGTTCCGTGCCAATGAACTGGCCGATCGGATCGGGACGTGATCTGTGCGGCGTGTACGATCGGATGAAAAATCAGGTGGAGCTGTTCCAAGGGGACGACCATTCGACGATCAAGGTGCAAAAAGTGGACGGATATGAAGATCCGGTCATCCGCGAGATGGCGGGCGAGTACCTGCATGATCAACTCTGTCAGGACCTGGAGCTGCTGGATGTGGCGGGAGATCCGTTCGACATGGAAAAAGTACAGCGCGGCGAATTGACGCCGGTATTTTTCGGCAGTGCCATCAACAACTTCGGCGTGCAAACGTTCCTGGAGAACTTCCTGCAGCTCGCGCCGAAACCGGAGCCTCGCCGCAGCACGGCTGGCGAAATTGAACCAACGAACGAGAAATTCAGCGGATACGTATTCAAAATCCAGGCCAACATGAACCCTGCACACCGGGACCGCATTGCGTTCCTGCGCATCGTATCCGGTAAGTTCCAACGCGGCATGAGCGTCAAGCATGTTCGTGTCGGCAAAGAAATCAAGCTGTCGCAGCCGCAGCAATTTTTGGCACAGGACCGGGATATCGTGGAAGAGGCATACGCCGGCGATATCATCGGTTTGTTCGACCCAGGCATCTTCCGCATCGGGGATTCCCTGAGTCAAGGCAGCGAAATCGTCTTTGACGAGCTGCCTACGTTCTCTCCTGAGATTTTCGCCAAAGTTACGGTGAAGAACGCGCTCAAGCATAAGCAATATCAAAAAGGGATCGACCAGCTGACCGAAGAAGGCACCATCCAGGTATTCCAGACGGTCAACTTCGATGAAACGCTGCTCGGCGTAGTCGGCCAGCTCCAATTCGAGGTGTTCGAATACCGCATGAAAGGCGAGTATGGCGTGGACGTGCAGCTTCAGCGCATGCCGTATCAGTTCGCCCGTTGGATCATTGACGAGAATCTGGACCCGAGCAAGTTCCGCATCAATTCGGCGTTGGTGAAGGACAAAAAAGGAAATTACGTGGTCCTGTTCGAAAATGAATATGCGATGAGAACGGCCATGGACAAAAACCCAACCGCCCAATTCCTGGAGACGGCGCCATAAGCCTCGTTTTTCTAGGAGTAGCGTTTAATAAAACAAGTTACGTGTGTTATGCAAAGCAACAAAAGGAAGACCGAAGCCCCTGTGAAGGGTGTTTCGGTCTTTTTTTAATTCAGTTCGGCCGTCGATAAAGTTGATGGTGCAGTTCTTGGGCTTTCATAGGAAACAAGGTACGGCTCATCAAGAGCTGTACCTTGTTTTTGTGATTCGGTAAGCCGATCGGCTTTACTGAACAATGCCGCAAGTTAAGAACCGCGGAGCATAATTCGGACCGATCAGGCAAATGCTGTGTGCAGACAGAACAACGTAATAACGGGTGACAGTCTATTCCCGGCCATTCCCGACATTATCGCAGGGGCTTAACGGGAATCGTGTGCAGATGCTGTTGTGCTACCTGGATCAGTTCATCCTGTTTGGCAGGATCGGTGTTCTTCCAGATCATTTCGAAAATGGCACCCAGTCCGGGCAAGGCCGCTTCAGGGCCGTCGACAGAACCTTCAATCATTTCGCGGAGCTGGGCATCGCTTTTGTCATGAACCTTATGAACAATCGCTTCACGCAGGCTTAAAGTAATTGGCATCGCAAGTCCCTCCTCGTATATTCGGCTGCCCTTATACTGTACCCTGCAGACCGTGAGCGCATTCAAGTTTGTCGGTCTTTGTGGTATACTACGAAGGATGTTGAAGCACGGAGCGGGAGGTTAGACCCTTATGGCAAAAAAGCAATATGCCGTCATCGGCATGGGACGGTTTGGGTCCAGTGTGGCGAATGCGCTCAGCAGCATGGGCTTTGACGTACTCGCCATCGATGCGGACGAACAACGGACTCAAGAGATGTCGAATATCGTAACGCATGCGGTATCGGCCGATTCCACCGACGAAGAAGCGCTGCGGGCGCTGGGCATTCGTAATTTTGACGTCGTGGTGGTTGCGATTGGCGAGGACATTCAAGCGAGCATTCTGACGACGCTAATTTTGAAGGATATGGGCGTTCCGGTGTTGATTGTTAAAGCACAGAACGAGCTTCATGGCAAGGTGTTGCAAAAGATCGGAGCGGACAAGGTCATTTATCCGGAAAGGGATATGGGACTGCGGGTTGCGCATCATTTGACTTCGCCCAACATTTTGGACTATATCGAGTTGTCCGAAGATTACAGCATTCTCGAAATGAAGGCTTCGGAGCAGATGATCGGCAAAAACTTGCTGGAACTGAATATCCGAGCGCGCTTTGGCTGTAACGTCATGGCGATTCGCCAAGGCAGCTCGATGAATATTTCGCCGTATGCCGAGGATCGGATCGAAGAAGGGGACGTGCTCATTATCGTGGGCCACAAGGATCATTTGACCAAAATGGAGCTGGCGTATCCCAAATAAGCCAAAGAAATGACCCGAGAACGGGAAGGATGGAATCATGGATATCGTATCACCTCAAAATAACCGCGTGAAAGAATGGGCACAATTGCTGGAGAAGAAGCATCGTACCCGTCAGCATAAATATATGATTGAAGGCATTCATCTCGTGCAGGAGGCATTGCGCGCAGGCGCGGATCTGGAATGCATCGCTTACGACGGGGAACGCGGCATTCCGAAGGAACTGGCCGGATTGGAAACGCCGCTTCAGAACGTGGAGTGGATTAGCGTCTCCCCAGCGGTCATTGCAAAATGTACGGATACGATGACGCCCCAGCCTGTGTTTGCCGTGGTGCGCAAAAGCAGCGAACCGCTGCAAAACCTGTGGTCAGACGCGAAAGGACTCGTCGTTGTGCTGGATGGCGTGCAGGATCCGGGCAATGTAGGAACGATCATTCGCAGTGCCGACGCCGCCGGAGCGGCAGGCGTAGTGCTGGGAGCCGGCTCTGCCGATGTATATAATCCGAAAACAATTCGATCTACGATGGGCTCTTTGTTCCATTTGCCGATCGTGGAAGGCGATCTGGAGACGATCCTGCCTGAGGCAAAAGCGGCGGGCGTGCGACTTGTCAGCACGTCACTGCAGGCAGAGCACTCGTGCTACAGTTATGATTTTACGCAGTCCGTTTGGCTGGTCATCGGCAACGAGGGCAAAGGTATTTCCGATGCCACGGCCCGACGGGTCGACGATGCGATCACCATCCCGATGCAGGGGCAAGCCGAGTCGCTGAACGCCGCGATGGCGGCAACGGTTCTGTTGTTTGAGGCGATGAGACAGCGGATGGTGTAAAACGGAAACATTTCCTGTCCGCAACTATAAATGAGCGCGGAGGAGCAAAATCAGCGTCCATACAAGACCAAAGACTGGAAAATGCCGGGCCTTTCCCCGAGCGTTTCTCCAGTCTTTTTTAAATCCAGAAAAAGTCGGCTAGTTAGTCTGTTTCCCTTTTACATGAGGAATCTTAAATAAGCGAGATGTTATGTTTTTCCTGTTTTTTGTTGTAAAACTGTTTTAATTACATTAATCTTATTTTTATTGAATATTTTTTGTGAATAACTCTTATGTTGTTTAATAAGTAACTTTTAAGAAATGGAGAAAAATTTGTCATGAAGTCATCGAATCTGACCCGTCCTTTTTATTTCCTGTGGACGACCCAAACCGCGGCGAATGCAGCTGATGTGCTTTACATAATGGCCCTTACGGTGCTGGTCCTTGATCGGACCGAGTCTCTCGTATCGGCGGCGCTGATGCCGCTGATGCGCAGCGGGGCTCAGATGTTGAGCAGCCTGATTGCGCCTTTGCTGATCCATCGTTTCAAGTTGTCTAACCTTCTTTTATTGTCGCAAGTGGGGCAATTCCTGCTGTTCGTTTGCCTGGCCGTTTATTTACAGCTTCAGGGAGAGGCTTCATCGCTTGTTTTGGTATTTTCACTCGTATTCGTGATGTCTTTTCTCGACGGATGGACAACCCCGGCCCGAAATGCACTTATACCACGTTTAGTAACGCGTGAGCAAGGTTTGCTTAAAGCCAACGGGCTGATTAGCGTCAGCGATCAGGTCGTGCAATTCGCAGGCTGGGGATTAAGCGGCATCGTCGTTGCATTTCTGGGTGCCAGCCCCACGTTGTTGCTGACGGCTGTTATCTATGGTCTTGCCGCGGCTTTTACGCTGGGCGTCAAAGAACCAACGAAATCGGGATCTGGAGATAAGGAATTGAACGCGTCCTCTGACGAAATACCGGCACTTGGCCCATCCAGATGGCATACGCTGACCGAAGGCTGGAAGATGATATGGAATACGCCTCGCCTGCGGGTGCTTACGTTTATGGACATGATCGACATGCTTGGCGGTTCGATTTGGGTTGGCGCCTTTACCCTTGCGTTCGTTCAAGTCGCACTTGGACAAGGCGAAGAATGGTGGGGATTTATTAATGCCGCTTATTTTGCAGGGACAATAGGTGGTGGAATGCTGGTACTGGCACTGGCAAGAACGATTGGCAACCGCTATTTAGCGGTGATGATGATCGGCATGGCCGGTTATGGCGTTCTAACCGCACTTTACGCGCTCAATACAGAGCCATACGTTGCACTTATTTTGGTTATGTTGATGGGGCCTTTTGCGGAGCTTTCCGTTATTAACCGGCGCACCTTAATTCAGCGCAGCGTAGCCAAACTTTTGCTGCCCAAGGTGTTATCTGCCCAAGCTTCACTTATGCATCTCGTATTTTGCATTTCGCTGCTGGGCATGGCTGGGCTTGCCGAATATATCGGGATCGTGAATCTCTACCTGTTCGCGGCCGGCCTGACCATGCTAGCGCTTTTGGTAGGCTTGCTAAGTCGCCGGGCTTTCCGGGACAAAGTTTCTCAGGCAGAACCATCGGTGAAGTCTGATGAAAGGAACCTTGAAATGGAACAAGCTTAACGAGGTATGGGGAAGCGCAAATCTGCCTCAAGTCAAAATTGGAATTGAAATTCAAATTAGCGTAACGATCTATGTAACCCATTCCGTTCTAATTGCAGCAGCCAAATATGAAGGGGATAAGCCATGAAAAGTCTTTTATCATTATGGGCACTGCTATTAAATACAGGTGGATTGGCAACGGAGGGTGATTACTCTTGGTTTTAACTCATTTTATAACTGTGAAGGGAATGAAATATCATAACGGTATTAGATACGCTTAATCAAGTGGCAGTGATTCTATTACTCATTGGTTCCTTCATTTCTTATCTGCAATTACGAAAGGTTAAAAGACAAAGAAAACTAACGCTTATGGAAAAAGTATTATATATAATTATTCAAGCCGGGTACTTACTTTGGGCGGGGAGCGGGTTGATGATGTTAATCTCGAATTAGCTATTAAAAGCAGTAGTCTCATACTATGTGATCGGGATCAAGAAGGGGCAAAAAAATGACAAAACGCTACTGACACACTGTTGTCAGCAGCGTTTTTTTATGATGAAGGTATAGCAAAACAAGAAGAGGAGTTGTTCGAAAAATGAGAGAAACAGAGAAAGTATTGCAATCGCTTGAAGAGACGATCGGTCAGTATTTAAGCGAGTTAAATAACCTCGATATGGAGCAATTGCTCCATAAAAGGTGTGAGGAGGAATGGTCCGTCGGGCAAATGTACATGCATTTGATTCAATCCGCGCTATTTATGCATTTGAAGAATGTTGACCAATGTTTAGCAGATCATGATTTTTCATGGAGTACCGTTGGAGAGAAAACGGAGGAGGGGAAGGCGGTATTCAAACTAGGGAGCTTCCCGCAAGTTCGGATACGGGTACCTGCTTCGCCGCAATACACCCCACAGCAGCCGCAGAATAAAGAGCAGCTGACTGATGGTCTTAACCGTGTAATGGAGCGTATGAAAAGTAAGGAACCTGATCTGTACCAAGCTCCCGATCATAAGAAAGTTCCTCACCCGAGACTCGGTGAATTAAACGCTAAAGAGTGGTTTATGTTAATCGAAATGCACTACAGACATCATCTTTTGCAGCTGGAGCGACTAAAAAATGACTTGAAAATGAATGAAGGTCATGAATAAGACAAAACGTACAGCAAGACCCTAGAGCCAAAAGCAAAGATAGCAAGATAGCAACCGTTGAAGGTTGCTGTGCTGTTGGTTAGCTATAGATTGGGGATGGTGGCATCTGTAAACGCTTTGTTATTTGAACAAGTTAATCAAGTTGCTTACCCCATGCCAGGTGGTAACCGCAAGTTGCCACACTGTCGGCAGGAAATTAATGAAACTATGGATTGGGTGAAACAATAGACCAATCAAGGGGCCAATAAACAGCAATATGATCGCTGCGCCGATCCCTACGATAGCGTGGAGAATGTCCCAGACAACAAAAGTGAATATTGCGATTTTTCCATGAATCTGATCGATTTGACTCTCAGTCCAGAATGCTTCACCTAACGTAAAATCCAGCTTCAAGTTATGTATGAGCTTTGAAGGAGTGTTCACTAAGTAAGAGTAGTTGTAATGTTGTAATAATTACTTGGTTCCCAGTGACAGAGGAAGTTTATTAAGTTAACGGGCAGTATAGTGGCAAGGTAGCTCTTTGATACGGATCATCGTAAATCATTCTATAACTTATTGAAATTGCTTACAGATTTAATATTGACGGTAATTGCAATTAAGCCTCACGTAATGTAAAATTACTTAACGGAAAAACATGGAAGGGGTGGGGGTATGAGGTGGAAGCGTAAGACTTATATTCAGTCGGCTTGTGTAATTTCATATTTCCATTCCATTAGGACACTAGAGCATTTATTGCTTTAGTGTTTTTATTTTATGGGGGTGTAATAATTGTCAAGGTATAAAAGAGTTCTCGTTAAGCTAAGTGGCGGAGCAGTCGCCGGAAATTCTGAATTTGGTTTTGAGCCGGAAAGATTGGACCATATCGCTGATGAAATTATGTCAATAGTAAACTTAGGAGTTGAAGTATCATTAGTTATTGGTGGGGGTAATATTTTTCGAGGTAATATGGCGGAAAGCTGGGGGATAGAAAGGGCAGAAGCTGACAACATTGGAACACTTGCGACTGTAGTAAATAGTTTAATGCTTCGTGGAGTTCTTAAAGCCAAGACCAAAAAGGAAGTACGGGTAATGACCGCTATTCCTATTACTTCAGTTGCAGAACCATACATCCGTCTAAAAGCAATTCACCATCTAGAAAAAGGCTATATTGTAATTTTTGCAGGAGGGAACGGTCAACCTTACGTTACAACAGACTATCCTTCAGTACAAAGAGCCATCGAGGTTAATTGTGACGCTTTATTAGTTGCAAAGCAAGGTGTTGATGGTGTTCTTAATGCAGACCCTAAATTTGATAAAAATGCAAAGAAATTTCGTTCGCTCCATTACAACGACGTTTTAGAACACAACTTAAAGGTAATGGACCAATCAGCTTTCATTTTGGCAAGAGACTACAATTTGCCAATGCATGTGTTTAACTTCAATAAACCAGGTTCGATGAAAGAAATCTGTGAGGGTAAGAATAATGGTACGATAATTAGTGGCGAATCAATTTTAGAGTTGGAATGAAGTATGCTAGAAATACTACTCTCCCTTGATTTAGCGGAATGATATTTCCACAAAAGAGAAGTTCTATTCAAAATCCCACTCGACCATGGAGTGGGATTTTGTTACGCTAACGGGAAACAATAATTCAATAAATCCAATATCATAAGAAACCTGGATGGAAGTAACATCGGATGAATGAAGTATGGTTATTTTTGGGACAACATACCGTTATGAACATGATTTGGATCGAAGAACCGTTTCGGGTCAAAGGTGCAGGGAGTAAAGTTGTTCTCTTCTGGGAGGAGCAAATGGAACAAAAGGGCTTCAACGTGGTCATGACATCCACCCAGGCTGATGAAGGCGCTCAACATTTCTATAGAAAGCTAGGCTATCAAGATGCTGAATGTCTATTACTTGATACACAACCATTGGAATTTTTCTTACCAAGCTATTAAACTAGCGGGAAACGACAGCAATTCGAACATGAAAGGAAAAAGGAATTGAATGAGAACGGTGACAGCATCATTTTCACATCAGCCCGAAGGGTACGAATGCCATTTTGTTGTATTTGGGGGATAAAGGTTCTCCGTCCGATCCAGATGAACGCGCTTTCGATGCCGATCAGTTGCGTTCATGGATAAAGGAAAACATTTCTGCAATTCATTTATTGACATGAAACCAGTTACATATTTTAATCTTGTTTTGTAGCGAGTAGAACATAGATAAGCATGTTACCAAGTCGTTATGATTTTTTTAGATACTTTTTAAATTACTATTATAAAGTGTCTGAAAAAGTATTTTATGAAATTTCACAGGAGGCGAATACAATGATTAAACTTGTAGTCACGGATTTAGACGGAACATTTCTGAACAATGAAGGTCTGTACGATGTCGAGCTTTTCAAAACAGTTTATGCAGAGATGCAGCAAAAAGGAGTCACATTTGTCGCATGTACCGGCAAACAATGTGAACGTGTTGAGAAATTGTTTGACGAGCATGGCAAAGGCGTTTGGATCCTGGGTGACAGTGCTGCTCGAATTAAAAAAGATGGCCAAGTGGTTAAAGAATTTAGTATTGATCGGGATCTCGCCCTACAGGCGATTGATCGAATTCAAGACTTTGACAACAACATGACCCTGATCGTCTGTGCAAGCGACGCTGCTTACGTTCATTCTTCCATTTCAGAAGATATGTACAAAGTGGTTAAAGGCTCTTATGAACGTGTAGTGAAAACAGATTCCTTTGCAAACATAGATACCCGTTTTATCAAAATTACGGTCTTCGATACGGAGGGGCGAAGTACAGCATTAAGAGCGCATGTGGAGAATACGTTGGGTGGACAAATTTACATCGTTGATTCGGAAGCCAGATGGCTGGATATTACGGCATTGCATACGCATAAAGGTGAGACAGTGAAGAAACTGCAAGAAATGTTGGGCGTCACCTACGAGGAAACCATGTCATTTGGTGATGGAGAGAATGACGTGGAGCTTATGGCCATCGCAAAATACAGTTTTGCAGTGAGTAATGCTTGTGAAAATACGAAAAAGGCAGCGAGCTTCATTACGAAGTCAAACGAAGAAAACGGTGTTCTTCTCACGGTTCAAAAATTACTGGACTTGCAGTGATCCTTTCTTATCCATTGGTATTGCATTGACTTGACGGGGCCATAATTGTCCCGTCTTTTTTTGTTTTAGCTAAAGAAATAACATCTTCAAGGGTGCCCCCTATTACCTTGATTCACGTTAAGTCGATATTCGCAACTTGTTTTCGATAGTTTTGCGGAACCATGCCCATCTGTTTACGGAAAATGGACGAAAAATAACTAGCACTTTGAAAACCGCAGGCAAGTGCAATTTCACTTATGGATCTTCGGGTTTCTTTTAACATTTCGCAGCTTTTTTGAAGGCGATATTGAGTGACATAGTTGCCCGGCGTCTGGCCCACATACTTGTTAAATAATGTGCAGCAGCGGCTTCGGCAAACAGCTCCTGCGGAGGCGATGTCCTCGAGAGTTATTTTTTGATCATAATTTTGATGAATGAAACGAGTCATTTCTTGGACATGCGTCAATACTCCAGGTTGCCCAGAAATGGGCTGCAAATGGTCCCCTATTGCTGCACACAAAGATAAAGCTTGTGATGCCAGACGAAGTGGATTGGGAGGAGCATGGTCCTTGTGCATTTCCTGATAGATTTCTTGAATGGACCGTAATATGCTTTGCTGCCAATCAACCTGATCGGTAAGCACAACAAAATCAGCCATCGTTAAACTAAACTTTTCCCCCCAGTATGTTTGAATAAATGAAGTCTTCTCGCCAAGGATCGAGGGATGAACGACGACGACAAGGAATAAACAATCGTTATGGTCTGCAAGAGAATAACCGAAATGCAAACGCTGGCTATTCACAAAAAGCCCATCCCCTTGATGCAATCGAGTGATCTTTCCGTTGACAGAGAAATCCATCGATCCTTGCAATACGTAGATAAACTCGATGTCCAAATGCCAATGCGCGACTGCAGCATAATTGTTAAATTGATGCAGGCTTCCCTTTCGGACATAGAGCGGTAAATCAGGAAGATTATAATTCAAACGTTCCGATAAATCAGAAAACACCTCTAAATTTGTCATCAAAGAGACCATCCTTTAGAAATATACGATTTTTATAAAATTATAGCCAATGTTAATGGAAACAACAATGATAATATCCTATCCTTATATTGTGAAGATCAGCGGAGAGGACAGGATATAGGTGGTAAACCGCATACGACTCAAAGGAACTGGCCATCGTGATTTTGATCGGGAGTTAATGACGCTTGTCATTCCCATTGCATTACAAAATTTAATATCGGCAACCGTCATATCCGTTGATGTACTTATGCTGGGTATGATTAGCCAATCTGCAATGTCAGCGGTATCACTCGCAGGGCAAATTACCTTTGCATTAACCTTGTTTTACATGGGGATATCAGCGGGGGCAAGTATCCTCACTGCGCAATACTGGGGGAAGAAGGATACTTCAACCATACAGCGCATTTTTAACATCGCTTGCATGTTCTCCCTTTGTGTCTCTATTTTGTTTGGTTTATCTTCCTTCTTTTTTCCGGATACACTTTTGCGTTTATTCACCAATGATGCAGAACTGATTCAATACGGCTCAAGATTTTTGAAAATGAATTCCTTTTCTTATCTTGTGATGGGAATATCCCAGATGTATCTCAGTGTGATTAGAAGTATGGAAAATGCAAAACTTAGTGCATGGATTAGTTCCTTATGTTTGATTTTAAACATTTTGTTGAATGCCATTTGCCTTTTTGTTTTGTTCCCGTCCAGGCCCGAACTGGCCATTTCAGCCGTAGCTCTTGCCACGGTTTTGGCACGGGTTGTTGAACTCGCATGTTGTATGTTTCACTCCATCACCAAGGGCCCCATTCGTTTTTGTATGATGCCCATATATGACGGCATTCAACGGAATTTATTAAAAGATTTCTTGAAATATACGCTGCCTGTACAGGGGAATTATATCGTTTGGGGAGGAGCTCTTACCGCGACTGCTGCCATTATTGGCCATGTGAACTCCGATATGGTAGCTGCAAATTCCATAGCGTCTGTAGTTAAAAATCTAGCCGTTGTACTCTGTGGAGGCATTGCTACTGGGGGTTCTGTACTTGTTGGAAAGTATTTGGGGCAGGGTGAAATCGAGAAAGCAAAGCATGCGGGCAACAAAATGTGTTTTTATGCTTTGATATTTGGAGTCATTGCAGGCTGCACGATTCTGTTCATTAAACCATTGATATATTCCATCGTCAATTTGAATCCAACGGCTCAAAGTTACCTAGATGGCATGCTGTACATTGGGGCTTATTATTGTATAGCCAAATCGATAAACTCCACAACGATCGCGGGCATATTCACAGCTGGTGGGGATTCTAAATTTGGATTATGGTGTGACACGGTTGTTATGTGGTTCATTATTCTGCCGCTTAGTTACCTATGTGCTTTTGTTTGGCATGTACCACCGATCCTTTTGTATATCGTCATCAGCTTAGACGAGGTGATTAAATTACCCATTGCTTTTATACGATACCGACAGTTTAAGTGGCTGAACAATCTTACCAGAAACTTTGCAAAAACCTGATCATAACCAAGACTTATGCAATTGAATCTAAATTTATATACAAAGGAGAAATTTCGAATGAATATCCAGGAACGAATGGCTTGCAAACAATTATTCACCGATGATGATGCCAATTATCCGAAAGAGGCTGAAGCGTTGGCCAAAGCACGCCAGCGTGGTAAGGCGTTATGCTATGAAATTAACCATTTGCATCCGGATGATGTTGAAAAACGCAAAACGTTAATGAAACAACTTTTTGGAAGCATTGGAGAACATGTATGGTTGGAGCCGCCCATTCGCATGTCGTACGGTTCAAATACAACCGTAGGAAATAATGTATATATCAATTTCAATCTCACCGTGGTTGACGACTATAAAGTTACCATCGGTAACGATGTCATGTTTGGCCCGAATGTTACGATTGCTGTAACGAATCATCCTGTACATCCAGAAAAGCGCAAAGAGGGCGGGATGTTTGCATTACCCGTGGTCATCGAGGATGGGGTGTGGATCGGAAGCGGAGCGATTATTGTACCAGGAGTCACCATTGGCAAAGGGAGTGTAATTGGTGCCGGCAGCGTGGTAACCAAGGATATTCCTGCGAATGTAATCGCTGTTGGAAATCCATGCAGAGTTCTTCGGGAGATTACGGATCATGATAAAGAGTTCTACTATAAAGATATGCGTTTTGATCAGGTTGAATGGTAAACCTTCCAGAGAGGAGTTTTTCGATGGAAATCATTTATTTCATGATTACAATAGTCTCCCTTTATTTTGTCATTAGAGCCATTGTGCATTCACGCCACACCCAATTGGTAGCGAATAAAATGGAAAAGCAGTTTGAACATTACTTTAATGAAGATGCCTATCATAATGATCAGCACAAGGTGTCACATTGATAAAAGTGCATGATTAGCAAATAAAACGTAGCAAAATGCTAGAATGGCCAATCGTTTAATCAGCAAGGTCATTATGCTAACGGGAAAAATAGCACAGTAAGAGCAAGTAGCAGCCGATCATTGTGATCGGCTGCTTTGTTCATTTAACGTTAACGGGCAGGATCGTTTCGACGTGTGGCGTTATCACGTGGAATTGCTAAAATGAAGCGATCTGCGCGAATCGGAACCATGTGGTAAAATATAGAAGGGCAATCTTAAAAAATGGGGGAGGATCCAAATATATTATGATCAATGACCTCTACCGGAAACTGGTTCCTCTTTTCTTAAAGAACAATCTAGTTCAGGTAGCAGCTCAGTTTTTTGTTTCAGGGATAATCGGAGTTATATACGGATGTATGTTAATTGACGAAACTATAGGTGGATATATTAATAAAGTCTTGCCGAGTAGTGATGGGCCGGATCTCTATTTATATTTGCCCCTTGTGATTACTGTGTTCATTTACTCGTACTTCATTCAAAAGAAACAAAGAATTCTACTGGAAAAAATCTCATGTAGTTGTCTTCATAGTTTCATTGCCGTATTAAGCTGTATCTTTTCTTGTGTAGTTTTACTTTTGATTTAATCCCATTTAGCGTTGCGCTAACGGAACACCTATAACCAGACGCGGGCTGGTCGTTTTTCCTGTAATTGAACCCATGTAAAGGGGAGATCCATGTTGAAACGGATGCCTTTTGAACGCCCAGTGGAGCATTATGACGAGCGAATTTATAATATTGATGAACAAATTTGTGAATTATTGAAACTCCGTAAGCAGCTATCCAACAACAATCCTGGTTTCCCGCCCTTTGAATATATCTCTAAATGGGCTGAAACGTTTGAACTTTACGAGGACTTTCTGAAAGCCGTTTTTGGAACTTTTAGCAGTGAAGAGCATTTTAAGCCCATGGTTGAACCGTCGGATTTTAGAAAACATATCCCCCTGCTAAAATCAGTCGAAGAAGGGAACTGCTTTTATACTGTAAACTCAATAAGGCAGTATAGTAATGCTAGTGTAGTGACTTTTAGTATGGATTGGGATGTGACTGAGACACCTCCAACTTCTAACAATCACAGCTATTTTGAATTGAAAATGGGAGAACAGTATGATTGCCGAATGATGAATGGCGGAAGCCACTCAGGTCATGCTTCAACCGAGAATCCATTAAACGAATGGGTCCCAGCAGGTTCCAGTTGATGAAACGAAGAGGGGGAAGCCGAAATGAAGACGATCAAGTGTATGATGGACCATCTGTACTGGGCGGACGGACGCATCCTGGACGCGCTCGAAGAGAGTGGGACGAAGAACAAAGACCTTCTGAAGCTGGTTAGGCACGTCGCGGTCGCGGAACGAGTTTGGTTATCCCGATTGCAGGGCAAGGGCAGCGCTTCATATTCGCTCTGGGAGGAAACGGAAGACCTGACGGCAATCCGGACGATGTTCGAAGAAAATGCCGCGCAATATCGCGTCTATATCGAAGGGCTCGAGGAATCCGAGTTGGATGAGATGATCGACTATGCGAACCAGAGCGGGTTGCCGTTCCGATCATCCGTCCGGGACATCCTGTCGCAGGTTATCCTGCATGGGCAATATCACCGGGGACAGATCAACCGGGCACTTCGAAGCGAATCGGCAGAGCCGGTCCAAGTCGATTACATCACGTTCGCGAGGCTTTAACAGGGCGGGCTTTAAGTAAATAAGGACAGGGGTCAACTCAGACCGACCTGTCCTTTTTCACTAGATAAGGAAAAACACGTGATAAGTTTAGGATTCGATCATGGTTTACAGATCCACTCTCCAGTTGCCCATCATCTTGGCGACTTCCGGATCGCGGTACGATAAGAAAAGACTTTCCCGCGTATCGAGGGCCGCGATTTGTTCAATATCGTCCGCGCTTAACTCAAAATCGAAAATGTCGAAGTTTTCGATGATCCGCTCTTTTTTCACCGATTTTGGAATGACAACGACTTCACGCTGAACAAGCCAACGCAACACGACCTGGGCGACGGACTTATTATGTTTTGTCGCGATTGATGCCAGCACTTCGTTGCTGAACATGTTGTTGAGCCCTTCCGCGAACGGCGCCCACGACTGGTGTTGTACTCCCTGTTCTTTCATAAAAGCGGCACTCTCGATTTGCTGATAGAACGGGTGCGTTTCGATCTGGTTGATGGCGGGCACGATTTCATTATGCACAATGAGGTCCATCAGACGGTCGGGCAGGAAGTTGCTGACACCGATCGCCTTGATCTTGCCTTCGCGGTACAGGTCTTCCATTGCACGCCAAGCGCCGTAGTAATCGCCGAACGGCTGGTGAATAAGGTAGAGATCGAGATAGTCGAGCTGCAGCTTCTTCAGGGATTTGGCAAAAGCCAGCTTGGCACTCTCGTATCCGGCATCCTGAACCCAGAGCTTGGTCGTGATGAACAGCTCCTCACGCGGCACGCCGCTGCGCTTGATCGCGCGTCCGACCGCTTCCTCATTCAGATAACCGGCAGCGGTATCAATCAAGCGGTAACCGGCCACCAGCGCTTCGTATACGGCGTTTTCGCATTCTTCCGCATCCGGAATTTGGTAGACACCAAAGCCGATGATCGGCATTTTCACGCCATTGTTCAATGTTACAGTTTGCATTGTAATTCCTCCTAGTGTTTAATTGTAAAACGCAAACGGCCACGAAACTCGGAAATCGGGTATCTCAGCTCGCCTTCCGCTTACGGTCGATTTGCATTACAATAAACCTACCACCTTCGTGTTACACGAAGGCAAGTGTCTTCATACATTTATTTTTCAAGGAGGGTTTCACATGCATACGGTCAAAGAAGCCGCCCTCATAACGGGACTCACCGAGCATGCAGTACGTTTTTACACGGATAAAGGTCTGGTGCCAAGCGTACAGCGCAATCAACACAACATTCGCATGTTTGACGAAGAATCGATCAACTGGCTGCATGGCATCAAATGCCTCAAGCAATCCGGGATGCCGATTGAGGTCATTAAAAGGTACGTCGACCTCTGTCTTGAAGGGGATTCGACCCTCCCGCAGCGCTACGCACTCATGATGAAGCACAAAGAGGAAGCAATCGCCAAGCTTGAAGAAGCCAAATTGCACGTTGCTCATCTGGAACAAAAAACCGACCTGTATCAGGCCATTTTGGAGCACCGCTCTCCAGACACGATGAATCCCGGCAACTGGGACAAAATCAAGCATATGCATAGTGACGTATTTTACTCGCCCTCCGTTCGAAAGGCTTGAGAAATATTCGTAAGGTAACCGGTATTGAATTATTTTACGGTTATCGTTCCTGCATGGCTGACAAGCTCCAGTGTATTAGATCCATTCCCAATCGTGCCCTCTATCGATTTTTCCGTGTTCTGCTGCTCCATAAAGCCATCAAAGCCAACACGGATATCCGCCGAGTCACTGCTTGCCATCAGCTTTAATGAAGCAGGAGGTGTAGTATAAGCTACGGTGATATCTCCGGAGTTTGTTTCTACGTGCAGCCATTTTCCTTCCTCAACCTCCGTGACGGATACTTCCCCGGCCGTTGAAGTGATGGTCATATCATGACTGGTTACACGGGTCAGGGAGCTGTCGCCGCTGCCGGAAGTTACCTTTGATTCGTTTAGTGAGCTGTCTTTCAGCGTGAATTCCCCATCCTTGGATGTGAACTCTCCCTTGTCTGCGGAAAGTCCTTCAATATGCTCAGAGCCTGAATTGTTGGTAAGGAAAATGTTTTGGGTCGCTATGTCCTTCATCTTAATATCGCCTGCGTCGTTGTTGAGTGTAATCGTATCGATTTCATGATCGGGAATGGAGATATAGATCGTGCCATTTTTGCCTAATGAAAATCCCCCTGTGATTCCTCCTTGATCTTGCTGGGTGATGATCATTTTGTTCCCATCCTGATTAATCGTTACCGGATCGCTCTTTCCGTCCAACTGCTTTCCATCGCAAATGACGATGATGTTCGGGGAATCTGTATGCTGGAACTCGATATCCCAAGAATCATTATGAACTTCAATTTCTTCTATGCGTTTTGCCTCAAAGGATGTTTCATGGTGATAACTTGCTTTTCCTATTCCTTGGCAGCCACTTACCAGCACACCAATGGCCATCAGGACAAGCAAAGCGGTTAGCATTTTTCCCATGCTCTATTCCCTCCCCTTATGTACGGAGCACATTATTAGGCCACGTCGTTTTGATCGATGTTGTAAAAAGAAAGATAGCCGAGGAGAAGACCAAGCAGACAGAGTGTGATCGGAATGGCAATGAATTGGAACAGGCTGGACGAGCTTCCTCCGTCAGACACCGTGGCGTTAACCAGAAATCCAATGATGACAGCGGATGTAATGGTGGAAGCCGTCGACTTTTTTCTCATGCCAAAAATTAGCGGAATCAGGCTGATTCCTGCGATCATAAAGGCGTTTAGCAGCGTTGACGGAAGGGTAGCTGCCATTTCATCAAGACGAACCGGTGCATCAAATAACCCTATTACCGGATTCAGGAAGTACGTTAACAGATTAATCATCAACGTCGTTACAAGGATGCTGAAGAAACAGAATACATACACGATCAATAACTTGGCTTGCATTATTTTTTTTCGCTGCTGCGGGTAGGTGAACAACACTTGGATCATCTTGCTCTTATATTCTTCAATCACTAAACGCGACAAAATCACGCTTGCGAAAATGATAAAGGTGATCCGGATTAAAATATCCGTTAAAGACATAAATTCAGCATAATCCATAGGTTCGCTCTCGCCCTGGGTACCTAACGTCATAAGGACAACGGCAGCGTAAATGGCCACCATGCAAATGACGACCCCTTTAAGATCGTGAGATAGATTGTTTTTTTGCCATTCGAGTTGGATAAGTTTAAGCATAACGTTGGCCCCCATGAATGAGATTGATGAAATACTCTTCTAACGATCCCGCATGTTGTTTTCGGATGTCTTCCATCTTGACTTCTTGTAAAAAAGTGCCTTGATGAATAATGCCAACCGTATCGGCGACCGATTCGATTTCCGACACAATATGACTCGAAATTAAAATGGTTGTTTTGTATTTTTCCTTTAATAACAGCAGAAGCTCCCGCATTTCTTTAATCCCGATCGGATCAAGGCCGTTGATCGGTTCGTCGAGGATGAGAATATCCGGCTTCGTCACGATCGCACGTGCAATGCCTAACCGTTGTTTCATGCCCAGCGAGAATTCATGGATTTTTTTCTTCCCTACTCCTTGCAGACCTACGATCTCCAGCGCGTCCTTGATCGCAGGCTTATCGCTGTAGTCCATGTACCTGCAATGAAACTCCAAATTGGTTTCCGCCGTCAGCCGATCGTAAAATACGGGATATTCAATGATGCTGCCGATTCTTTTTAAGTATTGATGGGACGTTGGCGTAACGATCTGATTGAATACCCGGATTTCACCGGAAGAGGGTTTGACCAAATTTAATATCATTTTCATAATCGTTGTTTTTCCTGCCCCGTTCGGACCTAAAAAACCGTAAATTTCTCCTCTGCTGATGCTCATATTTACGTTCTTAATGGTATCTGTGCCCTGGAACGTCTTACTGACTTGATGGATTTGAATGATGGCTTCCATTCCTGAGTTCCTCCCGATCATTTATGGATGTGCAACACTAAGCTTAGGGAATGAAAGTAAAAATAAAGTAAACGGTACGGAAAAAACACGTAACATTTTACTTGAATCAACCTCCTGAAAATGTAAATGGAGTAAGATAGAAAGTGAATATTCAGGACACGTTTGAAATGAGGGAAGATCAACATGGAATCTGCATCCATACTGGCCGTCGATGATGAAATCGGCATTTTGAAGCTGCTGGAGATCACGCTTCGGAAAGAGAATTTCACGCATATGGACACGGCAACATCGGGCAGAGACGCGTTGCAGCGCGTCAGAGAAAAGACGTATGATATGATTTTGCTGGATATCATGCTCCCGGATCTAAGCGGCTTTGAGCTCTGTACGGAGATTCGAAAACATACGAATGCACCGATTATTTTCATAAGCGCCCGCTCCACCGACTTCGACAAATTAACGGGGCTCGGGATCGGCGGAGACGATTATATCACCAAACCTTTTAATCCGTTGGAGGTCGTTGCCCGAATCAAGGCGATCCTTCGCCGGGAAAAGATCCTGAAACGTGCATACCAACAAAACACGGCGTACGATTACGGGTACTTCTCATTTCATCCGGAGTCGGCCACGTTAACCGTGAAGGGCCAAACCGTCGATTGCACAGCGAAGGAGCTGGACCTTCTTCATTTCTTCTGCAAGCACCCCAATCATATCTTTACGACGGGCCAGCTATACGAGTTGGTATGGGGAAATGATGTGTTCGGAGAAGAAAAAACGGTTACGATTCATATTTCCAAGCTGCGCAAGAAGCTCGGCGACGATACCCGAAAACCCAAAATCATCGTGAATTTAAGAGGAATCGGTTATAAATTCATCCCCCCGAATGAGGTACGGCTATGCGAATAAAAACTCGATTCACGATTCACTTGGCATTAGGGCTCGTGCTGTGGCTTCTGGGTACGGGGATATCTATTGCTATTATTGTGGAAGGCCTTCTTCCCTCGCTTGGTTTTCACATCAATATGGATGATGAGGGTCTTATCGTAGGGGGGATTTTCGGGGTTAGCACGCTGCTATGCATCGCTTTGTTCGGCTGGTATTTCGGCGGTCCGATCGGCTTCCTTATGTCCTGGATTCAGCAGCTCTCGCGGGACAACTACATGGAGCCCGGCAATATGGCGAACATATATAACCGAACCGGAAAATTACGCATGCGGTACCGCTTGTATAAGGAGGTGCTCCAGCAGCTTCAATCCTTGGGCAGTATCTTGCAAGCAAACGAAGTGGAGAGAAACCGGATCGAACAAGCCAAGCAGGAATGGATTGCGGGGATATCCCATGATTTGAAAACACCCTTGACCTATATCAGAGGATATTCGGCTCTCTTATTAAATGAGCAATACGAGTGGTCGAAGGAAGAGGCGATGTCGTTCATCCGGGAAATGGACGGCAAAGGGAAGCATATGGAGGAATTGATACAAGATTTAAGCCTCGTCACACAGCTCCATAGCGCTGAAGGCGCGCTGCCACTGCAGAAGACGATGCAGGATATCGTCGAATTTACCAAAAGGGCAGTTGCGGATATCAGCAATACTCCGCAAGCAAGCAGCTACCGCTTGCATTTTCAAGCAGATCCGTCGGTCATTCACGTCGATTTTGACATGAAATACATGCAGCGTATCCTGCAAAATATTATGATGAACTCCATCATCCATAACCCGGAACATACGGATATCTACGTCGAGATCGAGGAAACAGGAGAGCATGCGACGATTCGCATTGCAGACAACGGCGTAGGCATGCCGCCCCATACGGTAGAACATGTATTCCAGCAATATTTCCGCGGCACTACGACGGATGCTGCTTCCGAGGGCACGGGATTGGGCATGGCCATCGTCTATAAGCTGATTCAAGCCCATAACGGCACGATCACGGTTAAAAGTGAACTCTCACAAGGGACCTCGTTTACCATTCGATTGTTGAAATCAAATCCACACTAACGGATCTTTTTTAACGTGGACGGAACTATTCTTCAGGCGGAAAATGGCTTCCTGCGGCTTGAATGGGGGCCTTTTGAAGGAAAAGGGGAGAACGTGTATTACTTACAGAAGGCGCGAGATTGGCTTCATTTACCTTGGAATTAACGGCTTAGCAGGTTCGACCTACGTAATGAAATAGCAGCTGCTGGACGCCAGCAGCTGCTATTTCATTTGAACATCCGCAGTGCATATTTCGATGTGATTTTTGTAATGCCCTACGTGGGGGCCTGAGTATCTTATACGGAGACGTGTTTCGTACAGCTCTCCGTTGATATGAGCGGATTCTTCAATGATCAGGATGGTCGGCTGCTGGAGCCTGCTGGGAATGGCTGCGAAATTCGCTTGGCGCAATGCCTGTCCACCGCTTGAACTGCCTGCTGAAATGCGCATTGGTCTTATATCCTAACATCATCGCAATGTGGTCAATGCTCAGGTCGGTTTGCTTTAACAGCCGCTGGGCTTCGTTCAGAAGGGTTTCTGATAGAAACTTGCGCGGTGCTGTGCCATATACCTGCCGAAAAATTCGATTGACCTGCGACGGACTAATGTTCAGCGACTTGGCAATGTCCTGGATCCAGGTTCGCTCGCTATCCCGGATTTCACCATGAAGATGGATATATCTAACGGAATCCTCAATGTGCTCAGCGATTTGATGGGCGATGGCTTCTTTTCTGGATAAGGTCACGGATGCGTTCTGAGATAACTGGCCGACCAGGGAGCCGAGCAATTCGAATACGGCAGCATGCACCTTCATTTGTTTGGAGGAAGACAGCGGGATGGATAAGTGCTCCGTGGCCAGATCATACAGCGTACACAGTGAAGAGGAAAGTCCCAGGGCTAAATTCGAATCTGCCGGATAATAAATGTCCTTGGACCGGTTGAGCTCTCTGCAAAAGGAGATATCATGTACGCTGAAATGAACGGAAAAGTAAGAGAAGCCCTGCGGTCCGGCACCGGTGCAGGAATGGGTCATGCCGGGGCGGATGAACAGAAGGTCTCCAGCAGACTGACTGTACAACTGTCCGTTAACCACCATGTCCATCTGACCGTTCAACATCCAGTGGATTTCATACATGGAATGCTCATGGGATGGATACGTCCAGTTGGAATCTACTTTTCTTGCATGCAGCCCCAGTAACTGAAAAGACATGCGAACATCGGGTAGACGGCCTAAATACATGGCTTCCGGGATTTTGGTCACAGCAACCTCCTCTTAATGCTCTGTATTCCAAATACTGATAAATTCATATTAACAGAAAAAAAATGCGTGAAAAGGGTAAGTCGTCGGAGTGATTAGCACATCGTCATGAATCTTAGCTGATGCTATGGTAGTGTTATCACCCCGAAGGGGAGAATGGGGGCAAGCATGAATGAGAATTATTCGATTTCTGGATGGACAACAGAAGTGGCTGGCAGCAGT
The DNA here is from genome assembly GCF_037969725.1 of Paenibacillus sp. FSL W8-0426. Lineage (NCBI taxonomy): Bacteria > Bacillati > Bacillota > Bacilli > Caryophanales > Paenibacillaceae > Paenibacillus > Paenibacillus sp. FSL W8-0426. Next base: position 5,829,729 of record NZ_CP150203.1, on the reverse strand, counting down.
TACGGATGATGAAAAAGCCTATCGTTTGCCGCAAGCAGATTTCATGACGCTGATCTATCAAGCAAGGGAGCGGGGAATTTCTCCGGTTCAACTGGTTGAAAGCGCTTTTAAACCGCTGAACGAGCTGAGCGGCGACTGGACTTCCCTGCACCTGATCACACCCGTGGAAGCTCCGGAAGTATGGGCGGCGGGTGTAACTTATCAGCGGAGCAGGGAAGCGCGAAACTATGAAGCAACGGATGGCAAGCTGGATGCGAACACCTTTTACGACAAGGTATATGATGCAGAACGTCCCGAGATCTTCTTCAAATCCACAGCAGCCCGCACCGTTGGACCGAATGAAGCGGTTACCCTTCGCAGCGATTCCACTTGGCAGATCCCGGAGCCAGAGCTCGGACTGGTGCTTGCCGCAGATGGCACCATTGCGGGATACATCGTGGGCAATGACATGAGCTGCCGGGACATTGAAGGGGATAACCCGCTCTATCTGCCGCAGGCCAAAATATGGCGCAGTTCCTGCTCGATCGGTCCGGCGATTCGTCTGGCGGAAACGGTCCGGAATCCTTATGACCTTAACATCGTCTGCGAAATATTCCGCGATGGGGAATTGGTGGTGAAGAGTGAGGCCAGTACAAGTGAATTAAACCGAAAGCTGGATGAACTGGTTTCCTTTTTAGCAAGAGACAACGATTTGTTTGACGGCACGGTTCTACTGACAGGTACCAATATTGTACCGCCCAATGATTTTACGCTTGAATCCGGAGACCGTATTGAAATATCCATAAGCGGGATTGGGACTCTCGTTAATCCTGTCATTTCAAACTAGTTGACTTAAGGAGGATGAAGGCGATGAGCGTTTTTCAGTTAGAGCAGACCTATAACAATTTTATTAACGGAGAATGGGTGAAGGCAGCGTCCGGAAAGACGGAACCCAGCATGAATCCGGCGAATCGAAAAGAAATCGTAGGGCATGTGCCTGTCTCCGGCGTAGAGGATCTGAACGATGCTGTGGCAGCGGCAAAAGCGGCTGCGAAGACCTGGCGGAGATTAACCGGCGCAGAACGGGGCAATTATCTTTTTCAGGCAGCAAACGTGCTGGAACGCCGGGCCGACGAGGTGGCGGAAGCCATGACGAGAGAAATGGGGAAAACGTTCCCTGAAGCCAAAGGAGAGACGATGCGCGGCGTCGCCATCTTGAGGTATTACGCAGGGGAAGGCATGCGCAAAACGGGTGATGTGATTCCGTCGACGGATAGCGAAGCATTAATGTTCACGACCCGTGTACCGCTTGGCGTAGTCGGCGTAATTGCGCCATGGAACTTCCCGGTGGCTATTCCCATCTGGAAAACGGCACCTGCTTTGATCTATGGCAACACGGTTGTATTGAAGCCGGCCCAGGAAACGGCGGTTACGGCAGCCAAAATAATGGAATGTTTTGAGGAAGCCGGCATTCCGGCCGGGGTTCTCAATCTCGTGTGCGGCAAAGGCTCGGTAATCGGTTCCGCACTTGCCGAGCATCCGGATGTGAACGGCATAACGTTTACAGGCTCCAATGAAGTCGGAAAGCGGGTCGGCGCCGCAGCACTTGCTCGTGGAGCCAAGTACCAGCTTGAAATGGGCGGCAAAAACCCGATCATCATTGCAGCCGACGCTGATCTGGATCTCGCTGTAGAGGGAACGATCAGCGGCGGCCTGAAATCAACGGGTCAAAAATGCACGGCCACCAGCCGCGTTATTATTGAACGCAAAGTTTATGATGCTTTCAAAGAAAAGCTTCTGTCGCAGATACAAGAAATCCGGTTGGGCGACGGCATGTCTGCCGGCAGCTGGATGGGGCCATGTGCAAGCGAAGGACAGCTCAACACCGTACTGAGCTATATTCAAAAAGGACAGGATGAAGGTGCAGTACTGCTCGCTGGGGGAAAAAGACCGGACAGTCCTGAGCTTGCAGAAGGATTCTATGTCGAGCCGACCGTGTTTGAAGGTGTCGAATCACATATGTCCATTGCCCGGGAAGAAATATTCGGCCCGGTACTGGCCTTGATTCCGGTGGATTCCCTTGAAGAGGCTATAGCGTCGGCAAATGACAGTGATTATGGTTTAAGTGCTTCGATCTACACACAAAATGTCGGGGCTATGCTTTCGTTCATCCGGGATATGGATGCCGGACTTGTAAGAATCAATGCGGAAACGGCCGGTGTAGAGCTGCAGGCTCCGTTTGGCGGGATGAAAATGTCCAGTTCGCATTCCAGAGAGCAAGGACAAGCGGCTATCGAATTTTTCACCGCCATCAAAACCGTCTTCGTGAAGTCATAAACTGCGGGGAGGGTATCATGTACGAACAGATCATGTCGATTATGGGGGAGAAGGAGTCCGACTTCTTCGGGATTACAGCTCATGCTCCAGGGGCTGCAGGACGTCTGCCTTTGACCGACGATTTGCTGCGAAATGCTCCAAGCGGCGACTTGTTCGGCATGTCCCAGAATGTTGGAATGGGCTGGAAGCCTGGAGAATTAAACGGAAAACAGTTTCTGATCCTGAGTACGCAAGGCGGTATTCGAAACGAGGATGGCAGTCCTGCTGCTCTCGGTTATCATACGGGGCACTGGGAGGTTGGTCTGCTGATGAAGGCGGCGGCAGAAGAACTGTCCAGCCGCGGCGGAATCCCGTTTGCCGGCTATGTCAGCGATCCTTGCGACGGCAGGTCGCAAGGAACAGCCGGCATGTTCGACTCGCTGCCGTACCGGAACGATGCCGCTATCGTATTCCGCAGATTGATTCGATCCCTGCCCACGCGAAAAGGCGTGCTCGGCGTTGCAACTTGTGATAAGGGACTGCCCGCCATGATGCTTGCTCTTGCGGGTATGCCGCAGCTGCCAGGAGTGATCGTTCCCGGCGGCGTTACCCTTCCGCCTACGAACGGAGAAGACGCGGGTAAAATTCAAACCATCGGCGCAAGGTACGCCAATGGTGAGCTTTCGCTGGAAATGGCATCGGAATTGGGATGCCGGGCTTGCGCTACACCGGGCGGCGGCTGTCAGTTCCTGGGGACAGCGGCAACAGCCCAGGTGGTAGCCGAGGCCATGGGCATGACGGTGCCTCATGCCGCTCTGGCTCCTTCGGGGCAGCCGATCTGGATCGAGATGGCACGGCAATCCTCGCGTGCACTCATCCATATGGAGACCCAAGGGATGAAGATGGCGGACATTGTCACAGATGCATCGATTCGCAATGCAATGATTGTACATGCCGCGTTCGGCGGATCTACCAATCTGCTTCTTCACATCCCGGCGATCGCTCATGCGGCTGGTTTAACGCTGCCCGGCGTTCAGGACTGGATTCAGGTCAACAAGAATGTTCCGAGACTGGTGAGTGCTCTGCCGAACGGCCCCATCTTTTACCCGACTATTCGTGTTTTCCAGGCCGGAGGTGTCCCCGAGGTCATGCTTCACCTCAGGCAGCTTGGTTTACTTGATGAGTCTGTTCCGACAGTAAGCGGCACATCTTTGGGGCAAGTGCTGGATTGGTGGGAATCGTCAGAACGCCGCCATGTCATGCGGAAACAATTGAAGGAGAAGGACGGCATTGATCCGGACAGCGTCATCATGAGTGCAGAACACTCGCAGCGTCTCGGGATTTCCTCCACCGTGACATTCCCGACCGGCAATATTGCCCCCGAAGGCTCGGTTATCAAATCCACCTCCATCGACCCGGATGTACTGGATGAGCACGGGGTATATCGTCATCGGGGTACAGCAAAGGTGTTTACAACGGAACGTGAAGCGATCCGGGCGATCAAAACAGGCGGAATTCGGGCAGGGGACATCATCGTTCTACTTGGACGGGGACCCTCCGGGACCGGGATGGAGGAGACCTATCAGCTTACGTCTGCGCTCAAGCATCTGTCCTTTGGAAAATACGTGTCACTCATTACCGATGCCCGGTTCTCCGGTGTGTCCACCGGTGCGTGTATTGGGCATGTTGGTCCCGAAGCTCTGGCCGGCGGGCCGATCGGCAAGCTGCGGAACGGTGACTTGATTGACATTGTGGTGGATCGAAGCACCCTGGATGGAAGCATTAATTTTGTCGGAGAAGAAGGCATGGAGGTTTCCCCCGAAGAAGGAGCACTCATCCTGGCACAGCGGCCTTTTCATCCGGATATGCGGCCAGATGAAGCGCTGCCGGAGGATACACGATTGTGGGCAGCACTGCAATCCGTCAGCGGTGGTACGTGGAGAGGCAATGTGTACGATGTCGAACGGATCATAACGGCTCTGGAGGCTGGCAAAAAAGCGCTGGGGTGGCACTGAAACCAAGCAACTCTGGCATCATGTTCTTACCTGTTTTGTACAGTTACCATTTACTTACCGGAGGTTTCTTTAATGAATACGATCAAAAATAGGATTACCAATCCCGTTCTCCCCGGTTTTCATCCTGATCCCTCCATATGCCGGGCTGGGGAAGATTATTATATCGCTACGTCTACCTTCGAGTGGTTCCCGGGTGTACGCATTCACCACTCCAGGGATCTGGTTCATTGGCGCGCGATGGCTGCTCCGTTGACTCGCATGGCTCAGTTGAACATGGAGGGAAATATTAATTCGGGAGGCGTATGGGCCCCTTGTCTCAGCTACGATAATGGCGTGTTTTATCTGATATACACCGATGTGAAGAGCCGGATAGGCGCTTTTAAAGATACTCATAATTATCTTGTAACAGCAACGGAGATTGAGGGCCCTTGGTCCGATCCGGTATATTTGAACAGCAGTGGCTTTGATCCTTCCTTGTTTCATGACGAAGATGGACGCAAGTGGCTGGTCAATATGATCTGGGATCACCGCAAAGGCAAAAACCGGTTTGCAGGCATCGTGCTGCAGGAATATTCGTTTCAGGAACAAAAGCTGGTCGGACCCGCGGTTAACATTTTTAAGGGAACGGAACTGGGACTGACGGAAGCGCCTCATCTGTATAAACACAACGAATACTATTATTTGATCACAGCTGAAGGCGGAACTGGATACGAGCATGCCGTTACGGTTGCCCGCTCTCGTTCGTTACAAGGTCCTTATGAGGTTGATCCGGCTAATCCGATTCTCACTTCACACGGCAGGACGGATTTACCGCTGCAAAAGGCGGGTCACGGCAGTCTCGTCGAGACGCACACGGGCGAATGGTACATGGCGCACCTAGTGGGAAGACCTGTTCAGGAGAAACACTGCATCCTTGGTCGTGAGACGGCTCTGCAGCGTTGTACTTGGAGTGATGACGGATGGCTAAGGCTTGCAAGCGGGGATCGGTATCCGGAGCTTCAGGTTACAGCACCGATGATCAAGCCGCACCCGTTTGAACCGCCAGGGGAGATGGACCATTTTGATCAGGCCGAGCTTCGCCACGATTGGAATACACTTCGCATCCCGCCGGATGCAACATGGCTTAGTCTGACGGAACGTCCAGGTTATTTACGCTTGCATGGGATGGAATCGATGAGTTCAACGCACAGACAAAGCATGCTTGCCCGCAGGTTGCAGGCTTTCGAGTGCGAAGCCGAGACGTGCCTTGAATTCGCGCCGGACCATCCGCAGCAAATGGCAGGACTTATTCTGTATTACGATACTCAGGATTACCTCTACCTACGGGTAACGCATCATGAAGACAAGGGGTTGTGCCTTGGCATCATTCAGTCCAAATACGGGGTGTATGATGAAGTTTTGGAGGAGGACATTCCACTGAAATCGGGGCATCGGATTCGCTTAAAAACCGTGGTCGATCATGATCGTGCCTGCTTTTACTATGCGTTAGACGATGATCCGTCATGGGTTCCGGCAGGCGGGTGGACGGATATCACACATCTGTGTGATGAATCCCCGGAATACATCCGGTTCACGGGAACCTATATCGGTCTGTGTGCGCAGGATCTTGGCGGGACCCGGAAACACGCTGATTTTGATTACTTTGTTTACAAGGAAACGAACAACCCAACGGCCTCCGATGAAAAAGGGACCAATTCGATTCACATCTGAACGAACCTCCTTGTTGTATACATTTTTGGAATATTAACTTGAGCTTGCTTCGTAATCGGCAGATGACTCCTATGTTCATTAGGGGTCATCTTTTTTATTGTCATTGAAATCCGACATGCTTGAGATCAAAAAATGAATGAACTATAATTTGTCAGGTTTTGGAGCGGAGAATAATATAGTAATATTTACAAATATAAGTCAAATTCTTTTGCAATTCGAGAGGGTGTGGTACGTACAATTCTATTGGGCACTGAACAAGTTTATAGTATTGAATGCGCTTTCGTATGTATATCCATTTGAGGAAGGTGAACATGTTGAAATTGAACTTAAAAAGATCCGTCCATATTCTGTTAGCCTGTTTGACGGCTCTGCCTCTAATGTTAACTCCGACCCACGTGTCAGCAGCAAGTGATGCCAACATTAATTTATCCTCCGAAAAACAGCTCATCAAGGGTTTTGGGGGAATTAACCATCCGGCCTGGATCGGCGACTTGACGGCAGCTCAGCGTGAAACCGCCTTTGGTAACGGACAAAATCAGCTTGGGTTTTCCATTTTAAGAATCTATGTCGACGAAAATAGAAATAACTGGTACAGAGAGGTTGCTACCGCGAAAAGAGCGATAGAGCAAGGCGCCCTCGTATTCGCTTCACCTTGGAATCCGCCAAGCGACATGGTCGAAACCTTTAATCACAATGGGGATCCGAACGCCAAACGATTGAAATACGACAAATATGCCGCGTACGCGCAGCATCTGAACGACTTTGTCACTTATATGAAAAATAATGGCGTAGACCTGTATGCCATCTCGGTACAAAATGAGCCGGATTATGCCCATGACTGGACCTGGTGGACACCGCAGGAGATGCTTCGTTTCATGAAGGAGAATGCCGGTTCCATTCAAAATACCAAGGTCATGGCACCTGAATCGTTCCAGTATTTGAAAAACATGTCTGACCCGATCCTGAATGATCCTCAGGCACTCGCCAACATGGACATTCTGGGAGCACATACCTATGGAACTCAGTTCAAAGATTTTGCATACCCGCTCTTTAAGCAAAAAGGAGCAGGCAAAGAACTGTGGATGACCGAGGTGTATTACCCGAACAGTGACAACAACTCGTCGGACCGCTGGCCTGAGGCACTGGACGTATCTTACCATATGCATAACGCCATGGTTGAAGGGGATTTCCAGGCTTATGTATGGTGGTACATTCGGAGACAATACGGTCCGATGAATGAGAACGGGACCATTAGCAAACGTGGATATAATATGGCCCATTTCTCGAAATTTGTACGGCCAGGCTACTACAGAGTAGATGCTACCAAAAATCCGGATACCAATACTTTCGTTTCGGCCTATAAAGGCGACAACAAGGTGGTCATTGTGGCAATTAATCGTGGTACCTCGGCTGCAAGCCAAAAATTCGTTCTGCAGAACGGGAACGCCTCTACGGTATCCTCATGGGTTACGGACAGCAGTCGAAACCTGGCAAGCGGAGCACCGATTACGGTGTCCGGTGGAGCCTTTACGGCACAACTGCCAGCCCAAAGCGTAACCACGTTCGTAGCCGATCTCACCGGCGGCGGCGTGAACCCGGGTAGTGGAACCACATACGAGGCAGAGACGGGCACCACACTTACCGATGCTGTCATTGAGACCCTCTATCCTGGATACACAGGGTCTGGATACGTGAACTTCAACGCATTGACGGGATCGGCCATTCAATGGAATGCCATCAATAACGTAATAACAGGTACCAAAAACGTAAAGTTTCGCTATGCGCTGGAAAGCGGAACGCGTAATCTCGACATTTATGTCAACGGGACCAAAGTCATCAGCAACGAACCTTTCCCGGCAACCGGCAGCTGGTCGACTTGGAGTGAAAAAACCATTCAGGTTCCCATGAACGCGGGAACCAATACGATTACAGTGGTAACAACCGGCACGGAAGGGCCGAATGTGGATAATATCACGGTTACAGCCGTGCAATAAATGTGCCGTTCTGCTTATGTAAGACAATAAATATGCTAACCCCCGTTCTGCATTCGATCCGCTAGCCGGTATCCTGCGACGGGGGTTACTCATGATGTTTTAATGGCCATACCATACATCAGTCGCAAACGCAGCATTGTCCAAGCGGCTGCTTTTATTCAACTGACGTGCGAGTATCCTATAGATGGGTGTCCAGGGACTAAGACAAAAAGAAACCTCTCCCGGTGATAACCGAAAAAGGCTCGTAAGAATAAATAAACGATTGTAATTAATCATTAAACTCAACAAACACATACATATACTTATCGAATCCTGGAAGACCTGTCGTTCCTTTGATATCCAAAAATTTAAGTTTTTCTTCCAAATTTACTCTTTCTTGATCCGAGTCATCAGCAGCTACTTCAAAAATATATGCTAGGACAAATGCATCGATACTTGAGACCCCGTTTTTCAATTGGACCCAATCTTGCGGAAGAGTAACCTGGCTCTTTCCCACAACGATGTCCTTTCCTGAGAAATTGAGAATCAATTCTTTTCCCTGATTTTTAATGGTGTTAACATCAACAATAGAGAAACGATCCGCTTCATCTTGATTCCTCCTAAAGTAATATTGTTTACGTAACATAAACGCTACAAGCTGGATAAATGTTTCCTTTAACATCCAGTTGTATTGAATGATGGCGAACTAGAGCCTAATGATATTTCTGATTTAGAATCAAGCGAGAGAACTGTTTTCTAAACATTTCTTTAATTTTTGTTGTAACAAACCTTTATCCTCAAACGTTAACTCAATCAGAATGAGTGTATCAGTTATTTGTAAGAAATACTCATTAATTCAGATTGTCGGAAAGGGGAAGATGTCGTGTCTAACAGGAGAATACATAGATGTGCAAAATCTACATTAATAATTTTGTTTATATCGATGACTGTTTTCTTCATGCCCAAGGTCTTGCACGCAACTGAATACTCTAGTCAGAATCAAAAGCATTTATCTGATGTTGCTGCGATTGCTGCAGGAGAATGGGCCGTTTATGCAGTTAAAAAAGACGGCTCAGTTTGGGTATGGGGTGGTATGCGTAATAGTGGTCTAATTGGTAATGGTTACACGGTTCCGTCTGAGTCCCCTGTACGAATGAAGATGGATGGTGCAGTCGATGTCGCCAGTGGCACGAAACATGCACTTATCTTAAAAAAAGATGGTACGGTTTGGGCAACTGGATCAAATGTGGACGGGCAGCTGGGAATTGATGTTTCATCAGCTGAAACAGTACTAGATCCTGTACAGATAGAAAGTTTGAGGGATATTAAAGCCATTGCTGCCGAAGGTGATCAAAGCCTTGCGTTACAAGCAGACGGTACAGTATGGCAATGGGGAAGGACAGATCGAGTTAATACTCCCTCATTTAAACCTATTAAGGTAGAAGGGCTTCCTTCAGGCATATCGATTGCCGCAGGTTATGGATCAGCGATGATTCTTGATAGCAAAGGAAATGTACATGTTTGGGGGACATTGTTATACGAAACGAACCCGGACAAATTAAGGAAGCCGACAATAATAAGTGGGTTGATGGAGTCTACAGAGATTGCAACATTAGAACAGAGAGCAGCTGCTCTAACGGAAGACGGTACTTTATGGACGTGGAACAACTCGAAAATGTATCCTACTCCTGGAAAACTGCTGAATCCAACCAAAGTAGTTAATGCGGATGGTGTCAGGCAGGTGGCTGGCGGTACAGGATCTTCTTTTAGCCTAATTAAAGATGACGGCACGGTATGGATGTGGGACAGTTACTGGGATAAGCCTGCATATACGGCTGTACAAGTACCGGGAATTAAAAATGCATTGGACATTGCAAACAGTCAATTCAGGGGGCAGTATGCATTACTTGAGAACGGAACTGTTGTGAAATGGACGGTAGATTCTTTGGGTAAGCCATCCGTACCTGTGTTTGTTAAGGCGCCCATCAACGTGCAGTTAAATGATGAGACACTCAGCTTGGTTGTTCCACCGATCATAATAAATAATATCAGCTATGTACCCCTGAGAGGAGTGTTTGAATACATTGGGGCTACAATTAAATGGAATCAAGGCAGCTTCACTAGTGTTGTTAAGAAAGACGATATTATCATTGAAATTCATGCTCCGTCAGAGGAGATTCGATTAAACGGGAGGTCTCTACCAGAAGAGCTAAAGCCGAAGGTCATCAATGACGTAACGATGGTGCCCATTCGCTTCATTTCTGAAACATTAGGGGCTGAAGTAAAGTGGATACCCGATAGTAATACGATTCATATAAGTATCCCGCAGAAGTACAATCATTCCTAATCTAGAACATCAAAATGAAAAGAGTGTACACTCTTAGAAGCCGCTTAGCTGCGGCTTTTTTGTTTAACTAACGGACAGGTTCGTCTAAATGCGGGGGTGTATAATTACGGTAATACAATTCAAGGAGGGTAATACCATGAAAATACATATTATTGGTGGATCGGGAAGTGGTAAGTCATACATTGCAGAATTATTAAGTCAACATCTCCATATTCCTCATTACGATTTAGACGATATTTTTTGGGACAATAAAGCGGATCTTTATGGAGTAAAAGCTTCAGCAGAAAAGCGGGATCAAAAACTGGAGGGAATTGTAAGACGAGATTGTTGGATCGTGGAAGGCGTATATAGGACATGGGTAGAACCGAGTTTTTCAGCTGCTGACAAGATTATTATTCTTATGCCCCCTTTGTCTGTCCAAGAAACAAGAATATGGAAACGATATGAAGAACGCATTACTGGAGTTGTAGTAAGTAAAAAGCGAGAGACTCTTGAAGGAGTCAGGAACTTATTAGAGTGGAATAGAAAATACAATCTGGAGAAGCTTCCACAATTCATTGAACATTGCGATTATAAAGAAAAAATGATTCGTGTATCAGATAATATGGATATCCTTAAGTTATTTAACCATTGAACTGACGGGGAAATATGAATTCACTCAAGCAAGGGGAAGAAGAGCTGATGATGGCTAGATCCTGTATACAGGACAATAAAAGTTGTCATTGAAAGGAGTTTGCAGGTGGACGCAATTATGATAAAGCCGCTTATCGGCATCGGTCTTTTTCGGCTAGGGATGTCCAGGGAAGAGGTGGAGCAGACTTTTCAGAATCTCGACCATTGGAGATCTGATGGTGGCAGCCCCGTTAATCCCAGCTATATCGAGATGCTGTTTATGCGCGAACATTTCGAATACGATTCCAATGGCAGAGTAAAGTTCATTCAACTGATGAATCCGCACTATTTGGGGCAATTCTGCATTCCGTGCCTGTTTCAAGGCGTCGACGTCTTCAAGACCAAGGCAGAGGATCTGATTTACACGCTTAGGAAAGAGTATCCAATGGTTGGGGATGTTGATCCGCGGACGGGATTTTCTTTTGCAATTCAAGAGCTTCAGCTAAGCTTCTGGCGGGAAGGCATTATGAACGATGAAATCATGAAAGATCCGCTTTTTCTGGAGATGAGCGAGGAAAATCAGGAGCTCGAAAAGCGGTATTTCTATTTTACGACCGTCTCAATTGGAGCGCCGGGATATTTCGATTTTATGGCTGACGATTTAGTGGACACACACGGTTAGGGGGAAAGTGAGCTAAACGACTTCCTTTCTGGTTCTGCCCGCATGAACAAAAGGCAAAACCATGATTACGTGGAATACCAGGAATACCTCTCAAACAAACAAGAGCGCAAACGATCATTATAAAAAATTGCTCTTAATCAATAAAAGTACAAAGTAGACATATTGGGAGGTGGACTATTCGATGTGGAAAAATTACTTTCAGGGAATCTCAGAGGAGTGTACGTTCAGCATTCCTGCAACAAAAGACGAGATTGACAAGGTTGAAAGCTTGCTCAATGTGACTCTCCCACAGGAATTGAAAGAAATCATGTTAGAGACAAATGGGGTGAAGGGGAGTTATGATCTGGGGCTGATATGGCCATTGGACCGTATTATGAATGAAAACAAGCATTATAGAGATGGTTTTTTAGAAGAGTATTATATGCCGTTTGAAAATCTAGTCTTCTTTGCAGAGAGTGGTATTGGTGATTTGTTTGCCTTTCCAGTATCCCAAAATAGAGTTTGCAGAGATGATGTGTTTGTATGGAATCATGAAAATGATAGCCGAATGTGGGTCGCGCCTTCAGTAACTAAGTACGTAGAATGGTGGTTAAATGGGATCATAAAAATTTAGCTTATGTGCCGCATAAATGATGTATAATTCGTTGTTACGCTAACGGGAAATGATAGCTCAATAACATAAAAAGCCGATCATTGTGATTGGCTACTTTCATTCGTCTAACGGGAGGTTAGCACAATGATTCTGCAATTTCACAGTTGGAGCTTGAAAGCTTTTCTAAGGGGATGTATGACGTGATTCGCTCGGAAGTACTCTGTTTGAACAAGGAGTTTTTGATAGAGATCACATCGTTCCATCCGGAAGTGATTTAAATCCATTTATATCCAGAATATGTATGCTAAACTTTATATAAATATGTAAAGGAGTGGCATGGTATAAAAGAGGATATCAGAGTAGTTATTGGCGCTGGAATGTATAATAACAATCCTGAGTGGATACAAACTCAGAAATCAGAGTTGAGTTTACTACAAAGAAATCAATGGGCAGATCGTTTTACACCTAATACGATAACATCAATCTTAGCAGAACATGTTTGGGAACACTTAGATTTTGACGAAGGTGTAAAAGCAGCAAAAATATGCTTTGAATTTTTAAAACCCGGTGGTTATGTGCGTTGCGCGGTTCCAGATGGTTATTTTCCCAATGAAGAATATCAAAATGAAGTGCAAATTGGAGGACCAGGACCAGTTGACCATCCAGCTGCTTCTCATAAGATTGTATACAATTATGAGACTTTAACTATCATGTTTAAAGCTGCTGGATTCAATGTGCGTTTACTCGAATATTGTGATGAAGAAGGTAAATTTCGTTACAAGGAGTGGGACAAAAACAAAGGTTTAATTTTCCGTTCCAAACGTTCTGATCATAGAAATATTAATGGTAAATTAGGCTTTGTCTCATTGATTATTGATGCTGAGAAGCCTGCCAAGTGATTAAATTAACGGAAAACGATAGCTTGATAAAAACAATTAAGGTAGCCGATCTCAACATGGTCGGCTGCTTTTGTTCGACTATACCAGCTAATAGCTTGTCAAGATTACCAGCAAAATGAACCTTAAGTCATGTGGTATAGTAAAATTAAGCATGACAAATAACCCTCCAATTTCTTTGTTTTGGAAGGTTATACCAATATGAGTGCTTAGACAGCGCGGAAAGTTTTTTTACTTTTCAGGATGACATAAAGCCAATGAACCAGCTTATTTGCGCATGCGATTAAAGCTACTTTATGTGGCTTTCCTTCGGCTCTTTTGCGATCATAAAAATCTTTAAGTCGCAGATTTCGAGAGCGGATGAGTCCACACTGGACGGCCATAACTAGAGCATAACGAAGTTGTCGTGAACCACGTTTGGTAATTCGATTGCGTGTTGCCGTAAACTTTCCAGATGCGAATACACTCGGGTCAATGCCCGCAAAGGCTACTAGTTTCTTTGGATGATCAAATCGGTCGACTTCTCCAATTTCCGATAAAATTGTTGCCGCAATTTTAGGACCTATACCGGGAATCGACTGGATTAAATCATATTCTTGAATTTCTTCAGCGAGAGCATCTATGTTCTTTTCCAATTGAGATAGATGTTCTTGGTACTGAAGGATGAGCGAAATCAAAACTCTCAGGTTAACCAAGTGACTAGAGTACATATTCTGCTGAAAAGGATTTTGTTTTGCCGCAAGAAGTAGACGCTTAACTCGCACACAGATCCAATTCTCTGATCGTCCTCGTCTTGAGGAAAGCAGCTCTTTGAATTTGGATTTAAGCATTCCTTCGTCCGATTGTAGTACCAAATATGAAGTTGGAAATTCACTTAGAAATCGAAGTGAAATATGAGAATAGATATCTCCAAAAACACTTTTGTACGTAGGGAAAACTTGATCAAGAACAGCTTGAAACTGCAGTTTATTTTGTACACACATCTTTGAAAGAGACTCATATTGTCTTGTTAGATAACGCAAATTAAGCAGTTGAACACCTCTTTTTTTAAAGGGCTCAAATTCTTCTTTATAGTACAACTCTCCTAGCAAATAGGCATCAGCGGCATCCGTTTTTACCTTACGAAGGCTGGACTTTCTAAGCCGATTTGAGATAAGCGGATTAATGACAATGTACAAATAATGATGCTCCTCTAAGAACTGAACAACAGGACTCTGGTAATGCCCAGTCGCCTCAAGAAGTAGTGTAGGACGTAGTCCAGCAGCATGTTCAAGATCCTGAATAGCTTGAAGTAACTTCGTCAGACCTTCTTGGGTATGTTCAAATTGAAACGTCCCTCTGTACGGTTTGCCTCGCTTTAAAAAGGCTTGCCCATAGCTTTCACCTTTAGAAATATCCAGGCCAATCACTGGATTCATTAAAATGCACCTTCCTAATTTAGATTTACCGGCAGCCCCTGTGATTTCCTCTTGTCGCTCCATAGCATCGCTTGTTATACGGGATCTATGTCCCAACCAGCCTCAAACATGGTCATGACAAGTAGGGGTGAACAATATAGCGCTCGGGATCAAGTCCCACGGGCAGGTACGTTCGACCCGGCTACCTTCATTCTCAAAGCTAATGAAAAAAGGATCAACCAGAAAGAACTGGTTGACCTCATAATACGAATGGGCAGGTTAGTTTAACAAATAAGTCGAAGAGTTAAGAGGGATTAACCTTGCTAAAGGAGGAAAGAGATGACGTTGAATTATAAAAACGTTGTTCACGAAATGCGTAGGCTATTGCCGGTATTAAATACGCTATACATAAAAGAGCTAAATGAACTATGGAAAGAAGAGGGGGAGATTCCGCCTCACGTTGCATTTGGCAATATACTGAATCCATATTTAATCAACCGACTCCAAATTAACTATAAATTAACCAAAAGTGAGGAAAATTTACTTGTTATAATTTTTGGGTTTATTGAACAAATGGCTTTAAGTAATGATGTTGATGTTCGAAATGTTGTAAGTGTAACCGTTATGGCTCGGCTAGGCGACGATACAACAGTTTATACTAACGCCTTGAAATATCTAGGGGAACAAACAAAAGTATTGTCTAAAGAAATTGAGTCGAGTTATGGAAGAAGTGGCAATCTAAAGATTCTAGATTCAACTATCGGGAAACTTTAGTTTAACTAAGAGGTGCCGTTATTAATCTTTATGTATCAATACTTTTGAGCTTACAGGCTGGATAGCAACTGGCGGTGATGAACTTGATCGTTGAAATTGATGGTTATTTTGAAAATGTACTTATCATCGGCAAAACATGTTCAATTTCGGAATTAAGAAAGAAATATGAAATAGCCAAAACCTGTTGTACAAACATAAGTGAATTTGCAGATATTTTTTGTAGGATGTTTCAATTTGAGCGTCTACCTTCTTCAGAAGAAATAGATGTCAGGCCAAATGTTGTAATTGATACGGATACTGACCGTATTTATGCGCCACGACATTGAACTAACGGGAAACGTAAACTCAATATAACCAAGAGAGCAGCCGATCATAGTGATCAGCTGCTTTGGTGTAAACTTGGAACAATTCATCGTTGTATCGAGCAAATTCATTCGTAAATCCATGCCCATTAGGTAAAACACGAGTACAACCAGTAATAACGAGCCCTACTGCACCCCAATCTCGCTTCTCGATCTTTCCTTATGAAAAATCCCTTTTATATTGGACGGCCATGTAAATTCCACCGGCTAGAAATGCCAGCGTATATTTGAACAAGAAGAAGATGGTCCACATATCGTCTTTAGGAAAAATGATGTCACATAGAATAATGGCCAACAGCATGTAGGAACTGCTTTTCAAAAAGATTTTATTGGTCCGTTCGTCGTCTTGCCCGGTTTTCTTATACAATACATACACTAAAATTGCGCTCCCCATAACCAGTAAAAAACCAACTCCAATGAGAATATTCCAATTTGCCGTAGATTGTTCAGCCCAGGACTTTAAAGGGGAAAAAATAGCATTATGGACATCTGAGAAGAACTTAGTTATCATTTTGATCATTTCCTTTCACATAAGTAAAAATATCGTTTACATCGACATTAAAAAAATCGGCAATTCGAAAAGCTAACAGCAAAGTTGGAACATAATTTCCCTTTTCCATGACGAAGATGGTTTGTTTGGAAACCCCGACTTTCTCTGCTAATTCTTGCTGAGACATTCTGGCAAGTACACGATATTCGTAAACCTTGTTTGATATCGAATCACCAAAATCTTTCTTCACGACCATCACCTCATGGATCGATTATAAATTAAATTTTTATAAAAGTAAAGTAAACTTATACAAAGGTATATAATTTATTTATATTCACTTAGATTACTTTGATTTGAAAAGAACCGGAATGCTGAAAGAAGCTGACGTCATTCAGGATTCCGTTGATTCAACGGATTAATTTGTAACCCTGCTAACCAAATTGAAAAGAAACTTGCTTCTTAACTACGACGTGATTTGTCGTAATTCAGATCTATACTGAACGTAGATGAATGAAAGGAGATGCAAGTGATGAGCCGAAGAGTAATTTTAGATTTAGCCGTTACGTTAGATGGTTTCATTGAAGGGAAAAATGGGGAAGTGGATTGGTGCATCATGGATCCTGATATGGAGTTTAATCACTTTCTGAGTCAAATTGACACGATTTTCTACGGAAGAAAAAGCTATGATTTATGGGGACAATTTACTCCAGAAAATGAATCTACCGATGCTGAGAAAGAGTTTTGGGATCTGGTTCATACGAAAGAGAAATATGTGTTTTCCAGAACTAAAAATGAGACGGATCATAAAGCCACCTACATTAATAATAATATGGTTGAAGAAGTTATTAAATTAAAGAATAAACCAGGTAAAGATATTTGGTTGTATGGCGGAGCCAATCTGATGACTACGTTTATTCATTTGGGGTTAGTTGACGAATTTAGATTATCCATTCACCCTGTCATATTAGGAGAAGGAAAACCGCTATTTATGGATATGAAACAGAGAATAAACTTGAAAACGGTGGATACAAGAACGTTTGCTTCCGGTGTCGTGCAAGTCATCTACCATTTAGATGAGAAATAAGCGAAGCACAAGAACCCTTCAAACCCACGTTAATGGTGGTTTTGAAGGGTTCTTCGTTCAACGTTAGGGACTGGCTTGTCCGTCGGTTCCATCGTGATCGGTTTTTTGGTGCAATGAGAGACTATTCTGCGAAAGTCCATTCTGAAAAGATATTCATCTTTTTGTATAATTCCTCTTCATCAATAGACATGTTGTTCTCCATCCACCAATTTAACACACCAAGAACAGCTCCGATGTAGGCCTCCAGTTTAATTTGTATTTCTATGGAATCTACTTCAATGGAGTGATGCTCAACCAAGTATTTCTTCATACCTGCCCCCATATCCCTCCGCAACAAATTCCTTAAGGAATCTCTTTCCTCAAATAAAAGCTGTGAAAATAATGTTTTATGTTTCGCTGCAACGGAAAACAATTCCCGAAAATTATCGAACGGAGAAAGGGATACCTCGGCAAAGTTCTTGAATTCTTCCTCGGCAATTTGCTGCACGGCACGTGAAAGTAAATCAAATTTATCCTGAAAATGCGTATAGAACGTAGTCCGGTGCACCATCGCCAAATCACAAATTTGCTTCACCGTTATATGTTCAAATGAGTGTTTGCCCATGAGATCAAATAGAGCATTGTACAGGAGCTTATGGGTTCTTCTGACTCTAAGGTCTTCCGTTGTTTTATTTACCATGACAGATTCCTCTCTGTGTATCGTTTTTCGACATATTGGCGTTTTTATCGGTTGATGAGGCCTATTATACATCATATTATTTATTCTACAAACACGTTTTAAATATACACCTGTATAATTCGAAAACAAGGAGCGATATACGAATGGCTAACTTAAGCAGCGACCATCAGCTCACCACACTTGAACGTCAATTACTAAACAACGCTACAGCGTTAGTTCCCTATCTTCAAAAATTCGGAACGATGATTGATGAAGAAAGACATATTCCTGAAGAGGTTATTCAGAAAGTTTCGGATGCGGGTTTGTTTAAGCTTGGCACACCGAAAGAGTACGGAGGTCATGAGGTAAGTATCCGTGCCATGGTTGAAATTATTTCCGAGGTGGCCAAGGGGAACGGCTCTGTTGGCTGGGTCGTTCAAATCATTAACGGCAACAACTATACGGCTTCATTGTCTTTATCTTCCGAAGCATTGGATTCTCTCTTTGGTCAGCAAGAGGAAGTACGTTTTTGTTCCGTCTTGGGAGCACGCAAAGCTGTAGTGAAAAAAGTAGACGGGGGCTATTTGGTAGAGGAGGGCTTTTGGGGATTCGGTTCAGGTTCCAAGCATGCAACCCATGCTTTGTTAAATTTGAATGACGCAAAGTCCATGCAGGAAAGCAAAAATTTGGGGATGATGTTGGCCGTCGTTCCGATGAGTGAAGTTACCATTGTAGATGACTGGTACACGATGAGTTTAAAAGGGTCGGCAAGTAATAGTCTGGAAATCAAAAATGTCTTTATTCCAGAGAAATATGTCGTCAGCCAGGACACGAAACAAATGAGTTCTTTGCCTGTTGAATTAAAAGGGCGTGACAAATACAAACCTTATGTACAGCTTATTACAAGTATTACGACCGGGATCAGTGCGATTCTCGGACTGGCCAGAGGGGCTGTCGAGTATTTTGTTGAAAAAGCGCCTCATCGAGGAATAACGATGACCATCCATCATTCTCAGGCGGAAGTGGGCCATATTCAGTATAAAGTAGGGCTTGCCGCCATGAAAGTCGAATCCGCTCATCTTCATATCAGTCGAGCCATTGATCATCTGGAGCGTCATGTGCAAAATGCAGAAGGATTCAGCCTAAAGGAAGTGGCTCAGCTTCAGACGGATATGACCTATGCAGCGATGTTATGCTGGGAAGCCGTAGATATGCTAATGGCGGAGAGCGGAGGGAGTGTCATTGCCGATTCCAATCGCTTGTCTCAAATCTTCCGTGACATTAGAGGCGGCTCTAATCATGCGCTGACTACGGCATCTACCGGGCTTGAGCTATACGGAAGAGTACTAATGGGCTTACCGCCACAGCATGGGATGACATTAGCTTACGCATCGTCTCTAGGATCAACTACTGGAGCTAAAGCAGACAATGAGTAAAATAGCGATCATTTCTGGAAGCCCCAACAATAGATCTCGGGTAAACGGCGTTGTTCAATATGCCAAACTGAAATTGGAGCAGCAAGGCTGCGAAGTAGCGATCATCGATGTGTACTCCTTGCCTCCGGCTGATTTGATGCACGCCAATTTCAACAGCAAGCCCATATTAAGCGCACATGCCAAAGTGGAAGAAGCGACAGGAATCATTATTGCAAGCCCGGTGTATAAAACAACCTATACAGGCATCCTTAAAGCTTACGTTGATTTATTGCCGCAAAAAGCCTTTAAAGATAAAATCGCAGCTGCCTATTTTGTAGGAGGTACCCTTTCGAACTTGCTTTCCATCGATTATGCGTTGAAGCCCCTTTTAGCCTCGATGGGAACTAAATCTTTTGCGGAAAATGTATTTGCCATCGACAGTCAGATCGAACGTATTGAAGTTCCTAACCAAGACATTCAATTCCAATTAGATCACGAAATCCAGCAGCGTATGGATGCCTCAATATTGGATTTGATTGCCTACACCAAACGCATCTGAGGATAAGATAAAGGGAAACAATAGCTCAATAATATCAAGAAAGCAGCTGATCAATGTGATCGGCTGCTTTTGTTCAACTAAAGGGCAGGTTAACGTAGGATAGGGACGTGAATGAAACGGAGCTTATCAATCTATATAGATTGAACTTAAAACTATCTTATAAGGGAAGAGAGACGGAGGAGAAGTTTGGAACTGTAGGAGCGATAGCGTCCGCCTTTGCCACCGGATTTCTACCGTGAATATCTGGGGACAACAGCGGCCGGGAGTCGAAACATTCACTGGAGTCACGCTAATTCCAAAATAAAAAAATCAGAAGCCGTTGTCGAAAACAATGGCTCCTTCTTTATGAAATGAAATTACTATTTTGATGAACTTGATGGAACATCAGTATCAGTCGGGTTTTCATCATTTAAGGTTTTACCTAAGAGCAACGAATTGGGATAATTTTTAGAAAATTCTGCTTCATCTACTTTTAAAAAAAACTCGCCTTCAAAAATTAGTTGATTCGTATTAGGCCCGATTTCATCTATAGTTCTTGCTATCTCTGATTCCTTAAAGATACTTTGTTCATCTGCTCGCACGAACATGCCATGAGGTGTATAGAATTGACTATAATACCCTTTTGCGATTTTTGATTCTACGGATTCTACGTTTTTTACTGATTCTTCGGATTTCACATTATTTGTTGAAAAATTCGTGTTAACAGGATTTTTATCTGTCTTATTTACGGTTTCCATTTCTGGATAGGTGTCTGCTTTTGAATTGGGAATTAATGACACTCCTGAAATAATAGTCACTGCAAAGGCTATTAAATATATTTTCTTAAACATATTATCCCCGCCTTTCTATACCAACAATTATTTCCTACTTTAAAACATTATATTCACTAAAAAGTGGTAAGGGCCTATTTGGCGTTGCAGGACAATTGGTCTCCGAAAGAATCAACTTTGATGGGCTGTTCAACTAACGAGCAGAATACTTACATTACTCTTCAATACAACTTTTCTTTGCAAACTGCGTCTTAATTCAAGCAACATTGGCTAGTTTATACAGTGATTGGAGAGGAATGGTCAGAATGAAGAAATACCTTGCTGGATTATTAATTATTTTTGTCCTATGTTTTGGCTTACCAAGACAGGCTTACATGGAGGCGTTTAACCAACAGCCTTTAGCTTTTGAGGATATCAACCTAGAACAAGCGATTAAGTCATTATTGAATAAAAACGACGATGAATCACTGACAAAAGAGGATTTAGAGTCACTGACCGACGTTAATTTATCGGGTAAAGGAATTAAGAGTTTGCAGGGTTTGGAGTATGCAGTCAATATGACGACTTTGGATTTGAGTGACAATCAAATTGAGGATATTAAGCCCCTCAGGAAGTTAACGAAGTTGACAGATTTATCGGTATCTAGGAACCAATTCAATGATCTTTCAGCGCTAGCGGGACTAGTTAATCTGAATACGTTGTCCATAAGTTCTAACAAGATCACAGATCTAAAGCCGCTAGCAGGATTGGTTAATCTTTGGAGACTCGATGCTGCGAATAATAACATCAAAGATCTTGCTCCTTTATCTAAATTAACTAACTTACTTTCTCTGGATTTATCATCTAACCAGATCTATGATTTGGAGCCGTTGAGAAATCTTCAAAGATTGTCTTACCTCTATTTGAAAAATAATCGAGTCTGGGATTTAGAGCCGCTCCAACAACGTGGTTTTTTACCGTATTATGATACGGGTGCATTCATTGAACCACTTGCACTGCAAAATAACTATTTAGATTTAAGCAAGGGATCGAAAACATATAAATTATTTGTGAAAATGGCAGGAAATGAGTTGCCTGGCGGTCAGCGTAAGACACAGCGCTTGGTGATCGGCAGCACGACTGCTTATGTTGGAGAAAGTGCTTATCGTATTACCGCAGCGCCATTTATTCAGACAGGACGTACCTATGTGCCGATCCGTTTCATCTCCGAGAAGCTTGGGGCAGCCGTGAATTGGAAGCAGAGCACCAAAGAGGTAACGATTCAGAAGGATGGTAAAACGATTCGTTGGGTTGTAGGGAACAGGCAGGTAAAAGTAAACCAGCAAACGGTGATGCAAGATGCTCCTTTACTTCTGAAGAACGGCAGTGCGTTCGTTCCTGTTCGTTTTGTGGCGGAGCAGTTAAATACTTCCGTTGAATATATGGGGAGCAAGCATATGGTCGTGATTTTCAAAAATTAAGCAGCATAATGGAGTTACAAAATAATATTTGTAGATAAGGACTCAGTTACCATGCCTCAAAACAAGAGTAAAATATGTAGACCGTCATTAAACTAACGGGAAACGATTGCTCAATAATATCAAGAAAGCAGCTGATCAATGATCGGCTGCTTTTGTTCAACGAACGGGCAGGTTAGTTCAATGATTCCGCGAATACTCTTACGTATGAAATTCTTTATAAGTTTCGTAAGTGATTGAACGCTGGTTGAACTTTAATATTCCCCTTGCATTTCAAGCATTTTTTTAATTTCTCTTAGCCTAATAAATTCTTCTTCTGTGACTTTTTCAATAAGTTCTGAGTCAGATAATGAAATCTGATCCGTTTTCTGGACAAAGTGATTCACAATTGACCATTCCTCCATAGCAACTGCGATATCTGCACGTAATACGTACGCTCTAAAATGAAGTAATGAAGATGCATCTTGAGCTTTTGAAAGCACTACATCTAGTACTTTTGCTGCACCAACTGGCTCATCTTTGGCATACATCATTCGGTAGGCAGCTTCGTAGGCGACTTCAAATTTGGAGGTCCCTTTTACGATTTGTCTATTCTCGGTATGCTTAGTTCCAATTAACAGACGGTTACCAGCAGGATCGATGAGATTAAATCTGCGATCTTCCAACAGGTCATTTGGTTTTGAAATTTTAGGAAATCCCTTAGTGGGGATTTTTCTGTACACATTTTTTAAATTCTCACTAAATTCCTTGTATACGGCATCCACATCTGGAACGTGTACGTAGCACATGCTGTAAGAATTTTCCGGATTCAGTTGCTTGAGTACAAAGAAATGTAGTTCTACGATTCTGTGACGGACGCAAGCGTACAGGTTGGGTTTGGCTTGACGGTACGTCACTTCGAAACCTAATGCTTGGTAAAAATCCAGTTGTTCGTCTATAGATCTGCTGGGCAAAATGGGGATCGCGGTACCGGATTGTTTTGTTGACAAGAGTACAACCTCCTCGAAAAGTGGCTGATTAACATAATTACTCTCTTATCATAAAACACTCATGCAAATGCTAATGTTTTATTTATTATATCCCTTTTTTATAATGATAAGAGAGAAAAAGCCGTCATCTGGTTTAACGACTAAGTAAAGGATAAAAGGGGAAGCGAGATGAAAGGGATCGAGATAGCAAGGAAATTGAAGATAAGTACCAGCGCATTAAGGCATTATGAAGCTTGGGGACTTATTCCAAAGGTCGAAAGAGCGGCCAACGGGTATCGCAATTATACAAAGGAACATGAGGCTTATTTTGAGTGCATACGTGCAATGTACGCAGGTTTTGGAATGAATTTGGTCCGAGAGGTTATGCCACTCATCATAAATGGGGATATACTTAATGCTTTATGGCTGATTAATAAAGCTCAAGTTAACCTTCATGCAGAAAGGGAAGTCGCACAAAGAACTGTCGATATGCTTGATTTGAAAGAAATGACAGATCTCCCCAAGTACAGTTATAAAGATTCGTTTACAATCGGAGAGTTAGCTAAAGAAGCGAATGTGTCTACTTCTGCAATTCGGCATTGGGAGAAGGAAGGATTAATCAGACCTGAGCGAGACAAAGATAGTGGATTCCGTATATACAGTCCATCTGATATTCGCAAGGTATTTATTATTCGAACGGTTCAAAGAGTAGCTTACTCATTGGATATTGTTCGTGAGGTATTATCGGGGATTGATAATAATAGCATTGCTCAAATTAAGCAAATTGCTCATGAGTCTCTTCAATACATTGATAAAGCGTTGCTTGAGCAGGTACATGGTATAGGTTCTTTAAATAATCTTCTTAATGTAATCTCAAATAAAGAAGAAAAGTAGTAAGGAAATACTTGTATTCTAAGGTTAGATGGAGCAAACAGGTAATACAAAATTAGCAGTAAGGTTGGATTAACCTATTTGAACGATTACATAAAAACGTAGCCGCTTACTGTGATTGGTTGTTTTAAGTTATTAACGGTAGATCAACACATGATGTGCCTATTATTTTGCGGGAGGTTTTGTTTCAATGCAGTATCGTAAGCTGCGTTATGGTATTAGAAATGGGCTTACTCTGATTGATACTGCTGAAGAATATGGAGATGGGGGAGCGGAAAACGGGCAGGTTAGTTTAATGACAAAAAGGAACATGTATGATTTAGAAGTTTCCGAACGAAAAAGACAGCCGATCCTAATGTCGACTGCCTTCCGGAAATGATCATCATCAAATTCTCAAAGGGTTGATTCCTACAACTACATTTTAGTGATCATCCACGTAACTCCGAATTGATCAATAATCTCTCCATAATAAGCACCCCATGGCTGAAGGGCAAAAGGATACTTGCTTTCTCCGCCTTCGCTTAGCTTGGCATAGGCCGCTCTCGCTTCAGCCTCATCATTATACGTTAATGAGAGACTGACACTCCGGTTATACGATACCGGCTCAAACACGTCGGACAGCATCAACGAATTCGTTCCCGCCACCGTGATCGCCAAGTGCATCACTTTATCCTTCATTGCCTCGGGCGCGCCGGGCGCATCCCCGTATGTACTGACAAACTGGATTTCCCCACCGAGTGCCTCGATATAGTAATTTGCCTGGCTTCTTGCATCCCCCGACATCAGATAAGCGTTCATTTGTGCTCCCATGATTGTTCAACAACCTTTCATCTGTTTTTTGTCTTACATTCATACGACGAATGCGTATCACTGAAATCGACACAGTCAAAAAAAATTTCTTGTTAAAAACCTTCTATCGACGTGCCTTCTTTGCAGCCAGACCACATTTGGCATTTTTCCCTTTAATTATTTATAAAATCATTCAGGCTCAGTATTGTCGGGACGGCTGAGGATGGCGAGCAAGCGATCGAGCTGTGCAGGCAAGTTAGGCCGCAACTGGTGCTATGGATGTTGAAATGCCGAACATCCCGTCCGATAAAAGAATCGTGGCCCAACATCCGGATTCTGATTTTCACCACGTTCGAGGATACCAAACAGGCTATGGAGGCAATGCGAAGCGGGGTGGATGGATACCTATTGAAGTCCATGCAGCCGTTAGAGCTGGCTGAAACGATTCGCACCGTCCATCGCGGTGGCACGCTGATCGATCAGGGCATGTCACACAAATTATTTGCCCAACTGGAAGCGGACAATAGCGGCGATGACCATTCGTCAATCAAAGTCTCCTCGGCCTATGATTTATCACCGCGGGAACTTGAAATTTTACAATTCGTGTCCAAAGGGCTGCGATATAAAAGCATTGCTTCCGAATTGTATTTATCCGATGGTACGGTTCGAAACTATGCGTCATCGGCTTATTTGAAACTGGGAGTCCGCAACCGTGAGGAAGCGGTGCTGAAAGCCAGGGAGGCTGGGCTTCTGGAATAACCTCAAGTTATGTATCCATTTCAATTTTTAAAGGCCATGGATACAGGCTAACTGGATTTCCAACCGTCAATATGTAAATACCGCCCTTCTCCCTAAAGGAAAGCGGCGGTATTTGTATATTGTACAATAGCTGAGCAAACGCCATAATATGAATTACTCCCCAAAGAAATTTCTGCATACATGCAAAATTCCCTCGGCGTAAGGAAAAGGGGCAATGTTGTTGTGGCATGACTTTGCCTCTGCCGTTGCATTCTGGAGAAGATATCCATGGGCAACCATCCGAAGCATCTCGATGTCATTTCCACTGTCACCGAAGGCCAATGTTTTGGAGAGGAGTACCTGACTATAATCCATCAGGAATTGCACAGCCGCTTTCTTTCCAGTTCCTGCGGGGATAAAATCGACATCATATGCGTTCTCCGGATCACCCGCCTTGGGATTGCAAATATTAATATTAATTCCGATCCCGTAATTTGCAGCCAGGTGCCTGATGATACTTATATCATATTGGGTTCTGGATGCCGATACCGGATAATAATAGTAGTTCATTTTATATCCAGATTGACCAAATTGAGTCTGTTCGTGAAGGACAATGTTAAATGTTGATTTTAATTCGCTAATTAAATCTTCTACATCTCTTCGAGAGAATCCGGATGCCTGTATAATCTTTGCCCATGAAGGAACAGTGACCAGTTGTCCGTCAGGCTCGACTTCCCACATCTCTGTGCCCAGATTGCTCGCTATAAAATGGGGGAGCTGTGTCATACCGGCTATTTTCATTTTTGCTTGAATTTGCTGAACACTGCTTCCGGTGACCCAAGCTATCTTTACTTGATGATTTCTGGCAAGCTGCTGGAGGTATTTTTCCAGTTCGTACACCATGTTGAGTTGTTCAGGCAAACATTCATGCGGGTAATACGTTTCGTCAAAATCAAACAATATCAGATATTCGGTTACAGCGGGGGTATAGATGACTTCCATAAGTGTGACTCCTCCTACAGTTTGTTAACGATATCATAATTGCAGGGAACGTTCCCAGGTCAATACTTTAGATGAGGTGTTAATTTTGCCTACCATAATGGATATTTCACGTATAAGCGGTCTCTCCAAGTCGACGGTATCACGTGTGTTAAACGACCATCCTCATGTATCTGTTGAAAGCAGGCAAAAAGTACAGAGAGCCATTACGGAGCTGGGATATGTCCGCAATACGCAGGGGGTTCAGTTGCGTCTACAGGCCAGCAATCATATCGGTGTGCTTGTCCCGGATGTGGAGCATCCCTATTTCAGTCAGCTTGTTAGTGCATTAAGTCGATCTTTAGGCTCGATGGGGTATCAACTTGTCATCTATCAGACTGAATCATCCCCCGAGTATGAACGTGATGTGTATGCCCGATTGTTACGTCGAGAAATGGATGCCGTTGTTATTGCTCATTCCCATTTCTCGGAGAGAGAAATTAAAGAATATATAGGTTCTTACATTGGAATCATATGCAACGAAGCGATGGACGGAGAGTTTCTCGATGTCTTTCGATTGGATGAAGAAGATGCGGTCTTTCAAGCGACAGCCTATTTGCTGTCCAAGGGGCGCCGTCATCTATTCTTCTGTATGGATCATCTGACACTATTGCAAGAGAAAAGATGGAACGGGTTTCAACGGGCTCACCAACAATTCGGCCTTGCGTGTACGAAATCACAATGTTATATGGGTCTGGTGACTATGGAAGATGGTTATGCCTTGGGAGAACAATTATTTACTTCTGATCAATTGCCGGATGGAATGATAACAGGTAGTGACTTTGTAGCTACAGGTTTATTGAAAGCAGCAAAGCAAAAGGGGATATCCGTGCCTCAAGAAATGTCCGTCATCGGATTTGATAATCATCCTGTGGGATTGATGACTAATCCGGAACTGACCACATTAACCAATTGTGTTCCCGAAATGGCCAGGGATGTTACAGCATGTCTTACCCGGAGATTGAAGGGGATGCGATCTGCTCCTATAGCGAAAACCTACAAAACTTCGCTGATTATACGTAATTCTACTTAAAATAAGTGAAGTGAAAGACAAAGAAAAAAAGGGTAGTGAAATCCTCGTTGTGGTACTTGAATCTCTAGACAAAACGGAGCATTTCTAAATAAGAAAGATATTCAGTGGTTCTTTACGCTAAAGGAGTAAAGGGATGCGAGAACCGGAGATGCTTAAGCTGGTGTCCAAGTTTATCTCAAATGAAGTTGCGTGAGTCATTTGAACAATACATTAAGACATTGCAGGTCCTTCGTCCCGGCGGATACCTCGCATTTTGGAACGCAGATCACGTATTTCCAGACGGTGGAGACCCTTCTTCCGTGAAATTCAAAACGATGAGATTGAGAAAAGCGGGCTGTATGGAAGAATGGAAACGCGACAAACTGTTCAACGAAATCCGAGTTCGTCTTAAAAGTCGTCCAGAAAAGTCGTCCAGAAAAGTCGTCCAGAAAAGTCGGTTTCCCGTCACTGGGGCGCTGTTCTCCATGTCGCCCGTCGAAAAGATTGACAATGTAGATAATCGGATCTTCATCGTCAGTATTCAAAAAAATGAATATAATTCCCATCTTTGGTATTATTTTACTAGTAGCAAATAAGGTCCATTATAAATTCTAAGGAACAAAAACATATTAGGAGAGTGACATAGGCTATACAACCATACAAAATTCTTTCTGAGCTCCTGTCCCGAATCGAAGAAAATATTACTGGTACGAGCGAGACAGAATATCTGAACGATCTTCCAATCTCCACGGTTCACTTACGTCGACTTTTCAAGTTCGCTTTTGGCGTACCGCTGCAAAGCTATATCCGCTCTCGAAAGCTAGCCTTCAGCTTAGAAGATTTGATGCAAACTGAGAAGCGGGTTCTAGACATTGCCATCGAATGCGGTTATGAACATGAGCAAACCTACATACGTGCGTTTAAACGCGAATATGGGATAACGCCTGGTGAATGTAGGGAATCTGGCAAAAACATTCACTTATCGCTTGACGGTTTTGTAGAAGGGCCGAATGGTGAAATGGACATTGGCTGGGTTTCCTACGATGCTGATTTGGAGCGACATTGTCATTTGGGGGGCGTGGGACTTATCAGATGATGCACAGTTACTGGCAATCTGTGCCTTCGAACCCCTCAGCTTCGCAGCATGAACGGAATCATGCCGAGTGGATCGAAAAGACAGCCAAATCATTTTTTCCACGACGCTGGAGAAAGTCGAATGGAATAATTCCAGACTCGTGAAAGAAGGAGTCAAGGAAGAGATCAATAACCTCAAACAGCAGCCAGGCAAGGATATGGGCCATCCTCGGCAGTCCTAGATTTGCACACCACCTTATGCAACTTGATTTGATTGATGAGTAAAATATTACGGTTTCTCCAGTCCTGATCGGTAAGGGAGTACCGTTATTCCAAGGCCTCAAGGAGAAGATCAATCTTAAGCTAATCGAAAACAAGACCTTTGATTCTGGAGCCATAGGTCTCGTTTACAGACGGTAAAATGACCTTGTCACTTAAGCTGGTACGCTAACGGGAAACGATGACTTAAAAAGAAAGCAGTTGATCAAAATGATCGGCTGCTTTTGTTCAACATACGGGCAGGATGCTTCCAAAATGTGTTAGGATATAACCGTACTGTTTTTAAAAAGCAGGGGAATATGGGGAAGAAAATACGCCTGTTTAATCTCGATAAAAGACCTTCAGGCAGGTGAGTAATATTCAAACAATATATGTTCGAGTACGACATTGGAGGGTGGAAAAATAGTTATTTAAAGAAAGGGGGCCTAATTTTGTTTGTTAGATACTTAAGGGGGGCTGGCAGTTCTTTATTGGTAGGTATACTGATTTATTTCCTTTTCGTCCCCATTCATAGTGAATACATCAAATTTCAACTTGGAATGATCACATTATACGTCTACGTTAGTTGTATATTGGGGATCGCCTTATATGCCATTCTCTTTAAATATAATAAAGAATCAAAGTTTTTCCTATGTTCCTTACTATATATACTTTTAGGAGGTATAGCATCTATAGGATACTGGCCGCTATTCTTTATTTTTATGGCAGGTTCTTTGGTGTTTTATTTAGTCCAATTTATACAAAACAAGAAGTTTTCTATAATAATGACACTTTCGGGGCCCATACTTTTAATAATACTCCTTTTCATTTACTGAATAATAAAGCGTGGACTGTAGAACGACACAGCAGGTCACGCTTTTTTCATATTGTTGAAGTGTGTTGTCTCTTAGAAATTTTATACAGCACGAATGTGCTGTCAACACACACATAAATTCTTCAGTGGATTGTTGCGGATTCCATTCTAAAATGTTGTTTGGTTGGCTTTGGAAATGAAGGACCTCTGACTACGACGACTTCACCTTCAAATAAATCGAACGATATCTGCTTCCCGCGACAATATATAGTAAAGGCTGCAGAGAGGAGAGACTTATGGATGACAATGAACAATTCATAACTTTGGTTAAACTGTCGCGTGCGGGGGACCACGAAGCATATGGGGAAATCTATGAAAAGACAGTGCAGGACGTGTATCGCACCGTTCGTTTTTTGGTGAGGCATGCGAGCGATGCGGAGGACTTGGTGCAGGAAGTTTACATTCAGGCGTATCGCTCCCTGGAGAAATTTGATGCCCAGCGTCCGTTTCGCCCGTGGCTGATGGGCATTGCCATGCGTATCGTTCAGAACGATCGGCGAAAAAAACTGCTTCGTCTGCGCTTTAACGAGCGGGTGAACAAAACGGACACAGCCATGGAACAAGACTTTACAGGCGAATTGGTTAGCAAACTGGCCCATCGTCCGTTGCTGGAACAAGTACAGCGATTACCCTACAAACAGCGGCAAGTCATTACTCTCCATTATTTGAGCGAGTATACGCAGGAAGAGATTGCAACGATTCTGGATATTCCGCTTGGAACGGTGAAATCCCGCATCCATGCCGGATTGGGCAAGCTGCGTCAGAAGAAGCGCATTTTACAATTCATCGAAGGCAGAAAGGTGGAGGATTGGGGATGAAGGAATTGGAGAACGAATTACGCGAAGCATTCAAGGATCAGACAGGTCAATGGACCGTGCCGACGGAAAGCAAGGAACGATTAATGCAGCAGATCGAAAAAAGAGTCAGTTCCATAAACAAAAGAAGAAGCAGCAGATGGATGGTTGCGGGCATCATTAGCATCGCCTTGTTAATCCCTACCGGTGCCTATGCAGGTTACACCTATTTGGCAGATGGCATCTATGGCAGTCAACAATCGGTTGCGGCGTTGGGCGTGACGGTAGAAGAGTATGCCCGGCTTGAAGCCAAATTGCAGGGCGCCAAGGCTCATTTTAGCAATGAAGATTACACCGCCTTTATGAGTCTGCTCCAGCAGTGGGGGAAAATTGCACTTGCTCAAGCCGGTCCGGATGGACAACTGCATCCCGAGCAATGGGATAACGGAGTCAGACAGCAGTACGAAGCATTGGCCGTGAAGTTAGAACCTTACTTTACTCAACTAGAGCAAGTTAGTTCACATGATATAAGGATGTCACATAACATCATCATGGGTGAAGAGCAGTTTTGGAAAGAACAGTTTGCCCAGGCCAAGGAAATGTTCAGTGCGGAAGACTATGCCGATTTCCAAGCTGTCTACGAGGAAATGAAGCGCATTGAAGCATTGACCGTAACCAGTGATGGCACCGTAAATGAAGAGCAACTGTCCGAGAAACAGCGTTCGGATTTAGACGAACTTACACAGCGCATTAGCGTTTATTTGAAGAGGCTGGGCCTTGAAATACGATAGGAAGGAATATACGGCCAACCCTATAGTCATCCTGTCGGACTAGAAGAACGAATACCCCTTTGTGATGAAATGGCGAAGATCCGCAAATGAGTCGGACGCTGCTGTCATGTTCAGACAAAGGGGTTTTGTTGTTGTCTTTATGTTCCATTAGGGAAAAACACTAAACTTTTAGACGGTATGATGCATCATATTTACCTCTTAGATGCCATGCATTCGTTACAGCCACTTTTCAGCCCACTGCTCGACAGCGCCTAATGCCCGCCCAAGCTCCGTACCCTTGCGCGTTAGCATATATTCGGTACGAACCGGGCGCTCTGTCACCACATGGCGAACGACGATCCCCTCTTCTTCAAGTTCCTTTATTCGGTCATTCAGCACACGCTTGCTCAGATCTGGAATATAAGCGTGTATTTCGCTGAAACGTTTGGGCTCTTCCATCAATGCGTGAATGATGAGGGCGACCCATTTTCGGCCAATGATCAGATAAGACTGTTCCACTTTTCCACATAGCTGATTGGCATTCTTATCATCACTCATAAACGTGCTCCTTTATTCAAAGTTTGGCTCTATATAGCATTAGTATACTTATTGTAACCAAGATGTCCACCGCGGAATGTGTCAAAAATCACATACAATTGTTAGTTTATATTACCAATTTAAGCGTTAACAACACTGAAAACCCTTGCTGGATCTGGGGTTCACAGTTTTGCCACGATTATTGACGAAATGTGACGACGGGTGTATTATGGGTTACGGCAATTCAAGTAGGTTACATTTTATAACCTGGTCACTCGGGTTGTGGAGAGAAGGAATGTCAGATGTTTAAATTCAACCAAGGCACGAAACGGAGCGAAGGCGGGGACACATACCCACTAATTCCGTCTTTTGTCATGCTTGGATTTGAACATTTTGCAACATCATATACTATACTGCACAGAACACAGGAGGCACTTCAATGGACGCAATGACATTTGTCTTGTTTGGGGCAACTGGCGATTTGGCCAAGCGCAAAATTTATCCTGCTTTATACAATTTGTTCGTTGATCAGAAAATGCCGAAATCCTTCTCCGTGATCGGATTGGGGCGGCGTGAACTGTCGGATGTCGAGTTCCAGGGCAATGTTGAAAAATCGTTACACACCTTTTCGCGCCAGACGCCGGAAGAAGAATCCGTCGTACGCGATTTTATCGGGGCGTTCCGTTACTGCTCGCTGAACAATACGAAGCCTGAAGATTATGTGAAGCTTCTGGAGCTTGTGGAGCAGCGTGAGAAGGAATTGAATATTCCGGAAAATCGCATGTTTTATATGTCGGTCGCTCCTGAGTTCTTCGAGCCAATCGCGGAGAACATTCAGCAAAGCGGTTTGGGCAACACCAAAGGCTGGAAGAAATTGATCATTGAAAAACCGTTTGGCCATGATCTGCAATCCGCACGCGAGCTGAACGAGAAATTAAGCAGCACGTTTGCGGAAGAAGAAATTTACCGGATTGACCATTTCCTTGGCAAACCGATGGTGCAGAACATCGAAGTACTCGGTTATGCCAACCCGGTCATTCAGGCCTTGTGGTCGAACCGTTACATCGCGAACGTACAGATTACGGCAAGCGAAACGGTTGGCGTCGAGGAACGCGCAGCGTATTACGATCAAAGCGGCGCAACGCGCGACATGTTCCAAAACCATATGCTGCAAATACTGATGATGACGGCCCTGCACTTGCCGAAGCGCTGCACGCCTGATGAAATCCGCTTCAAAAAACGGAAAATCGTTGAATCGCTTCGTCCGCTGACGAAAGAAAAGATCGCTTCCCAAGTCGTGCGTGCACAATATGCTGCCGGCGAACTTCAAGGCGAATCCGTTGTAGGTTATTTGGACGAGCCTGGCGTTCCTGCCGGTTCCCAAAATGAAACTTACGTTGCCGCAAGATTGTGGATCGACGATCCGTTCTGGAGCGAAGTTCCGTTCTATATTCGCACAGGTAAACGCCTTGCGGAGAAATCGACGCGCATCGTCATTGAATTCAAAGAGCCGCTCAAAACGGGTCATGAATCGGAAAGAACATCCGATCCGAACCTGCTGACAATCGAAATCGGTCCAGGCGAGAGCATTTCCTTGCAGCTCAACGGGAAAAATCCGCTGCATCATGGCGAGGTGGAGCCGATTAACCTGACGTTCTCCTCCGGCAAGCGCAACATTCCTGAAGCTTACGAGAACCTCATTTATGATGCCATGCGCGGTGATTCCACATTCTTTGCGCATTGGAAAGAGGTGGAGCTGTCCTGGCAGTGGGTACAACCGATCCTGGAAGCCTTCCAGGAAGGAAGCATACCGCTGGATACGTATGCGGCAGGATCTCAAGGCCCTGAATCCTCAGATCGCCTGACGGCGGCAGACGGATTCCGTTGGTGGTAAGACGAAAAACCGAACCGTTAGAGGAAATTAGCTTTCATTTTACTGTTATATATTAGAACATGCGTGTGATATAGCGATAAGTGGCTCCAAACGGCGAAAACGGCGAGTTTGTCATTTTTCTTTAATACGTTGGTAATGCCGTTTTCGCTTCCGGGCCCTTTAGATATAGAAAAAAATGTTGATAAAATAGGAGGAGTTTGGAATGAAACTTGGACTTATCGGACTTGGTAAAATGGGCTTGAACCTGGGCAGAAACTTGATCGACCATAAACATGAGGTTGTTGCCTTCGACCTGAACGAACAAGCTGTAGCAGAAATGAAAGAATACGGTGCACAAGGTGTATCTTCTTATGCAGATATGGTGGCATCCCTCGAATCACCGCGCGTACTGTGGATCATGGTTCCACATAACGTGGTTGACGTTGTATTGAAAGAAGTTGCTCCGTTGCTGTCCAAAGGCGACATCATCATCGAAGCAGGCAACTCCCACTACAAAGAATCCATCCGTCGTTACGAAGAACTGAAACCGCAAGGCATTCACTATATGGACGCAGGAACATCAGGCGGTATGGAAGGCGCACGCAACGGCGCTTGTTACATGATCGGTGGAGATCCGGAAGCTTGGGAAATCGTTGAACCTGCGTTCCGCGACACTGCCGTGGAAAATGGGTACCTGTACGCCGGTAAAGCGGGCAGCGGGCACTTCCTCAAAATGGTGCATAACGGCATCGAGTACGGCATGATGGCTTCCATCGGCGAAGGTTTCGACGTTCTGGAGAAAAGCGACTTCGACTTCGACTTCGAAAAAGTGGCTCGCGTGTGGAACAACGGTTCCGTTATCCGTTCGTGGCTGATGGAATTGACGGAGCGTGCATTCTCCAAAGACGCTAACCTGGACGAAATCAAAGGGGTTATGCATTCTTCCGGTGAAGGCCGCTGGACGGTTGAAACGGCATTCGACCTGCAGACCGCTACCCCGGTTATCGCGTTGTCCCTGTTGATGCGTTATCGTTCCCTGGAAACAGATACGTTTACAGGTAAAGTCGTTGCGGCGCTTCGCAACGAATTCGGCGGACATGCTGTCGAAAAAAAATAATAGCATGAATGATTCCGTATCCTTGGGCCTATGAGCTGGCCTGTATAAGGGTTCGGACCGTGCGAAAAAAGTCTTGCAGGCAGCGAAGCTGCCCGCGAGGCTTTTTTGCGTTTGCCCGGCCTAGTCCTGTTGCTTGCGGTGAGCTGAGGCATTGTCCTTCTTTTTCGGCCATGTCCTGCATAAGGATAACGTATACATTACAGCTCATCCTGCAGGGGAGGGTTGCTCGATGATGAGAAGAAGAATGCGCTGGAGAAGCCGCAGGATAAGGAAACCGCGAAAGCCGCCAAGCGGAAAGCGGCGCATATGGCTGATTATTTTGCTGGTATCGGTTTTTTGCGTGCTGCAGGGGTTTGCCTACGTCGAGAAAAAAATGAAGCCGCCAATCATGCATTTGGCCAAGATCCGGGTCAAGCAGATTGCGACGGAGGCGATTAACAGCGCGATCACCGCACAAGTGGCCGAAGGAAAAGCGACGGAAGGGCTGATCGATTGGAAGACGGATCAAACCGGAAAAGTTTCGGGTTTCATGCTGAACTATGACGAACATATGCGCATCACCGCAAGTACGATGAACATCGTGCAGTCCACGCTGCAGAACATCCATATGTTGAAAGAAAAGATCCCTCTCGGCCAGGCGTTGGGAAGCCCCGTTCTGGCATCGTTCGGACCCAGCATTCCGCTCCGGGTAGAGCCTCAAGGCGCGGTCAAAGTCGACCTGAATACCCGCCAACAGAACGCGGGCATCAATATGATACTGGTCGAAGTATACATCCGCATTATTGCGGAAGTCGCGGTCGTTGTCCCGTTTGATATGGAACCCGAAACGGTGGATACGGAAATTCCGATTTCCTACTTGTTAGTCGTAGGGGATGTTCCCATGTACTACTACGATAACCAAGGAAGGCCTGTAGGAGATAACGGTAACGGTGCACCTGCCATTGCCCTGCCGTCGGGCCAAGGCGGCGGCGTATCGGGCAGCGGAGGCGTGAGCACGCCTGTCGTGCCGCAGCAGACTCTGCCTGGTGGACAACACGAGCCGCAGCCCGCGATTCCCGGCATGGAGGAGGAACTGCAGACGGACGCGGCGCATGAAAGCCATTAAAACAATGACAAACAGAACCTCATGATGGAAAGAAACAAACGGTTTCGTTCCACCGAGGTCCTGTTTGGTCGATGCCTGCGCATCATTTATTTTTTTTGCCTGCTTTGATTTGGCGGTATTCTTCCTTCTCCCAATGATTCAACAGCGGATAGGGGTCGAACGACCACTCGGCAAGCCCGCTGTCCCTGTAAATGCCATAGTGAAGGTGGGGCGGAAATTTGCCTTGCGTGCCCGGTTTGCCGTAGCCCGAGCTGCCCACCCATCCGACGATTTGGCCTGGAGTAACGATTTGGCCGATATGCGTCTTTTTGTCGAAACCGGACAAGTGCGCGTAATAATGATAATGGTTGTTCAAGTCCCGGATGCCGATCCTCCAGCCCCCGAACGGATTCCAGCCTTTGACTTCCACGATCCCGTAACAGGTGCTGCGAACGGGGAGACCATAAGGCGCGAAAATGTCGGTTCCTTCATGGATTCGGTAGCCGCCCCAACTGCGCTTCGTTCCCCAGGTGCTGCGATAGGAATAATTGGTACCGAGGGGCACGGGAAAGGCGTGCGCAAACAGGTCCAGCGTATCGAAATGCTCATACAGCTTGGCGAATTGCTGGATCCGCTGCACGGCGCGGGAATTGTGGTAATACTCCCATAGGGCGATGTTGAAATCCTCCTGCCGGTTTCCGTGCTTTCGAATAAATTCAGCCATGCTGTACAACACGTCGACATCGTTATTGGCGTCGGCCATACCGTCGCCGGAGCCGTCGCGCCCGTAACCGCCGAAGACCAGGATCGATTGCGGCTTCTGATCCGTTTCATCCGGATTCAGCCAGCCTCTCCAGGCCGGAGACGTCATGAATATGCCTGTCAGCCGCTCCGGGTGTTTGCGGTCCTTCGGATGAGCTCGGGTGAGCGTTCGCTCATACTGATCGATTGCGGCGAGCCTGTACCACGGAATGTCGGTCATTTGGCCGATGCTTTCGTACAAATGCCTTCTTTCGGCAAAAATTTCCGCAGGCTTCAATTCCTTAAGTTGCGGCCTTGGTTCGGGTGCTGCGGGTTTGGCGTAGGTTCGCACGGACAAACCAGGAATTAGCAGCAGGACGGCAAAACCGATGTAGATCCAGCGATGACGGTATAATCGCGCGTTCAAACGCTTTTTCACGGTAGAAGCTTCCTCCTTTCCGTCTGAATCGCCCTTTTTCGTAGCGTTCTACAAAAGCGTGAATTTTATCCCATTTGGGGCCGAATCGGACAAGATGTGACAAATGGGAGTTTTTCCAACGCTTTCATGGTATAATATGTTCCGAGAACAGCCTAACTTCAGTAGAAAGAAGGTTTATACATTGGCTAAACGTGTTAAGGAGCCGAAACCGGACTGGATTCGGATCAAATTGACAACCGGCGATAATTATCAGGAAATCAAAAACATGATGCGTTCCAAAACCTTACATACGGTATGTGAGGAAGCGAGGTGCCCGAACATTTACGAATGTTGGGCCAATCGAACGGCCACTTTTATGATTTTGGGCGACATCTGCACACGGGCATGCCGGTTCTGCGCGGTAAATACCGGCTTGCCGACGGAGCTCGATTTGCAGGAACCTGAACGGGTAGCGGAAGCAGCCGAGCAGATGAACCTGCAGCATTGCGTCATCACCAGCGTGGCGCGGGACGACTTGAAGGATGGAGGGGCATCCATTTTTGCAGAAACGGTCAAAGCCGTGCGTCGGCGTCTGCCGCTCTGCAGCGTGGAAGTGCTTATTCCTGACTTTATGGGGGATCGCGACTCCTTGAAAATCGTCATGGATGCGAAGCCGGACATTCTGAATCACAATATTGAAACGGTTGAACGCCTGTCGGATAAGGTCCGGGCAAAGGCCAAATACAAACGGTCTCTGGAGCTGCTGGCACGCGCCAAAGAAATGCAGCCCAACATCCCGACCAAATCGAGCATTATGCTTGGCGTAGGCGAAGAATATGATGAAATTTTGCAAACGATGGACGACCTGCGGGCTGTGGATTGTGATATCATGACGATAGGGCAGTATTTGCAGCCGTCAGAGAAGCATCTGTACGTGGAAAAATACTATCCGCCGGAAGAATTTGCGGCCTTGAAACAGGAAGGCTTGAAGCGCGGTTTCAGCCACGTCGAATCCGGCCCAATGGTGCGCAGCTCCTATCATGCCCATGAGCAAGTCAAATCTGCGACGAAGCATACGGAGCAAGCGGCAACACTCGCATGATGGAGGATACAGGCTTGGAAGAACAGAAATGCATGGTGCCCGAGCAGGAGCAGATCCAGGATCAAATTCAGGAAAAGCCCGAAGAGCGGCCCAAGGAAAAAGTGATCGTACAGGTCGGCAACAAAAATTACGAGATCGTGCAGAACCATAAAAACGGCTGGAATCCCGAGGTGTTTCGCGATCGTTACAGCGAAGTGCTGGAGCGTTACGACTATATCGTCGGGGACTGGGGATACAGCCAGCTGCGCTTGAAGGGATTTTACCGGGACAACCATCCCAAGGCCAACAAGGACTCTGCCATTTCGCATATGGTCGATTACATTAATGAATACTGCAATTTCGGTTGTGCATATTTCGTGCTGCAAAAGAGCAAGGATCAGCCACCGAAAGCCAAAAGCGGCTCCTGAACAGGGCCGCTTTTTGGTTTGCTTATTATTGGGGGTGCTGTTGGTTCGACAGGTGCCCGAAGTGTTTTGGCAGGGCTAGTCCAAAAATGCAGTACGTACCCGGCTCCAGAACGGATAGGGACGGAAACGCGCAAAGCTTACCTTTTGGCTGGATACTTGACAGCGTACCGAAATCAAATCCTCAACCATCACGTTGACATGATCGATCGTCAGCAGCAAACGCTGTTCTTTTCGCGAAAAAATGTCGCAGTGGTGATGTTTGGGCAAAATGATGGGCGAGCCGAGCGTTCGGTAGACCCTGTTATTGATCGAAGCGATCTCCGCGATTTGAATCGCATCAATGGTGGGATGAACCATGGCGCCTCCAAGCGCCTTGTTGTAGGCCGTACTGCCTGACGGCGTGGATACGCAGATTCCATCACCCCGAAACATCTCGAAGGTAACGTCATTGATGTCCACCTGCGCGACGACCGTGCCGTCCACGCCTTTGAGCGTGAATTCGTTCAAGGCAATGTACGAGGCGTTGCCGGATTTTTTGCGAATTTCGAGCTCGAGCAGCGGATATTGCACAATGCGGGGCTTGAGAAGTTCCGGGTCTCCTTTGCCGCTCATCAAATCAATCAGTTCGCGCAGCTCATCCTTCTTCCAATCGGCATAAAACCCGAGATGGCCTGTATGGACTCCGACAAAGGCGATTTCCGGAATCCGGTCGATAAAGTTGTGAAAGGCCTGCAGCATGGTTCCGTCTCCGCCAATGGAAATGACGATCTGCGGGGATTCTGCATCAAGCTTGAATCCGGCTTCTTTGGCCAGCGCGTGGAACTGCTGACTCAGTTCAATCGATAACTGGTCTCCGCGGTCTTGAACATAGTATCTCAAGATGAAAGCTCCTTTGTGGTCATTATATTACCGATGATAATCAATTCCACGGAAGAACACAACGTTTAGCGGAAACTAAATGACGAAATGGTGACGAAGGGGCCTACCTTTCGATGCGACGAGGCAAGAACCGCGAACACATGAAAGAGATGCAAAGCATAAACAGTATCATGCCCGCAAGCACGCCGATCCCGGAAAACAGGATCAAGGACCAGTCCGCCCTATAGGCGCTTTGCCCGGAAATCACGCCCGACGGATGGAACACGGATTGCGTCAAACTTCCCGTGATGGGCGACCATAACAGAAGAACGAGTACGGGTGCAATCAACGCGTGAATAACCCGAGCGAGCAGGAAAGGACCGTACCTGAGCGGAGTGTGGCTGAGCACGCTCATAATCTGGGCATGAACGGATAACCCGCCCCAGGACAGTACAAACGCGGCGGCGGCCACTTTATACGGAAGGGGGACTGCCGAGCCGGCAGCTCCCGCTTCTTTGGCACCCAAGGTGACTTCGAACAATCCGCCGACAAGGCTGTGGGAAACGGCAGAAGGCAGGCCGGCAAGCTGAAGCAAATGTTCGGTAAACCGGTACAATTGACCGAGTGCCCCTGTCTGGACCAGAAGCTCCATGATGACCGAAAAGAATACAACCAGCCCGCCGACGATAATAATAAGGCGGAGGGAAGATGCGACCGCCTGACGCAGCAGTTCCCCCAGCGGTCGCCCATCTGCCAGGCGTGCTTCATGCATGGCCCGAATGGCCCTTGCGACCCTGTTTTTTTGCCGTTCACCGGAGGAGAGGAGATGCGCATCCGATGCGGGAGCCGATGGAATCGTGCCTGAGGAGCCGTGAAAGCGCATGAGTACGCCGACAATGAATGCGGAAGCGTAGTGGGCGATTACCAGCACAGGAGCAATGGCCGCGTTGTGGAAAAAACCGACCGATACAGCCCCGATCATAAAGATCGGATCGGATGATGTCGTAAAAGAGACCAGACGTTCGCCCTCTTCGCGCGTAACCAGCTTTTGTTCATACAGCTGTGCCGTAAGTTTGGCTCCTGTCGGATATCCGGAGGCGCAGCTGACTGCAAATACGAATCCTCCGCTTCCCGGCACGCGAAACAGCGGCCGCATCAACGGATTAAGCATCGTGCCAAGAAAATGAACGATGCCGAATCCGAGCAACAGCTCGGACAGCACCAGAAACGGGAATAAGGAAGGGAACAACACGTCCCACCAGATTGAGAGTCCGCGCACTCCCGCATGCCAGGATTCGGCTGGGAACATGGCCATCAGTCCACACATCAGGAGCAGCGCAAAGGCAATCATTGCGGGAATCCACTTTTGGGTTGCGGCCATAAAGTTCTCCTTTTTTAGTTTGGAATGAAGGCGGAAATCAACAAAAGCTCGTCTCTCCGATAATATGAAACGGCAGGGACAAACAGTACCATTTTCATAAAGAAAACGCTTGCATAAATGGCTGTAATTTTAAACGATGTATGCTAAAATGAACCCAACGCCTATACGTCACCCAATTGTCCAGACGGTGGAATTCAGAACGGATGGAGCGATGATGATGAGCCTTGTCATGGGAATCTTGGTTTGCGCATTTGTGTATGTAATCCGAGCCTCGCTGGTCCCTTCCGAGGAAGAGGACTGGAGAAGCTATTAAATCGAGTGATGCACCAAACTTCGGTTTGGTGCTTTTTTTGTTTACGTTAGGCGGCGACCTATATAAACGCAAAAAACAAACACACGTTAACGGAGAGGCAGAACCAATCTGGAGAAGCGAAGCGGTCGCTTAAAAGCTTTCTGAAAGAAAGCTGCATCGGAAGCATAGGCTTATCACCGGATGTTCCCTTAGAAAAGGGGAATAAAAAAATCTGGGGATAACAGCGATCGGAAGATGGTACTGCACTCGCAGAGGCTTTGTGTGATTGATTCGTGTGGTTTATATAGCGGATAAATTGAAGGAAAGCTATGTCATGTTAGATAGGAGTTTTGGGATTTTTTTGATAGAATGAGGTTTAGGTCAACTGCAGCCTGAGCCTTACGAGTCATGCAGGTATTGTTAAGATTAAGCATAGGAGTGTAATAAATGCCAAAATTCGACACGATCAAAGCAGGTTTTGCCCAATGAACCCAGGACAAAGTATTTATGACAACCTTGGCGGTGAGCAGGGCGTTCGCGCTCTGGTCGAAGCGTTCTATCCCATTGTGCAGCAAAACGAACAGTTGGCCCCTCTGTTTCCTGAGGATATCAGACCGGTCATGGAGAAACAATTTATGTTTTTATCGCAATTTTTTGGCGGGCCTGCTTTGTTTTCCGAAGCATTTGGTCATCCGATGATGCGTGCCCGCCATATGGGTTTTGAAGTGACGGTGCAGCGGGCAGAGGCTTGGCTCGCTTGCATGGATCAAGCATTGACACAGATTGGTGTGGAAGAGCCGCTGCATTCCTTTATTCTCCAACGTTTGTCGGGGCCGGCTTACCATTTCGTAAATACGCCTTAGCCTGCCATCAGGCATTCGGAGAGGAGTGGAGAAAGTGGATCTGGAACTGGAACCTCTGTATAAAGTGAAAATCACATGCAATTATTGCGAGCATGTATTCGAAACCTCGCGGGTAAGACCGAGTTTGAAGCGGCCTTACCGTTCAGATTCCGATTTTTGCGCCTATTATAAAAAAGAAAACCCGGATTTCTACGTCGTGCGCATATGCCCGGAGTGCGGATTCGCCTCGACGGAAAATTCCACCGAAAAGCTGAGCGATCTGCAGAAGAAAAACTTTATGGATCAGGTCGGCAGCCGTTGGGAAAAACGCGATTACAGCGGACCGCGCACGCTGGCTAACGCCTTGGAAACGTACAAGCTTGGGTTATTATGTGCTCAGGCCATCAAAGAGAAGGACAGGGTCATTGCCGGGTTGCTCCACCATATCGCCTGGTTATACCGGTATCGGGAAGATCATGAACAGGAGCGCCGTTTTCTGGAATTCAGCCTGGATGCCTACGTCAAGGTGTTCGAAATGGAAGGCGCGGGCAGCAATGAAGCAAGGTTGCTCTACCTGATTGGTGAGCTGAACCGCAGAATAGGCCGCTTTCATGAAGCGGTCAAATGGTTCGGCCGAGTGATCCATGATAAGCGTATCACGGATGCGGCCATGATTCGCGCGTCAAGGGAACAGTGGGCGCTGCTTCGCGAACAGATGATTTCCGGACAGATGGAATTGCCCGAGGAAATGCTCGAAGCAGACAAAGAGGCTGCGAAGCGCAGCCCCTTGTAGGCAAATCTGGATTATGCTTTGCGAAGCGGAGAGCTGGCAAGAAGATAGTCGGCATCATTGTCGACGATGGTCATGCTGCCGTTGCAGCACGGCAGGACGAGCAGCTTCTTTTTGCCTTCCCGGATGCGGACAAGCTCCTTCGGTTTCAAGGGAAGCAGCACATTGTGCGCGTTGCAGAACGGGCATTGCGGCATATAGATATCGCCCATAACGATGTCGTAGGGCCAGCTGTTTTCGAAAGGAATCATTGCTGATCGCCTTCCGAAGAAGATGGTTTGGGAGTGCTTGCTTCCGTCTTTGCCAATTCCGCGATTTTTTGCAACAGGATATGCTGCGGCATATGCATCAAGTGCTCGAGCGGTACGCCGAGAGATTCCGCTAATTTGACGGCAGTGTCTGCCGATATTTGCAAAGGTTTCATCTAATATAACCTCCTGAGTGTGGCTTGAACTGTCTCTATAGTATAGTGAACGATCATGCATAACACCAGTTTGAATTCATTGATTTCGAATATTGTGATAAGGGAGAGGTGTCGCGCAATATGAAAATGCCATTACAGCCCGTTTGGGATTTGGAGTCCGTTTTTAGCGGGGGATCCTCCTCCGCAGCATTTGCTGCTTATTTGAAGGATCTGGAACAGGACGTGCGTAAACTGCAGCAGCTTTTGCAGGAAACGCCAGTACCTACCTCTGCCAAGGCTACACATGTATTCGATCCAGTACTGGAGCTGCTGCAAAGCTGTTACGTTCGCATTTCCGAAGGCTCCGCATTCGTGAGCTGTCTGTCCGCGCAAAACCAGGCTGACAAAAAGGCCGCCCAGCTCCAGGGAACCGTCAGTTCTATTGCAGCCATGCTGAATAGCAGCAAAGCGCGTTTTGACAACCTGCTTAGCCAGACCCCAGATGAGGTATGGGAAGCATGGATCGCCAGAGACGAATGGCAGCCGCTAAGCTTTGTTTTGAACGAAAGCCGCCGTCTGGCCCGGGAGAAATTGTCGCCTGAGATGGAGGGGCTTGCTCTGGATCTGGGTGTCGATGGTTACCATGGCTGGGGCAAGTTCTACAACACCATTGTAAGCAAAGTGAACATTCCATTTGAACAAAATGGTGAAACGGTGATGCTGTCTGCAGGCCAAGCTTCCAACAAGCTGAGCGATAGCGACCGGAACGTTCGCGAATCCGTATTCGCCAAATGGGAACAGGCCTGGACCGATGTGGAAGATTTCTGCGCGGATACGCTGAATCATCTGGCTGGTTTCCGGCTGAAGCTGTATGAGAATCGCGGCTGGGAGGATATTTTGAAGGAACCGCTCGCGATCAACCGCATGAGCCGCCAGACCTTGGATACGATGTGGGGCGTTATTAACGATGCTAAACCGGCGCTCGTGCGTTATCTCGAACGAAAAGCCAAGTTGCTGGGCGTAGACAAACTCAGCTGGAGTGACGTGGATGCTCCTGTGGGCACAGCGGGCGGAAAAGTGACTTATGACGAAGCCGCGTTGAATATTGTCGAACAGTTTGCCAAGTTCAGTCCCAAATTGTCCGCATTTGCGGAGATGGCTTTTGAGAAACGGTGGATTGAAGCCGAGGATCGCCCCGGCAAACGTCCTGGAGGGTTCTGTACTTCGCTTCCTTTGAGCAAAGCCACCCGAATCTTCATGACGTTCTCCGGCACGCCTTCCAATGTATCCACGCTTGCACATGAATTGGGCCACGGGT
Organism: Paenibacillus sp. FSL W8-0426; assembly: GCF_037969725.1. Taxonomy (NCBI): domain Bacteria; kingdom Bacillati; phylum Bacillota; class Bacilli; order Caryophanales; family Paenibacillaceae; genus Paenibacillus; species Paenibacillus sp. FSL W8-0426. The sequence goes on along the minus strand of NZ_CP150203.1, from coordinate 5,785,272 downwards.
ACCACCAGCACATCATGGAGGAGCTGCCTGCCTTGAACCAGCGCTATGCGATGAACGTAGCCGAGACGGCTTCCACCTTTGCGGAGCTGATCGTGGCCGATGCGCTTGTTCAGGCCGCGACGGACGAGCAGGAGAAGCTGGCTTTGCTGGAAGACAAAATTCAGCGCAGCGTCGCGTTCTTTATGAACATTCATGCACGTTTTCTGTTTGAGACCCGTTTCTATGAAAAACGAAAACAAGGGCTGGTCAGCGCCGATGAATTGTGCAAACTCATGGTTGAGGCGCAGGATGAAGCGTTCTGCGGCGTGCTCGCGTCGAACCATCCGCATTTTTGGGCATCCAAACTGCATTTTTATTTGACAGGCGTTCCGTTCTATAACTTTCCCTATACGTTTGGTTATATGTTCAGCGCGGGCATTTACGCCAGAGCGCAACAAGAGGGTACCGCATTTGCAGACAAGTATGATGACTTGCTGCGGGATACCGGACGAATGACCGTTGAGGAACTGGCGCAGAAGCATCTCGGCACCGATTTGACGAAGCCTGATTTCTGGCAGAATGCTGCCCGGCTCGTTACGGATGATATCGAACAGTTCCTTGCCATGACGGAGTAGGCAGCGCCTGCAAGCATCCAGTAATCTTAACCTGCAATGCTGTGTTTCACACAGGGTTGCAGGTTTTTTTGTCGAATACCGATGTCGTAATAGAAAGAAAAAACTCGTATAAAAGTCGGAGAATGGCAATTATTTGCGCAACATATAGTAAGCAATACCCAAATTTGTTTATTATTGTTGAATAGACCAATATGATGTCATATAATGAGCCGTAAGTCCTGAACTTTCAGGTCTTATTGCATAAAGGAGGAATAGATGTGGTAAAAATTGACCAGATTTCGTTAGCAAGACAATTGGATTTGGTGTTCAAAGAAGTGGATCAGGAGTTAGGCGGGGTGGGGTCAGGAATTTTGTTTGTGCAAATACGAAATAATGTCATTGGGAAGTTTGGTATTCGACATAATCCGATAGCTGGACGCAATGGGCAAATGGAATCCGATCACGAAGGTTTGAACGAGACCCAGCGTGCTTCATTCCGGGCCATGGCCCTGGAGACGCTGAAGTTCAAGCGGAATTGGACGCACGGAGAAATTTCTTTTGATTTTACGGTTAGGCAAGGCATGATCATGGTAGACGCTACGATGGAGTCCAACTACAATATGGCCAATCTTATGATCCGCTACCCTAGAACCAATACATACAAGGATTCCGGCTTGGGATCGACTTCATGACGATGAGCATAAAAAGCGGCACTTCCGAAGAAGGCCGCATGTTGCTGTAGGTAATCCAAGCAATTATTCCGAGTGTTAGGAACGACCCGCTAATTGCTGCTCAGCGATTTGAACCAGACGTTTAGTGATATATCCACCCAGGGAACCTGTCTCGCGGGACGTGTAGTTACCGTAGTAACCATCCTGAGGGATTGTCACACCCAACTCCTGTGCAGCTTCCATTTTCAATTGCTGCAGTGCTGCTGTAGCTTGGGGAACAACGAGGTTGTTGGAAGAACGGTTTCCGCTACCTTGGTTTTGACCTCCGTACATGTGTATCACCTCCTTATGTCTTGGTGATGTTAGTATGGTTGCAGGTGCGAGAAATATACCCGATAGAGGGCGAGGTAACATTTGGAATGAAATGCTCCTAAACGAAGAAAAAGCCGATCCGTTAAGGATCGGCCAAGCAGTTTCATGTGAAACCCGGCAATGCAGCAGAAAGAAGCAGCTATTCTGCGGGCGGAACGACTTCAATGTGCGTGAGCAGCTCGACAGGGTATCCGGGTTCTAGACGAATTAGCCCCGTCTCTTCAGCGGGCAGAGATAAGTTCGGGGCGTCCGACAGCCAGGTATATGGCTCGATGCACAAAAACTGATCGGATTCACCCTTTGTGAATAGTACCCAATGCTTGAAATAGGCTTCATCTGTTGAATATTTAATTTGATAACCATCTTGGCGAATTAAATGGGCAATCGCCGGCTGGCCCGGTGTCGCCTTGAGAATGTTATCCCAGTTGCGTCCTTCCATGTTCATCCCTTCATTAAGGGCTGCCCACTCTCCTGGCGGTTCTATCGCGCCTGTAGGCAGTTGTTCCTCATTGAGGGCATATTCTCCGGAAACGGGGATTTGCAGCGTCCATTCCGCAGGTTTGCCGTCCAGCAAGAACCATGTATGATAACCCATCCCGAACGGGGCGGGAGACGAACCTAGATTGGTCACTTTCAGCTTCTGGCTCAGGACAGCGTTTTGCAGCCTGAATGTCATTTCAAGCTTAAGCGGAATGGGGTATTGCGCCATCCAGTCCTCATCGCTGGAAGTCAGAAATTCGGTGGTGATCGCGCAGCCGTCTTCGTCTTCTTCTATGTCACTGACACACCAGGCTTGAGTGCGGTGGAGTCCATGGATATGATTGTCATGGGCCGTATTTTGAACAAATTGGTAGGGGACGCCTTCGTATTCGAAGGAGCCACGATGGATACGCCCTGGCGGAACCAGCAAAGGTACGCCGAAGTGATAAGGCTTCTGCAGATAAAAGGCAAGCTCGTCTTCCTCTGGACTGCGAACAACATCGCGATTCTGTACCATGTCCCGAATCGAAATGATATTATTCCCCAGACGAGGCAGCAGGGTAATCTCCAGTTCACGGCTATGTAGAATATACGTGTCGTAACCATTCCATTGGCCTTTGGTCACTTGTTTCATATTTGGATGCTCCTTTTCCCACTTGAAATCTGTCTGCGCGGCTCAAAGATAGCATGCCGCCTGCAGGCGTGTCAATTGTGCACAACAGTCTCCCGGAACCGTCGGATCATGATGTGCCTTACCTTCAATGAACAATTCCATCATAACAGATTTTAGGGCCGGGGGTAAAAAAAGCTCTTCCGGTTTTGACAATCCGCTGCTTGCGCATTAATATGAATTAGACAGAAGTTGTTTGAATGAATTTGAAACACGATAAAGCGATGACAGGGACAAGTAAGCTATGAGAGCTCTCTTCAGAAAGTCGGTGGAGGATGCGAACCGATGAGGGACTTATTGCCGAATGGACTCTGGAGCGCGGGTTTGAACCAGGCCGGCAGCCGAGAAGGCAGGACAGGTCTGCAGTAGGATCTGACGTCTATTCCACGTTACGGAAATGGAAGGCATTTCTTTGAAGGAAGAAATGTGAATTAGGGTGGCACCACGGTCTCACGTCCCTTGCGGATGTGGGATCTTTTTGCGTACAAAAATATAACGATTGTAATTCGACACGATCTAAGGGAGGAAATTTGTCATATGAAAACCGTTTTGTCAGGAATTCAGCCCAGCGGCAAGCTTACGCTGGGCAATTACATTGGCGCGATCAAAAATTTCGTCAAGCTGCAACATGATTATCAGTGCCATTTTATGGTGGTGGATTTACACGCCATCACGGTTCCGCAGGAGCCGGCAGCGCTTCGCGAGCAATCCGAGGCGGTTGCTGCTCTGTTTATTGCAGCAGGAATCGATCCGACCAAGTCCAACGTCTTCCTGCAATCCCACGTTCCGCAGCATGCCGAGCTTGGATGGCTGCTGACCACACTCACCGCGATGGGCGAGCTGGAACGCATGACGCAATTTAAGGACAAGTCGTCAGGCAAAGAATCGGTCGGAGCCGGTTTGTTCGTGTATCCGTCGTTGATGGCTGCGGACATCCTGCTCTACAATGCCGATCTCGTTCCGGTCGGGGACGACCAGAAGCAGCACCTGGAGCTTACGCGCGATCTCGCCGGACGGTTCAATCATCGTTACGGGGACTACTTCACGATTCCGGAGCCGTATATTCCGAAGGTTGGCGCACGCATCATGTCTTTGGATGACGCATCCAGCAAGATGAGCAAAAGTAACCCGAATCCGGGCAGTTACATCTCGTTGCTGGACACACCGGCCGAAATCCGCAAAAAGATCAGCCGTGCCACGACGGATTCGGGACGCGAGGTCGTGTATGATCCTGCGAACAAACCTGAAGTCAGCAATTTGATGACCATTTATGCGGAATGCGCGGGAATTACGCTGAACGAAGTGGCTGAGCGCTTCGAGGGGCAAATGTACGGTCCTTTCAAAAAGGAATTGGCAGAAGCCGTCGTTTCGGTCATTGAGCCGCTGCAACAGCGGTATCGCGAAATTCGCGAATCGGGCGAACTGACCGAAATCTTGGCGGTTTCGGCAAGCCGTGCCGAAGAAGTGGCCGACAAAACCATTCGCGAAGTTAAGGAACGCATGGGGTTTGTCCCTAAACGCAAGTAGGCTTGAGCCATCTTGCGGAAGGGTTCTGCGAACATGACAAAAAGGAGCGGGATTCGCCGGCAATGGTTGCCTGGGCGATTCGCTCCTTTTGTCATAAAAAATGCCGAATGGCGGCTTCTCTTGCAGCCTGAAAAATTCAGCAGGCTTGGGAATACTCAGGATGCGGAATTCGGCGATCCCAAGGATTGGCGCTCTTTTTTGGCGCGAATGACAAAGCCCCAGCCGATATTGCCGATAGATGCCACAAACAGAAGTGCAGCAAGCCAACCGGAATAAGACATCGTAATTGCTGTAACCGTTAACAAAACAATGGACGAAAACGCAAACCATAAAGACAAGCCTTTGCTCATTGGGAAAAACCTCCATCATGATTTTGTTGAAAATTCCGTATAACCTGATACGGGAGAGCCATAATAATCTTGCAAGCTTGCAATACATCACAGACACAGATTGAAAGGAGATTTTAAATATGGCTCAAGGATCTCGTTCTAACAACTTGGTGGTACCTCAAGCAACAGCAGCTCTGCAACAATTGAAAATGGAGGCTGCGCAAGAACTGGGCGTAACAATCCCACAGGATGGTTACTACGGTAACTACACGTCCCGCGAAACAGGTTCTCTGGGTGGATATATCACTAAACGTCTGGTCCAACTGGCTGAGCAGTCTCTGGCTGGGTCTGGCAAATAATCCATCATAATTTTCGCAGTACCAATATCTCCAAAAAAAGCCCGGAGCGGGAAACGCTCCGGGCTTTGCTTTTGCACCGGCTCCTATGTTTGATTTTGCCCTTCCCCGCAACTTTCGTCAAGACCGGGCAGATAAAAGTTTTTTGTTCATCTTCTCTTCGCTTAACCAGCCGACGTACGTATCAATCGTTTCGAAATTTCGATCCATAACGACGACGGCAACGAAAGGATACTGCTTGCGATGCCGATATCTTACGTCCGCCCACCGGACTCTATACCCTGCGGACAGCTCTTCGACTTCAGCGACGGCATAGGACGTGAAATACAGAAACGCAGCCACCTCGGGTGATTTCCGTGACGCTTCCACGGCGGCATGGGTCGATGACGTTGCATGGAGATTCCATATCAGTTGAGCGTGCTCCATCTTGCCGATATCATAGGAGCCGTCAGCATACCGTTTCACGATATGCCATTGATTCCACGAAATCGTAGGGATGACCATGTAATGGGCCTTCGTTTTGCCCTTGGCCTGATCCAATTGTTTCACCTTCGCGACGGCTTTGGCATGAGCGGCCACGCGCCAGACGTAATACAATGCGATCACGACGTACAGCGTGATGAACATCGGAGCAGGTGCGACAAGGTCGAAAGCCCATAAGAGAATGGCCACGACATGGGAAGCGAACATGAACGGATCGAAGATGTGAATGACGTTCAAGGCAATCCAGTGTTCCGTGAACGGCCTGCCCGCCTGGGTTCCATACGTATTGAACAGATCGGTAAACACGTGTACGCAGACAGCGATGGCGGTCCAGCCCGCGACATGGCTAATGGGAACATTCGGAAAAAAGAGCGCGATCGCGCCTGTAATAAGCGCTACCCATAACAGCAGGAACGGAGGGGAATGGGAAAGTCCCCGATGGTTCCGGATGTACAGGGAATTGCTTTTGAGGCGCAGCGCAGTGTCGATGTCAGGTGCCTGCGAGCCGACAATCGTGCCGATCATGACAGCTGCGGCAAGCGTGGGGTTCGAAGCTACGACCGGATCGACATAAGCCAGACCGGCCAAACCGACGCCCATGACAAAATGTGTGGAAGTGTCCATAAACGACTCCTTTGAAATCCTTCTTTTTTCTGTACGCAATGACGTGTATCTATCTTAAGGTGATGCCCATATCCAGTGTATAATATCCCCGCGACACGAAGCAAAACATCAGAAAATAGGGGGACTGTACAGGTTCCATGAAGAAATGCGCAAAAGGCATGGGCAATTGCTGGAAAAACAGTTACAATAATGAGAGCTTATTCATAAACAGGTGATTTGTATACATAGACAATGGAAACGACCCGAAAGTTGGGCAAATGAACAGAAGGGACGAATGTGATGCTGAAAAAGTATAAGTGGACCTGGATGCTGCTGGGACTGGCATTGATCATGGCTGTATATCTGACATGGAATACCGTATTCGCCGGCAAAGAGAAACTGCCCGAGATTCGTGAAGTTCAATCCTTCTCCATGGAAAATGTGGACGGGCGAACGATCTCGCTGGATGATACGGCAGGCAAGGTTCGGTTATTTTATTTCTACTTCACGAGCTGTCCGGATGTTTGCCCGATTACGACATTTACCCTTTCGCAGGTGCAGGACCTGCTGAAAGAAGATGATACGTTCGGCAACGATGCTTCATTCGTATCGATCTCGTTTGACCCGAAAGTGGATACGAGGGAAAAGATCAAAACGTTTGCCGACCGCTTCCATGCGGACTATGCGGGTTGGTATTTCCTGCGCGGCGATATGGATCAAACGAAGCAGCTTGCCAGGGATTCGTTTCAGATCCTGATCGAAGGCGAGAGCAAGGACGACTTTGCCCACATGAACATGATCGGTTTGGTTGACAAAAACAACAACCTGCGCAAAGTGTACAACGCCTTCAATACGGAGGACGTCCAACCGGAAGCGATTGCCGCGGACATCCGCGCTTTGATTAAAGAGTAATAAGGGATAGAAAACACTGCACAATAAAAGGCTGCAATCAGGGATAACCTGTTTGCAGCCCTTTTATTTTAGGGGCTATATAAACCGAAAAAAACATACACACATAAACGGAGAGGCAGAACCAATCTGGAGAAGCGAAGCGTTCTAAAAGCTTTCTGAAGGAAAGCTGCATCGGAAGCATAGGCTTATCACCGGATTTTCCCCTTAGAAAAAGGGAATGAAAAAAATCTGGGGATAACAGCGATCGGAAGATGGTACTGCACTCGCAGTGGCCTTGTGTGATTGATTGTGAGGTAAATATAGAACCATTAAAGCGAAGGCAGTTCGGGATATTGGATATATTCCTCCAAACCTGCCTTTTCGAGTTGGGCGATGATGTATTCGTCCGGAGTGCCTTCGACGCCCGCATAGCCGCGCCGGGTATAGATTTGGACGGCGTCGGGAAAAGCGTCCCGCAGCACACCCCGGATTTTTTTGCCGGAGCTGTCGTTATCCACAAACAGGTACACTTCGTCATATCCGACCTGTTTGCGAAGTGCCTCAAGTTTGACGGTATTCAATGTTCCGAACGTGCATAAGATGTTGATTTCGGGAGAAACGAGGCGTTTCAGTTTACTGCGGTCATTCTTTCCTTCCACAATGACATGAATTGGCATCCTATTCACCCCTTGAACGAGTGCTTGTATCGACATTACCCGGGAAATGTTACAGCGGAAATCGACCGGGAATACCTATAGTGTAGCTGTAAACGGGTGAATAATGCAAAGAAAACCTCGGAACCGGCTCGGGTGCTGTCAAAAGGAAAAAAGAAGCCGATTCGTTGGCAGAAAACCGGGGAAATCAGCTTAATATGCTATGCGGGTCTGAACGGGATGATGACGCTTCATGTCGCGATCTGAAATAGGGAAGCAGTAGTATGCCTAACATCAACAATAGAAATGCAATGAAATAAGGAGAGACCCCGATCCGAAGCTGTCCGGCCGCGATGGGTCCGATAAACGAACCGATCGAGGTGAAGATGGATTGTAACGAGAAGATGCGGCCCAGCTTGCTGCCCCCGCTTAAACGAATGAACAGCGTTGCCATGGCTGGAAAAGTAATTCCTTTGGCCAATCCGAGCACGAACAGAATGCCGGGCAGAGGCCACGCCGGAAATGCAGCCATAGCAAAGAAGCACAGGGACATCAGCAGCACGCCCAACGTCAGGCGGAGCTTCGGGGAATACCGGTTGAGAAACAGCATGCTCAGCGTAAGCAGCGCGCCCAGACTGATGATGGAAAACATAAGCCCTGTGGACATGATGGACGTTGTGCCGCCATTGCGCAGCGGCAATTCAAAAAACAGGATGCCTTGGGCACAAGCAATGAACAGCGGAAGGGCGAAATAACGCCATGAGACAGGCATGAATGCCGCTTTTTCGGAGCTGCTCCCTTTAGTGACGGAGGACGGGCTCGGCGGGACGGTTTCTTTAATTTTTTCTGTTTCGTTGGCTGCATCTACCAATCCCTTGGGCATGGACAAAAAAGCGATGACGCCTGTCAGAATGAGCAGGTAACCCAGGCTGGAGAAGGTGGCCGAGAATCCGATGCTTGCCACAATCAGTGCGCCTGCCGCGGGAGAGACGACCGAAGCCAATGTATGCACAACCCCGTGTCCGGACATATATTTGCCTTGAGTAACGGGATCGCGGGAGAGCTGGGCCAGAAGAGCAAGGCAAGCCGGAGACAAGAAGGCAAGCACGAAGCCGCTGATGGCCCGCAGGGCCAAGAGCTGCCATGGTGTTTGGACGTATGCCTGTAACAGCAAAATGATCCCGGCGCCAAGCAGGCTGAATACGATGTAGCGGCGGCTGCCGTGTTTGTCGATCTGCGTACCGGCAATCAGGTTGCCAGGCAGATGCGTCAGGGAGTAAATGCCCATCATCCATCCAATGAAGGTAGGGGCGGCACCGAGCGAGATGGCGAACGGCGTCAGTATGGGATATTGAGCGTGCAGGTCAAAGACAGCGAGAAACAAAAACAGATAGAGCCAAATGGCCGTTTTCACAAAAGCCCCTCCTTGTTAAGCGATGCCGTTGAAATGTGGAAGATTGCAGACGGGCCATGCCGATCATGCAAAACCGTAGTACTACTTGTACGTGCATTGGGACGAACTTATACCGCTTATTTTTACGGGAATGGGGCTTAGCTGACAGCGGCTCCGGAAATCATGTATAATATTCGGGAAGATTCATTTCTCGACTCTAATTCGGAAGGTGTAATCATGAACATAGAAGTTTGGAAAGAGTTTGTTATGCAGAACTGGCTTGTGATCGTCATTGCGCTGATCATTCTGGTTTTTGTTATGAATGTGCTCCGAACGGTTTTGAAATGGGCGATTGCCATTATCATCGTTGCGGCTCTGGTGATATACAGCGGCATCTCCCTCGATCAGATCAAGCAAACGGTATCTGACGTGCAGAGCAGCACAATGGATACGTTGAAGAAGGAAGCGACGAGCATCATGCTTAAGGAGGCTTCCAAGGCAACCTACAGCCGTGGCGAAGGCGGGGCGTTTACGATCAAGAGTCCTAATGTGGAGATTCAGGGAACCGCTGGCTCGGACAAAGTGGACGTCACGTTTCGCGGCATTTCGCTCGGCGAATGGAAGCTGGACAATGACACGATCCGGACGTTCATCAAACAGGCGGAAGGGAACGTGGGAGCCCCGGCTTCTTAGGCAAAAGGAGGAATGGACAACGTGTTTCAAAGTTGGCTGGACAGCCTGAAGGAATTCAACGGCATCACGATTCTGTTGTTGTTGATTGTTGCGGCGTCTTTGCTGCAAGGGTGGTCCAGGGGAGCTTCTCGTTCGGCAGGGAGGCTGTTTTCCTTTCTGCTGGACGGGATTATGACCGTGGTAGGCATTTTGTTATCCATAGGTTTGACGGTATGGCTTGCACCCTATGTGCAGCAATGGCTGTCCGATCATGCACAGGCGATGCCGGGCCGTGAATTAAGCCGCATGGAGCAGGTGTATTATACCCTTGTCACGGCAGTGGCGGATTTTCCGTTAATGAGGTTTGCCGTCCTGTTCGTATTGAGTTACGGGATTATTCGAATGTTGTTGGGATGGTTCTCGATGATGTTCTTTAACGTAAGGCATCATCACGCCGAGCCCGGGAACAGGCCGAAAGGGATCGTCAGCCGATTTACCGGCGCGCTGATCGGCACGGTCATCGGTTCGGCACGCGGCATGATCGTCATTGCTGTGCTGTTCATGATCGTGAGTTTGTATCCGGGAAGCCTGTTCAGCAGGTACGTTGAGGCGTCGCCGATCTACATGCAAGGCGCCAAGTCGGTCATTGAACCTTTGTCGGGCAACCTGATCAAGGATCAGCTTCCGGTGTTTACCCAAGCGGTACAGAAGGAGCTTAGCGGCATTCTGCAGCGCAAATATGAGGTCATTGATCATAACATCCCAACGGATATCGAAGCGGCCGCAGCCGAGATCGTGAAGGGCAAATCCACCGAAGAAGCGAAAGCAAGGGCGCTTTATGACTGGGTTGGATCACGCATTCAATATGACTATGGCAAGGTTGAAGATTACGAACAGCGAGGCATTTGGCATGAGCAGACGCCGCAGGACACATTCGACACGCGGAAAGGCGTGTGTATCGATTATGCGAGGTTATATGCGGTCATGGCACGGTCCCAAGGACTGGACGTCAAGGTGGTAACCGGCTTGGGATATAACGGACAGGGCGGTTATGGGCCTCATGCTTGGAATGAAATCTATTTGAGCGATTCGAAGAGCTGGATTCCGCTTGATTCGACATGGGCAGTCAGTGGGGACTGGTTCAATCCGCCGAATTTCTCAGATACCCATCTGAAGGATGAGACAGCATAAAAAGGATATGAAATCAAATGGGCGTAGGACGGATGTTGTAAGACATTGCCTATACTCATAATCACCTCAAAGCCAGAGCGGAAAGCATCAAGTCATGAAAGAGGTAAAACGGATGAACAATCGTTCCAAAGAGAAGGAAGAGCTTACGGACAAACGGCGTTTCAGTTACCGGATGAACGTGTTTTTCTTTGCTTCCTTTATTATTTTTAGCGTAATCATCGTACGATTGGCCTATTTGCAGTTCGTGGAAGGCCCCGAATTAAGCCAGGAGGAAGCGAGCAACATTACGAAGGATGTTCCGCTAGCTCCGGTCAGGGGCACGATTTACGATGCGACGGGCGAAGTGAAATTGGCATACTCCAAGCCGATTCAATCACTTTACCTGACCTTGTACAAAAATTATGGAGACGTGAACGGCGAGCCGAGTCCATATATCGCCGAAATTCAGGACATGGCGACGCGGCTGCATGACGTATTCGAGCAGTATAAGAAAAAGGAATCGCCCTCATTGTCCGTCGACGAAATCATCGAAGAGATGGACCTGAATTCGCGCAAAGCAAACGGGTTCATGCCGCGTTTGATCAAGAGCGATCTTTCGGACGAGGAAGTAGCGTATTTCCTCCAGCACAAGGATGAGTTCAAAGGTATCCAGATCGTGGAGGAAAGCGTTCGTTACTACGATCCGGACACGGTCGCCGTACAGACGATCGGGTATCTCAAGAAGTTCAAAAGTTCCAAAACGCTGGACAAGTACAAAGAGATTGATGCGAAAAATAAAACGCAAACCGACCCTGGTCTTGTTTATACCGAGAACGAGTTCGTTGGTTTTGACGGACTTGAGCTCCAGTATCAGGACATTCTGCGCGGCAAAAGCGGGTATAACTCGGTGGACGTAGACCTGCGCAACCTTCCGGAAGGCGTAGCTGGTTCGACCCCTCCCGAGAAAGGATATGACCTGATTACCACCATCAACAAAAACATTCAGGTCAAGACAGAGCAGGCCATCACGGATCAGTTGAGATGGCTGCATACCAATCTGGTGTCCGGCAAGTATCACCAAAATGCCAAAACCGGCTTTGCCGTTGCGATGGAAGTCGACACGGGCAAAGTGGTTGCCATGGCGAGCATGCCGGACTACGATACCAACATTTGGAGAACGGGAAGCATCACCAATCAACAGTATGATGATATCAAGTATATTTATCAGAACGGCACGATTCGAGGGTTTCCGCCGGATGACAGCGGCAAGCGAGCCGAATCGGTTGTATTGCTCGGTTCAACCATCAAACCGCTCAGTGTGCTGATCGGGTTTAAAGAAGGATTTTTTACGGCCAATACCGTTTATCCCGATAAAGGATACACCACGTTTGGTGGAGACAATCGCAGGGTGCAGAATGCAGGCGGACACGTATACGGACCGCTCCGCCCACGCGACGCCATTCGCCATTCCTCAAATCCGTTCATGATTGATGAAATCGGGAAAAAACTGTATGACCGTTACGGAGCAAAAGGAATCGATGTTTGGGATGAATATATGAAACAGTTTGGTCTGGGCGTATCTACCGGCGTTGATCTTCCGAATGAATATCTAGGCCGCCGCGAGTATACGAACAAGACAGAGAGCTCGTTGACGAGACTGGTGTATGGTTCCTTTGGACAACAGGGGAAATATACGACGATGCAGCTTGCCCAATACGTAACGATGCTGGCAAACCGCGGAAAACGGATGGAGCCGCATCTGGTCAGCGAAATTCGCGATTCCGAGGGGAACGTTGTAGAAAAGATCAAACCAAAGGTGTTGGACAAGGTTGATTTCGACTCCTCATACTGGGACGAAGTGCAGCGCGGGATGGCCACCGAAGTTTCTTCATTTAGTGGATTCCCGTACGACTTTGCCCGGAAAACAGGAACGTCTACCCAGTTGGTCGGCGGAAAAAATGTCGATAACGGGGTATTTATCGCCTACGCTCCGCGCAACAACCCGAAGCTGGCCGTAGCCGTAGTCATCCCGGAAGGGGGATTCGGTTCGACGAGTGCCGCGCCGATTGCGCGCGCGATTTTCGACGCGTATGACGAAGAGTATGGTTTGGATGGCGTTCCCAAAAAAGACAAAACGGAAAATGCTGACACGCAACAATGAGTCAATTGAATGAATAAGTACCAAGGCGATTTCCCTTCGGATGGATCTGGAGGGAGGTCGTCTTTTTTAGCGAAGTAATTGGAGAAATTCAGGAAAAAGGTACTATTCGATAATGCACTTGAAGGATGGAAATGGTAAAATGATGAAAGTTCGACGGCGTTTGATCAGCCTTATCAACAAGACATGTCGAACCATGTTATATGAAAGAATCATCTAGTACGCATAAAGTGAGGAATCGGACCATGGCAATTATTGACGTGATTAAATATGATGGTACCCCAGACGTGTTTGCGTGGAAGCATCCCGAAACCGAAATGGGAACGTGGACGCAATTGATCGTAAACCAATCACAGGAAGCGATCCTGTTCAAGGATGGGAGGGCGCTGGATTTATTCGGACCTGGAAGACATACCCTGAGCACGGCCAACATTCCTATTCTCAACAACATCATCAACCTGCCGTTCGGGGGGAAGTCGCCATTTGCCGCAGAAGTTTGGTATATCAATAAAGTAAGCGCCCTTGACGTAAAATGGGGAACTCCGAACTCCATCCAGGTACAGGATCCGAAGTATAATATCATTATTCCGGTGCGTGCCTTCGGCCAGATGGGATTGCGAATAACGGATTCGCGCAAATTTCTCGTCAAACTTGTCGGAACGCTGCCTGTCTTTAATGAAACGAACTTGATTAATTATTTTCGCGGACTCATCATTATGAACATGAATTCAATGCTCACTTCATATCTCGTACATAAAAAAATTAGCGTGTTGGAAATTAATGCATTCATCAACGAAATGTCGGGGCATTTCACGGAAATCATCAAATCGGCATTTGAGGAATACGGCATTCAGCTTATTAATTTTTATATTCATAGCATTAACCATCCGGATGATGACCCATCCGTAAAGCGGCTCAGGGAGGCGCTGGCCCGAAAGGCAGAAATGGATATTATCGGATTCAATTACCAACAGGAACGCTCCTTCGATACGTTGGAGGGGGCGGCTAAAAACGAAGGAAGCATGCAATCGGGCCTAATGGGAGCCGGACTTGGCATGGGAATGGGGCTTGGTATGGGAGGCCCGTTTGCCAGCGCCATGTCTCAATTGTCGCAGGTGATGAGCACCAGTGAAAGCGTGGAATTGCAATCGTGCGGGAACTGTGGACACATGAATAGCAAAGGTTCCTCATACTGTGCGAAGTGCGGGAAAGCGATGGGCAGTCAAGGCGCTGTGAACGGATGCAATTCTTGTGGACACCCGCTTCAGAGCGGGACTAAATTCTGTCCTAACTGCGGAGATCCTTACAACGCCTGTCCAAAATGCGGAGCCGACAATCCGCTTGGAAGCTCGCAGTGCGTTAAGTGCAGCGAACCGATGCCTCGTCCTTGCCCGAACTGCAGTCATCTCAATACAGGCAATACCAAATTTTGCGGCAATTGCGGTTCCAGTTTGGTACTGAACTGCGGTCAGTGTCAGCATGAGGTCAAGCCGGGACAAAAGTTCTGTCTGAACTGCGGCTATAATTTACAGCAAGGGGGCGGGGGAGCATGACATCGAACCGATTCGCGATTAACATCTCCACCGTTCTGTATGTCGCAGCACTAGCTGCCGTTTCAGCCATCTTTTTTTCCTTGTTCAGCATTTTTAATATTTCGTTCTGGATCTCTTTGTTTGTGAGCTGCATCGCTTTGACTGCAATATGGGGTTATGCCGTATATATCATTCGCAATCTCGATCAAGTCAAACGTTTTGTGCCGGGTTACACAGCCATTGGTACCGTTTTGGTTGTCTATTTTGCAGCGGTCATCATGTACTCATTATTTACGAACGTGGCCCATGTAGCATTGCGCGGGTATCTTCTCGTGCATGTTTTGACCATGGTTTCAGCCATTATTTTGGTGGGGCTGATCATGATCTGGCTGCGGTCAGTCGAAGACCGCGAACTTGATACGCAATCCCAGGTCGTCCATTTGCAACAAATTGAGATGGCACTGCAGGAACTGGAGCGGAAACTTGGCTTATTGGAAGTGGAGGGAATGGAGGAAGTGCGCAGGCAGGTGGCAGCATTGATTGAAAATGTGAGATACAGTGATCCTGTTACACCTAAGGCGATCATGTATACGGATCATCAGCTGCTTGCCGACATTCAATTATTAAGTCAACAAATGCATGACGAGCATGACAAAGGCCAACCTCTTGAAGCAAATTGGATAAATCAGCGTATTGCAGATCTTCAGAATCGTTTAAGC
>NZ_CP150203.1:85000-137500 GCF_037969725.1 Paenibacillus sp. FSL W8-0426 | reverse complement strand
TAATTTCTTCTTTAATAAAATAACGAAGAGCGCAAGCAGCGATAACACCAATATGCTGCCCAATATCATCGTCTTCATACAAATCCCCCCCATCCGGATTAAATCCTGATTTATTCAGACGCTCATTTCCCTATCCACTCTTAAAGGTCCATTGACCCCGGCTTGTTTAGCCCTCTTTAAGTGGATCTGGTATTTCCGCTCCGCAGCCTCAAGAACAAAGATCGCATAATCAATCTCATCTTCCCCCTGCGCTTCCTCGAACTGTCTTACCGCACGTTCCCATTCCGCTTTAGCCCGTTCAATATCCAGATAGATCCTTGCCGCCTCTTCTTCTCTTTTGAGATATTCATGTTTCTCGCCGGTTGAACCCTTTTTCCCAAACCATCTCATAAGCCTCTCCTCCTGATCTACCTTGATACATTCATACATATCAGCAGATGGACAAACTTAGAACCGATTTGAGCATTCTTAATGACCCTTTCTAATATTTTACTAAACAAAAAAGAGAGCCTTGCGGCTCTCTCCACCCCCATAATCAGACACAGGGCTGTTATTCCTTGTGAAACGCCTTCAAACCCGGATTAACCCCAAGCTAAAGCAACCAAGGGGGGCTTACCGAATCTCTCTTCTTCCTTCCAACGCCTTGGACAGTGTAACCTCGTCCGCGTATTCCAGGTCTCCCCCCACAGGTAACCCATGAGCTATACGGGTGACGGTGATCTCGAACGGGCGAACAAGACGGGAAATATACATCGCCGTCGCTTCTCCTTCAATGTTCGGGTTCGTAGCCAGTATAAGCTCCTTGACCCGTTCATCGCTAAGACGGACCAAAAGTTCCTTTAACCGAATGTCGTCAGGCCCAACCCCCTCCATCGGCGATATGGCCCCCTGCAGCACATGATAATATCCGTCAAATTCCTTCGTCCGCTCCATGGCCACGAGATCCTTGGAATCCTGAACCACACAGATGACCGATCCATCCCTGGATTTGTCCTGGCATATCCGGCACGGATCTGTATCCGTAATATTGCAACACACGGAACAGTAGTGAAGATTGCGCTTCACACTGACCAACGCTTTAGCAAAATCAATAACATCGTCTTCCTTCATGTTCAACACATGAAATGCTAATCGAGCAGCCGTTTTGGGGCCAATCCCCGGCAATCGGGTAAAGGCATCAATCAGCTTCGATATCGGTTCGGGATAATACAATCGCGCGAGTCTCCTTTGGCAGGATCAATTTCAATTAAAACAATCCCGGAATTTTCATGCCGCCAGTGAATTTGCCCATATCCTGGTTGGCAAGTTCGTCAGCTTTGCTCAGTGCATCGTTCACAGCCGTCATCACGAGATCTTGCAGCATTTCGACGTCGTCCGGATCTACCGCTTCAGGTTTGATCGTAACAGAGAGCAATTTTTTGTGTCCGTTCACTTCTGCCGTAACCACGCCGCCTCCGGAAGTACCTTGAACCGTTTTGTCGCCCAGTTCTTCCTGCGCTTTCAGCATTTGTTCCTGCATTTTCTTCACTTGCTTCATCATTTGGTTCATGTTATTCATCTGTAATCATCTCCTTAATAAAATGATATTGCATTGACAACAAGACATTGCGACATTATTCCTTAATAATGACCAAGTCTTCCCCAAAGAGCTGAATAGCCTCGTCAATCCACGGCTGCTTGCCTCCCGAGCCTCCATCCTCATGTTCGGGTTCGAGCTTAAATTCCTCCTTCGGGGACTCAACAGCTCCCTCTATGACGCCATTCCAATCCTTCAGCATCATGGTTACGAGACGCATCGGACGTCCTATTTGTTCCGCAAGCACCCGTTCAATCACTTCGCGATTCGCCTGTTTCTCGGTCGTTTCCCGGTGAATGTTGTTTTTAAACGCAACCAGAACGTTGTCTTCCAGCACTGACACCGGCTCGCCATCCATAAACCAGGCATGAACGGTAACCTTTTCTTCCTTCACTCGCTGCAATATTTGCCCCCAACGCTTGCTGACATCCGCAAATTCCGGCGACCCTTTCCGTGCCACATACTGATCCAGATGCGACGGAAGTTTGGCAGGTGCGTTGCCTCTGGACACAGGAGCACGCGTCGCAGGACGCGAAGGACCACTAGAAGCAGCCTCGCCTCCACTCAACCCGGCTTTAAGCGCTCGATCAAGTTTCTTCTCAAGCTCCGATACCTGCTGTTTCAAACGCTGGATTTCCCCATGATCGCCAGGCATGGAAGCAGATTGCGCAGAAACGCCCGCCGCCGCTTCGCCATCCGACCCTTGTTGACCAGGAATGCTGCACAGCTTCAACAAAGCCACCTCGAATAACGTTTGCGGTTGAACAGCGTACTTCATCTCGCTCTGATAGCGGTTAAGCGTATCAATCATCTGAAACAGTTGCCCTTTGGTAAAGGCTTCGGCCATTTCCCGGAACGACTCCGGGTGAAGCACGCGATCCGTCAGCTTGTCGGCATCCGGTACCATTTTGATCATAAGCAAGTCGCGGAAATAATACAGCAGGTTCTCCATGCATTTATCGGCACTTTTACCCTCATGCATGAAGCCCTCGATCATCTGTAAAATATGACCGACATCGCCCTTGAGCAAAGAAGCTGCAAGTTTGGCAAACTGTTCCGAGGGAATTCCGCCGGTCATATCCATAACCTTCTGATAAGTCACCTTGCCGTCGGTGAAGGAAGAGATCTGGTCGAGCACGCTAAGTGCATCCCTCATCCCGCCATCAGAAAGTCGAGCAATATACTGGAGGGCATCCCTGTCGGCTTGCATGCCTTCCTGTTCACAGATCAGCTCAAGCCGGTCAGTCTGCTCATCCAGCGACACCCTGCGAAAATCGAATCGCTGACAACGCGATATGATCGTCGCAGGAAGGCGATGCGGCTCGGTTGTAGCCAAAATAAACATCACATGCGGAGGCGGCTCCTCCAATGTTTTCAACAAAGCATTGAAAGCTTCTGTCGTCAACATGTGCACTTCATCAATAATATAGACCTTCTGGCGAACCTCGGTCGGAGCATATTTAACCTTCTCCCTCAGATCGCGAATTTCCTCAACGCCGCGGTTGGACGCAGCATCAATCTCCTGCACGTCCATAACTGAGCCGGAAGTAATTCTGCGGCAGGCCTCGCACTCGTTGCAAGGCTCGGGCGCAGGGCCGCGTTCGCAGTTTACAGCCTTCGCCATAATTTTGGCGGCACTCGTTTTACCGGTTCCCCGGGGCCCACTAAACAAATAAGCATGGGAAGTCCGCTGCTCACGAATCGCGTTCTGCAGGGTCTGAATAATATGCTGTTGTCCCACCATATCCTGAAACGACTGGGGGCGCCACGCCCGATATAACGCGATATGCTCCATGATGCGTTACCTTCCTTCCACTTCGCATTCGAGTCTCTTGTCGTTCCCCCATTATACTATATTCCGGGGTGAATCCAAACTCCATCTGACTCAATCTCGCATCCTTTTTTGGTAAAATAAAAAGACCTCTGCATGTCATATCTGCAAAGATCTCTGAAATATCATCGTAAGCCGTGCACCTGTTATTGATAATTGCGATCCAAGTGGCACCCCTGAACGAAAGCTCAGGCTAGGCAACCCTTCGGCACAAGAGTGGTCTCACTTATGGCTGCTTCCTTCCGGACCTGACCAGGTTCATGAGTACTCATTGCGAAGGACCCAACCGTCAACGCCCCATTCAGGGACCAAACCTCACATCGACAATACCTCTAACAGGAATTCAACCTCGCTATAGCGGATTGCGAGTAACAGGGCACCGCTACCTCCCCATCTAGCACGGTAAGAAATAGTATAGCGTAACCTCATCGAAAATGCAACCAATCTGCAATGGGAAGTGTCACCATCTCTCGTGCACACAAGCCATTACAACAAAAAAACCCCTGCCGCTAGGGCAGAGGTGTTTTGCAAAGCAATGCTCAGACCGTTCATAACGAATGGCTGAATTAGATGCCGTATTTTTTCTTGAAACGATCCACACGGCCGCCTGCATCGATAAACTTCTGTTTACCAGTGAAGTGCGGATGGCACGCGGAGCAAATCTCTACACGCAGTTCGTCTTTAACAGAGCCTGCTTCAAAAGTGTTACCGCAAGCGCAAGTTACGTTTACTACAGTGTATTTAGGATGAATTGCTGCTTTCATTTCCTTTCACCTCTTTCCGCCCTGAGCCTCAAGCGGACCCAGAGTAAATGAAACAACTTTGACGATTATAACACGGGACATTCCGACTTGCAATTGTTATTACAAGGGGGTAATCAACCGCTTCGGCCGCGCCATGCCCACCGGCGGAACATGCGTATAAGATCCGATGACGACGTCCGGAAGCTCCTGTTCAAAGATCTCAAGCGCCTGTTTCATGCCAAGGATATCTCCTTGAGCGGGCGGGATCAGTTCCAGGTAACTTTCAGGATCAATGTTCAGGTTACGCATCTGGATCAGGCGCAGATTTGTTCTGCGGGCGAATTCGATCATCGCCTCAATCTCTTCCTCGCGGTCTGTTACTCCCGGGAAGATGAGATAGTTAATCGACGTATACACTCCTTGGTCAGACGCATATTTTAGCGATTTTTCCACATTGGCCAGCGTGTACCCGCGCGGTTTGTAATATGCATTATAATGATCATCCAGCGCACTGATCGTGCTTACTCGCATCAAATCAAGCCCGGCATCAACAATGCCGCGGATATGGTCGCTCAAACCAGCATTGGTGTTGATGTTAATGTAGCCCATATCCGTAATGGATCGAACCTCGCGAATCGCCTCAATGATCAATTTGGCTTGAGTGGAAGGCTCTCCCTCACACCCCTGTCCAAAACTGATGATCGATTCCGGCGTCTTGAGATGTTCCAGCATGACCTCAACGATTTCTTCCACGCGCGGGCGGAAATTCATGCGTGTCTGAGGGGATACAAAACCGCTGTCATCCGGCTGCTCGGAAATACACCCGAAACAACCCGCATTACAGGAATACGAAACAGGTACCCCACCTTCCCAACGATTCAAAAACGTATTGGATGATGTCAGACACTCATAACCGAGGGCACAATTGGACAAATGCGTATACAGCCGGTTTTCGGGATACTTCTCGGTCAGGCGCTTCACGCCGCTTCGTACATCATCGCGATCACAGTTCAGCGGATTCCACTGGTCCGGCTGGTCGGACATCCGGGCCGTCACGTAGAAACCATCTTCTTTCCATACAACCGCCGAATATCCAAACAGCGGCAGCTTGTATTCCTTATCCGTCTTCACATAACCAGGCAGACAGAGACGCGTAAAGCCTTGTGGCAGAAGCGCGCCTACGGCCTGGGTGTCCTTCGGCAACGGCAGCATTTCTCCAGTCTCCGGATCCATCCCGATCGGACGAGTGCTTGGCAATCCCACAAGCGTCGCGCCCTCGGGCAACGGAATCAACTCGTCCTCCATAATTTCCACGATCATATCTCCGCTGCGGGCGAGCCCGAACAACGAAGGATGATCAAAAACATTACCTTGTTCATCTGCGTACACTAAATACATGATGTTCTCCTTACATCTAATGGGTTAATCCTCGCGTCGGGGTCAACGTCCGAAGAAAGATGGCCCGCAGCCGGGCCAATGCTGATGGCTGGCAAAACTAGGTTGTTGTCGCAGAGGTTGCGGCCTGTCTTGTAGACCGGCGAGTTGTCGTCGTTCCCGAGTTGCTCGTCGGGCTGCTTCCCGCCGTATCGAAAGCGGCCAAAAACTCGGTGTTCGTTTTACTATTGCGCAACTTTTTCAGGAAGCTTTCAACAAAATCATGAGAGTCGTTCATGTTTTTGCGGATCGACCAGATTGTATCGAGTTCTTCTTTGGTCAGCAGCACTTCTTCGCGGCGCGTTCCCGATCTGCGAATGTCGATGGCCGGGAAAATGCGGCGTTCCGCCAAACGGCGATCCAGATGCAGCTCCATGTTCCCCGTACCTTTAAATTCTTCATAAATGATGTCATCCATACGCGAACCGGTATCGATGAGGGCCGTAGCCAGAATGGTCAAGCTGCCGCCCTCCTCCACATTCCGCGCTGAACCGAAGAAACGCTTCGGACGATGGAATGCAGCGGGGTCGATACCACCGGAAAGCGTTCGTCCGGAAGGCGGAATAACCAGGTTGTACGCACGCGCTAGACGCGTGATACTGTCCAAAAGGATAACCACATCCTTTTTCGCCTCAACCAAGCGCAGGGCCCGTTCAAGCACCAATTCCGCAACCTTGATATGGTTCTCCGGCAATTCGTCAAACGTAGAAGCCACAACCTCACCTTTGACAGAACGGGACATATCCGTCACTTCCTCCGGGCGTTCGTCAATCAATAGCACAAAGAGTTCAATGTCGGGATTATTGGTTGAAATGCTATTCGCGATCTCTTTGAGCAGAAGTGTTTTACCCGCTTTGGGAGGTGCCACGATCAATCCGCGCTGTCCCAGACCTACTGGCGCTAGCAAATCCATGATTCGGGTAGACAAATGGTTGGGGGATGTTTCGAGAACCAGCTTTTTTTGCGGATACAATGGGGTTAGCGCCGGGAAATGAAGTCTTTCCGCAGCAGCCGAGGGGTTCTCGCCATTGACGGCGTTCACTTGCAGCAATCCGAAATAACGTTCGTTTTCCTTGGGCGTTCTGCATTTTCCGGATACAAGATCGCCGGTTCTCAGGTCAAACTTGCGAATC
This sequence comes from Paenibacillus sp. FSL W8-0426, assembly GCF_037969725.1. Taxonomy (NCBI): domain Bacteria; kingdom Bacillati; phylum Bacillota; class Bacilli; order Caryophanales; family Paenibacillaceae; genus Paenibacillus; species Paenibacillus sp. FSL W8-0426. The sequence continues at coordinate 130,783 of NZ_CP150203.1, read as the reverse complement.
TGCGAAGCGGAGATATAGATGTCTTCTGTGCTCGGCAGGTAATTGATCGGTCTAAGGAACCCGTAACCTTCCGGGAGAATCTCCAGCACGCCTTCCATGAACATTAATCCGCTCTGTTCCGCCTGTGCGCGCAAAATCGCAAAAATCAGTTCCTTCTTTTTAAGTTGGCCGTAGTATGGAATTTGATATTTTTTGGCCAGTTTGTAAAGATCCGTAAGCTTCATTTCTTCCAAATCGGAGATCTGTAGATCCATATAATAACCACCTATTCAATTAATAAGTCCGTGAAATGGATAGTTTTTCTTGATATTCCGGCAAGCGAGCCCAGCACTCTCTCCTGCTGCACTCTCTTCTGTCCATTGTACGGAATGTAACCGTTATATTGCAAATCGTTGTCCTAGAATGTAAGTTTTCCGAGCGGGGTATTCAAGATTCCGCTGTCGGTAGTGAGTGAACAAATTCATGAGGCGATTGATCCGGGTGACCAGCGATGAAGTGAAGTTCAAACAAACCGGGGTACGGGGAATGGAATACAAGCTGTTGGAATGAGCAAACTGAAGTTCAGCTCAAAAAAAGACCCTCCGGATAAGGAGACCAAACCATATCCACTTACTCCGGAGAGACTGAGAACTCTATTAGTATAGGTTAACCCAGTTGTCTAAAAGATATGCAGTTAAACGAGAAAAAACACTTTGTCGACAAGATTCCATCACAAAAAGAGACATGCCGACATTGAGCAGGCTGTTTCCCTTGCCAATCAGGAGTCGAATCAAATCGTTTCACGCCATACGTCAGCGCCCAACATCCGCAGATTGGTTACAAGGTGATCGTAACCCCGATCAATCAACTCTACGCCCGTCACCTCGGTTACACCTTCCTTAACGGTAAGTCCAGCGATAACCAGAGCAGCTCCGGCGCGGAGGTCGGCCGCCTTGACCTTGGCAGCGTTCAGTTCCCCGCCTTCAATAATGGCCGAACGTCCCTCCACTCGAATTTTGGCTCCCATACGAACCAGCTCGGGAACATGCTTGAAGCGATTGCTGTAAACGAAATCGCTAAGCACGCTTACGCCGCTGGCTTGGGTAAGCACACTTGTCATTGGAGATTGCAGATCCGTCGGAAAACCGGGGTACACCAACGCCTTCACGTCAACATGACTATAGGACGGGCGCCCGATGACACGAATGCTCTCATCCATTTCCTCGATGCTCACACCCATTTCCAGCAATTTGGCCGTTAAAGCCTCCAAATGTTTGGGAATAACATTATCGATCAGTACGTCCCCACGCGTTGCTGCAGCAGCAATCATATAGGTTCCTGCCTGAATGCGGTCGGGAATAATGGAATGGCGGCACCCTCTCAGGGATGGAACGCCTTCTATGCGAATCGTCTCGGTTCCAGCGCCTTTTATGCTGGCACCCATGGAATTCAAAAGTGTTGCTACATCTATAATCTCAGGCTCTTTGGCCGCATTTTCAATAATTGTGGAACCTTTGGCACGAGTGGCTGCCAACATAATGTTAATGGTTGCGCCAACACTGCTTACGTCGAGGTAAATCTTTGCACCGCGCAGTTCTTTGGCGTGCAGATGGATGGAGCCATGCTCGTTGGTCACAGTCGCTCCCAACGCTTCAAAACCTTTGATATGTTGATCAATCGGACGAGGCTCGAAATTACAGCCTCCAGGCAAACCGATGGTTGCCTCTTTAAAACGCCCAAGCAGCGCTCCCATCATATAATAAGAAGCTCGAAGCTTTTTCACGGGACCGTTAGGCATGGGGATGGATTTAATATCGGAAGGATCGATCTTCATCTGATTGCCTTCCCAAGATACACGTGCCCCAAGTTCCTCCAAAATTTCCGCATAAACTGCCACATCGCTCAAAAGCGGCAGGTTGTCCAGCACGACTTCCGACTCGGCAAGCAATGCTGCAGGAATAAGCGCAATGGCGCTGTTCTTGGCGCCACTAATAGTCACAGTCCCCTGCAACGGGCGTCCGCCACTAATCATCAATTTTTCCATAAAGCTTAAAGTCCCCCTACGTGTTTTGCGGCCGATGAACGGCAATTCATGCTGACGGCTTTCGGTGTGAAACGGGCGTTAAAATGGAAAGACACCGGCTAGGCGGTGTTCTTTCCACTTGTACCCATATGGAGCTGCAAAAAAGCAAATTAAGCTTTGTTGTTGGAACCAAACTCACGGATTTTGCCAATAACCGTTGCTTTGATCGCGTCGCGACCTGGAACGATGTATTTGCGCGGATCGTAAGCATCCGGCTTCGCTGCAAGCACTTCGCGAACCGCTTTAGTGAATGCAATTTGGTTTTCAGTGTTTACGTTGATTTTGGAAGTACCCAAGGAAATCGCTTTGTCGATATCATGTTTAGGGATACCAGTACCGCCATGCAGAACGAGCGGCAGTTTAACAGCATTACAGATTTCTTCCATCTCTTTGAAGCCCAGGTTTGGTTCGCCTTGGTATGGACCGTGAACGGAACCCAGAGCCGGAGCCAAAGTGTCGATGCCTGTTTCTTTGACGATACGGATACATTCGTTCAGGTCAGCATATTGGATGCCGCCGATTACGTCATCTTCTTGTCCGCCCACAGTACCTACTTCAGCTTCAACGGAAACGCCTTTAGCGTGTGCATATTCAACGACTTTTTTCGTCATTTCGATGTTTTCGTCGATTGGGTGATGGGAACCATCGATCATAACGGAAGTGAAGCCGGCATCGATTGCTTCTTTACATTTATCAAAGCTGGAACCGTGGTCCAGATGAATAGCAACTTCAACCGTGATTTTCATATCGTGAATGAGTCCTTCTACCATTTTCACTACAGTGTAGAAGCCGCCCATGTGACGCGCTGCACCTTCGGATACACCGAGAATTACAGGAGATTTTTCTTCTTCTGCAGCTGCGAGAATCGCTTGCGTCCACTCCAGGTTGTTGATGTTGTATTGACCAACAGCATACTTTCCTTCGAGTGCTTTGTTCAACATGTTTGTCATAGAAACTAATGGCATGGTTTCAATCCTCCTAGGGGTTTGGGTTGTGTCTATGGTTTTTAGCCGAATCACATACGGGCTTATTATACCACATCCCGTGTCAAATACTAAACAAGCATTTGCAAAAATGCTGTGCTATGCAGCACAGTTTTCATAGACAACGCATAACGGGCTCCCCATATCCAATATTCCCCTGCCATCTGTTCGCAATACCCCTTTTACGACCTGCCTGTATCAAGCCGCCTCCAACAACCGAAAGCATGACAAAAAAATCCTGCTGGACACAGGACTCAACTGCATTTACCAGCCGTATCGCTGCGGAGCTGCATATTGACCGCCACCCGCATTTCATCAATGTCAAACGGTTTCGTAAAATGCATCAATGCCCCCAGATCGGTCGCTTCCTTGATCATATCCAATTCCCCGTAAGCAGTCATCATAATCACCTTGATGCTCGAATCGATCTCCTTGATGTGTTTTAAAATCTCCAGCCCGTCCATGCCCGGAATCTTCATATCAAGCAACACCAGATCAGGTTTGTCATTTTTGACAATCTCCAAAGCGACTTTGCCGTTCGGTGCCTGAAAGGTGTTATATCCCTCGCTGCTGAACACTTCCATTAACAGAATTCGAATCCCATTTTGGTCATCAACAATTAAGACTTTTTTGTTTTCCACGGATTAAACCTCCTACAATTAGGAAAAGCATGTACGCAATCGAGAACTGGATAACTATCCCATAGTCGACATGATAAGTATTCTACTTCGTGCAACGAAATCCTGCCTGATGGAAAAATCTTGGGCTGTAGAAAAGTAACCCCGCCCCCCCAGGTACTGCCTCTACCTCAATTAACCTTTGTTAAACGAACCGGAATTGTTTTTCTTCATGCACTAACTCCAAATTTTATACGTACATATATAAATCAAACGTTTATCTGACTCAAAAAAATCTCCCGCACGACTGAATTCACTTCAGTGTGCGGGAGATTCCATTTCGCTGCATCCGACCCTTTGTCGGATTTCACATTTATAGATGAATCGCTATGGCTTATTTGCTTTCAGCGTTTAGCAAGGACGCTTTCACAAACTCGCGGAACAACGGCTGCGGACGGTTCGGACGGGACGTGAACTCCGGATGGAATTGAACCGCCAGGAACCAAGGATGGTTCGGAAGCTCAACGATTTCCACCAAACGCCCGTCAGGGGACGTACCGGAGATGACCAGACCTGCCTTTTCAATCTCTTCGCGATACTCGTTGTTGAACTCGTACCGATGGCGGTGTCTCTCGTATACCAATTCGTCGTCGTAGCATGCCGCAGCCAGGGAACCTTCCTGCAGCTTGCACGGATACAGCCCGAGGCGCATCGTTCCACCCAAGTTTTCGATATCCTTCTGCTCAGGCAGCAGGTCGATCACTGGGAATTCGGTGGTAGGGTTGATCTCGGAGCTGTTCGCGCCGTTCATGCCCACGATCGAACGTGCATACTCGATCACGGAAACCTGCATGCCAAGACAGATACCGAAGAACGGAATTTGTTTCTCGCGTGCATATCGAATCGCCGTTACCTTGCCCTCGATTCCGCGATCGCCAAAGCCGCCGGGCACCAGAATGCCGCCTACGCCGCCCAGCAACTCGTCCACGTTCTCTTCGGTCACGTCCTCGGATTGAATCCAGCGAAGCTTCACGTCCGCATTGGCCGCAAAACCTGCATGGGACAAGGATTCCACAACGCTCAAATACGCATCGTGAAGCGCCACGTATTTACCCACGATCGCGATTTCAACCGTACGCTCCAGCTTGCTGATCCGCTCAACCAATCCTTCCCACTCGCTCATATCCGGTGCAGGAGTGGTCAATTTCAGATGGTTCACGACAATTTCGTCCAAACCTTCTTCGCGCAGGTTCAGCGGAACTTCATACAACGTGCTGGCGTCGCGGCATTCCACAACGGCGTTGGCATCAATATCGCAGAACAAGGCGATTTTGGCTTTCATGTCTGTGGACAGTTCATATTCTGTGCGGCAAACGATGACGTTCGGCTGAATGCCGATGCTGCGCAGTTCTTTTACGCTATGCTGTGTCGGCTTTGTTTTCACTTCTCCCGCAGCCTTGATATAAGGAATCAGCGTTACGTGGATATACATGACATTGTCGCGGCCCACGTCGCTCTTGATTTGACGGATTGCTTCCAGGAAAGGCAAGCTCTCGATATCGCCGACGGTTCCGCCGATTTCCGTGATAACAACATCCGAGCCCGCTTCGCGGCCTGCGCGGAATACGCGTTCTTTAATCTCGTTCGTGATATGCGGAATGACTTGCACCGTGCCGCCCAGATATTCCCCGCGCCGCTCTTTGCTGATGACGGAGGAGTATACTTTACCAGTCGTGACGTTGCTGTTTTTGGAAAGGTTAATATCGATGAAGCGCTCGTAATGACCCAAATCCAGGTCTGTTTCCGCGCCGTCATCGGTTACGAACACTTCACCATGCTGATACGGACTCATGGTACCCGGGTCGATGTTGATGTACGGATCAAATTTTTGAATGGTCACCTTCAACCCACGATTTTTCAGCAATCTGCCCAGCGAAGCTGCCGTAATCCCTTTGCCCAGGGAGGACACAACGCCGCCCGTCACGAAAATATACTTTGTCACTTTCTTAACCCTCCTAATATAAGTACGAAAATTCAGGCGATATATGGTGTTATCGTAACCCGTTTCCCAGGTAATCATCGTCAAAAGGAGTTGGCAACAAATGCCACGACCTGCAAGCCGCTCTCCTTCACGAAGCCAGTTGCATAAAGTTTTCAGGCGAAGTCAACGTACCGTTTTTCCGTAAAGCCTACCCTCGTCCAGAGCGGCAATGCATTCCAAGAATAACTTTGCGCACAAGGTTTTTTTATAACCTAAATGGACCAAGATTCGTTGGCCGGGAGCATGGAAAAAGAATACTTTTTAACGAATTCAGCCTTAAAAACACAAAAAAAAAGCACTCCCGCAGGACGGGGCACTTTTTATAAAAATCATAAATATACAATCGCTCATTCATAAGCCCATGCAATAGTTTACCCGTTACCCAAGTCTGTGTCAAGGCTGACTCTCCCGGGAAAAAAGGGCAAAATATTGACGCCGGATGATTAGCGATCCTTTTCGTCGTTGTAATCCTCTTCGTCGTCAAACTCTTCTTCTTCTTCATCCTCAATGTCTTCTTCTTCGAGGTCGTCGTCTTCAACCAAGACTTCTTCGTCGCTGTCGTCTTCGTCAAAGATATCGTCGTCTTCATCCTCATCCTGATCATCGTTGGAATCGTTGAAGTCATCATCCACGTTGTAGTTGTCTTCCTCTTCGCCGAAGTCCTCGTCTTCCAGGTCATCGTCGTCATCATTAATGATGCGTGGACGATTGGTCCCCGAAACGGCATCTTCGTTCCCGCCAACCGGATACCAACGCTTCAGCCCCCAGAGACTTGTACCTACACATGCAAATCGACCATCGATATTGATTTCGGTGTACAGCTGGGCAATATATTCGTTGATCTCTTCATCCGTCATGCCGCGTTGTTTCGCAACCTCGTTCATCAAATCAAGGTAGTAGTACGGCGTGTTGGCCGCTTTAAGTACCATGAACGCAAGATCGACCAAAGGAATTTCCTTAACTTTTTCTTTATCAATTTTCAAATTGAGTGAGGTACTCACTGACTGACACTTCCTCTCACACATAATTCGCAAACACGTTATATCCCTGCAAGATGGACCGTTACGCATAACATATCCATTAACAAACCTAAGTAAAACCTATTTAGCGTCAAAAAGCAAGTTTTTATCCAGCCATTTTTTATATTGTCAAACGCCAGGTCCCCCGCACCCTACACGCCTTTTTTCGGAAAATAAATCAAATGGGAAAAAGACGGAGTTTCCTCCGCCTTTCTGACTGTATGCCCTTAAAGGATTGTTCCTCGCCCTGGGTCCCCGCAAGAGCCCTCCAACCCTCTATCCATCATATGTTTCTGTCCCCGTTTTGACACGGAGGGAGTGGGTTTTCGCAAAAAAAGGGCAAGTTCCCCATGCGCCGGGATGAACGCATTCATAGAATACTTCAGCATGTTCATCCCGAAGGGGGCTCCCAATATGGACTATACCGGCTTATTGCATCATTTGGCGGAAGGAATGCAACGCCTTGAACCAGAGCAGAGTGAACGGTATCTGATTCGGTTCGCCAGACCCGGGCAATATGAAGCTTGTCTGATGCAATTATCCCGGATGCGAAACGAGATCGCCGGCCTGGGAACCGTTCGCTCTTCCCGGTTGGCCCGTTCCATTATCGCTCCACTGCCATGCCCTGAGGAATTGGTTCGTTTCGGAAATGATCTGACCGTGGAGAAGGATCAGAAAGTCACGATCCATACCGCAGCCCTTTACAACAAACCAAGCAGCGTTCAAGGCATCCCTTGGGGCGTCAAGCAGATTCGGGCACCCAAGGTTTGGTCTGTTTCCACCGGACATCGGGTCAAAATCGGCGTGATTGATACCGGGGCAGACTTCCACCATCCCGATTTGCGCTACTCACTCGCCCAAGGGATCAATCTCCTCAATCGAAGCCTGCTTCCGCACGACGACAACGGTCACGGGACCCACATTGCAGGAACCATCGCCGCAGCCAACAGCACGGCAGGCATGATCGGCGTTGCCCCGCGTTCCCTGATCTATCCCGTAAAGGCATTCGACCATAACGGTTCCGCATACGTATCCGATATCGTCCTTGGCATTGATTGGTGCGTGCGCAACCGGGTCGACATCATCAATATGAGCTTCGGCATGAAAACGCGCAGCAAAGCCCTGCTCGACGTGGTCAATCGCGCTTACCAGGCTGGAATCGTTATCGTTGCATCGTCAGGAAATGACGGGAAACGACGCAGCATCGATTATCCGGCACGTTATCCGCAGACAATATCCGTTGGGGCCACCGACAAAAATCGGCGCATTGCGCCATTCAGCAATCGCGGCACCTACGTGGATGTTTATGCTCCAGGCGACAAAATCGTCTCCTCCTGGGTCCACGGAAAACATCATGAGATGAGCGGCACATCCATGGCCACCTCTCATGTCAGCGGAGCCATTGCCCTGCTGCTCGCCAAGTACCCCGGCTTGTCGCCGGGCGAAATCAAAACGTTGGTCAAACGCGCAACCGTGCCGTTGCGAGCCCGCAAACCATCGACCGCCAAGCCCAAAGTTCGAGGCGGAGAGATCGATGCTCTCAAGCTGATGCAGGAGAAACGTGAGTAGGGCGGAACGGTCTGCCCGCGCAGGCAGGAAAAAGAAGCCTCCATACATGAGACCAGGCGTAACCCGCAGCATGCATGGAGGCTTCTCAGCGCAGGCGCGCCAGAGCGCCTGTCATGTAATTACATTTTGTCCGGTGCGGACACGCCGACCAGACGGAGCGTTGTCGCGATCACGGTACGAACGGCACCAATCAGCGCCAGACGCGCCTGGGTTTGAGCAGCGTCTTCGGTGATGACGCGTTCAGCGCGATAATAACTGTGGAACAGGGATGCCAGCTCATACACGTATCGAATCATGCGATGAGGGGCATAACCGGCTGCCGCAGCAGCGATTTCCTCTGGAAGTTCCCCGATTTTGCGCAGCAAATCATACTCATGCTCCGTGTTCAACTTCGAAAGGTCGATCTCGGAGATCGGCAGCAATTGAATGCCCTGCTCTTCCGCTTGGCGGAATACGCTACATACGCGAGCATGCGCATACTGCACGTAAAACACCGGATTCTCATTCGAGGTAGAAATGGCGAGGTCCATGTCGAAATCCAGATGGGAGTCCATGCTGCGCATCGTGAAGAAATAACGGATGGCATCCACGCCGACTTCGTCCATCAAGTCCTCCATCGTTACCGCTTTGCCCGTACGTTTTGACATCTTCACTTTCTCGCCGTTCTGGAACAAGCTGACCATTTGTGCGATCAACACGACCAATTTGGCAGGATCGTTTCCGAGTGCCTGCATGGCCGCTTTCATCCGCGGAATGTAACCATGATGGTCCGCTCCCCAAATGTTGATCATGATATCGTAACCACGAGCATACTTGTCGCGGTGATAGGCAATGTCCGGCGTGAGGTAGGTATACGTTCCGTCGTTTTTAATCAATACACGCTCTTTGTCGTCGCCGTATTGCATCGTTTTCAGCCAAGTCGCCCCGTCTTGCTCGTAAATTTCGTTGCGATCGCGCAGCTCGTCAAGAACGCGCAGCACCTCACCGTTGTCGTAAAGCGATGTTTCGCTGAACCAATTGTCGAATGGCACGCGGAAGCGTCCCAAGTCACGCTTGATTTTGTCCAATTCCTTTTCCAGGCCATAGTCGCGGAAATACGCCGCACGGTCCCCAGGGCTCATGGACAACAGCTCTTCGCCCTTCTCCGCCACGAGTTCCTTCGCGAAACCGATAATGTCCTCTCCATGGTATCCGTCTTCCGGCATTTCGGCATCCTGGCCGAGCTCCTGCAAATAACGGGCTTCGATGGAACGAGCCAGGTTGAATACCTGGTTGCCGGCATCGTTAATATAGTACTCGCGGGTAACCTGATATCCCGCAAAATCGAGAACGTTGCACAGCGCATCGCCGACAGCCGCACCGCGAGCATGTCCCAAATGCAGGCTTCCTGTCGGATTGGCGCTGACAAACTCCACTTGGACCTTGCGGCCTTCACCCGCATTGATGCGGCCATAATTTTCGCCTTGCTCTTGCACGAGCGCCAGCACAGGGTACAGATAACTCTTGTCGAGCTTGAAGTTGATGAAACCTGGTCCGGCAATGTCGGCCTTTTCGATGCCGGCTTCCGCCAGATTCAGATGGTTTATGATCTCTTCCGCAATTTGGCGAGGATTGCGCTTCGCAATTTTGGTCAGCTGCATCGCAGCATTCGTAGCCAGATCGCCGTGTGCTTTGTCGCGTGGCACTTCAAGCGTGATGACAGGCAGCTCTTCCTGCGAAACAATGCCTGCAGCCACGATGGCATTGCCAACAGCCGTGCTTACCCGTTCGTTAATCGTATCGAGTGGATTACGTGTCATGAAATTGGTTCCTCCTGTATATGCAAACTAATCGCAAAATGTCCGGATGCTTCATCAAATCGGTAAAATTCGTAGCTCCACGCCGCTTTTGCATTTAACCCGTCCATGGAAAGCTCCATTTTCCGGGTGTGCGTGGACAGCGCAAACGACATGTAAGGCGAACGATAAAACCCGGGCAGCTTGCGCCCAAGCTCAAACGTCTGCTCCGACTCCACCTCGCCGTGGCGCATGATCTTGATGGATTGTGCACTGAGCTTCAGGGTCGTGCGGGTGATGCCGCCCTGCGGGCCCGCTTCAGGCTCTACGTAACGCACGTATAATGCCTTTCCTTTTAGCGTCGCTTCCCCCTGAAGATCCTGCACTACATTTTCACCATCATAACGGCTGTGCAGCCGGATCCGAACCGGTCGCATGTTCGACATGAATGTTACAACCTCCAATATATTCGAAGACGGCACAAAGCGGGGCGGCTGGTGAGAACAACCCATCCCCCGTCACGACCGCTATACGCATTCAGTATACGGAAAACGCTCGGCCTCCCGCGCATTTCTTTGCGTATGTCTCATTCGATTCCCATACATTCAAAATCTCTACTGTATAACTATATCCAGTTCAACCGTTCAATTCAAATCCAAATTCAGAGTTTTTGCCCAGCCGCGACAAAAAAGAGCTGCACTTATTGTGTACAGCTCCATCAAAATTCGTTCATTATTCGCAAGCGTTCAATTCCATCTCGGCTCATAAGGGTACGGACAGACCGAATCGGCCAGTTTGGCGCGCACATGAACAATGCAGCCGCAGTAACGGCAGGTGGTCCCGTACTGCAAACCCGGACAACTTGAACAGATGGATAGCCGATTAGCGTATCGCTCATCCGTCACAACCGCGCGAGCCCGAGAAGCCAGCTCCACGAGTTTGGCCAGTTTGGCCTCGCTGATCTGCACGCCGTGCTCCTCGCTGCATCCTTTACAGCGTCCCTGCCGATTCGTGCGTTCATCCGTTTGGGACATTGGCGCCGTCATGCCTTCAACGCAATCACGCCGACGGATGCGGGAGGGAGCGTGAAGCGCAATTCGTTGTTTTCTAGCGATAGATCGCTCCAATCCGCCAATTGAACCCGGTTCGGTTCTTCAAATGTATTGTATGCCCCGAAGTCGTCATGGTGGAGGATTCGCCCCGATACCGATGCCGCATCGGAAGTTTGGAAGGAGTCCAGACGGCAAACCACTTCCAATTCATCCGTGTGGCTCAGATTGCACGCCGTTACATGAACGACTCCCTCCGTATTGCGGGACGCGGACAAGCTAAGCTGAGGAATGGTCTCATCCCCGAAAGTGTATGCCGGACTCTCATAGTTCAATTCCAATCGCTGCGCGTCCATATGCACCTGATACATGTCAAAGACGTGATACGTCGGAGTAAGCAGCATACGTTCGCCCTCGGTCAGCACAAGAGCTTGCAGCACATTGACGATCTGCGCCAAATTGGCCATTTGCACCCGTTTATTGTAATTGTTGAACAAGTTCAGGTTAATTCCCGCCACAAGCGCATCCCGCATCGTGTTTTGCTGGTACAGGAAACCCGGGTTGGTTCCCGGCTCCACGTTGTACCACGTCCCCCACTCATCGATGATCAGCGCAACCTTGTTCTCCGGATCGTATTTGTCCATAATCTCCGAATGCTTCACGATCAATTCTTCCATATGAAGTGTGCGTTTCAAAGTGCGGAACCAGGCTGCTTCGTCAAATCCGGTCGCTTCCCCTTTATCCTGCCAGTTCCCTGTCGGGAGCGTGTAATAGTGCAGACTTAATCCGTCCATGAAACGTGCTGCTTCGCGCATCAGCACTTCCGTCCATTCATAGTTGTCCTCATTGGGACCGCAGGCGATTTTGAAAATGCGGTTGTCGGAATAATTGCGCACATATGTGGAGTAACGGCGATATTCATCGGCGTAATACTCGGGTCTCATGTTTCCGCCGCAGCCCCAGTTTTCGTTCCCCACCCCGAAATAGGTCAGCTTCCAGGGCTTTTCACGCCCGTTGGATTTGCGCCAGTTCGCCATCGGGGATTCGCCGTCAAACGTGATGTATTCGACCCATTGCTGCATTTCTTGAACGGTTCCGCTCCCCAGATTCCCGCTAATGTAAGGCTCTGTGCCGAGCAATTCGCACAAACGGAGGAATTCATGCGTGCCAAAATGGTTGTTTTCTTCCACCCCGCCCCAGTTGTTGTTGATCATGCGCGCGCGTTCGCTTTTGGGGCCGACGCCATCTTTCCAGTGATATTCATCGGCGAAGCATCCGCCCGGCCACCGCAGTACCGGAATATTCAGCTTCTGCAGCGCTGTCAACACGTCATTGCGAATGCCGTCCGTATTCGGAATGGGCGAGTCCTCCCCCACCCATAATCCCTCATAGATGCACCGTCCCAAGTGCTCCGAAAAGTGACCATAAATATTGCGATTTATTAATCCTTTATCGGAATTTGAATTTAAAATAACATCAACCATAATTCCTACCTCCCCAAATTATATTGTTATCGCTTACAATACTATTTTTTGGCATAGGTTTCAACCGTTATTATCACCGTACAAAAAAAGACTTTCCAGCTTATCACAGCAAGGAAGATCCTCTCGGAAACACCAACGGGGCTGCAAATCACACTGTACCTTCAAATTGTGGTTCGATATATGAAATAACAAAATTATTAATTCATATCCATTTCGTGTTTAGCCAAAAGTCAGAGCGTATATCGTAGTGGTTCGATCCCAGGACAACCGCTGCTTCCACATCGTTCCACCGTCCGTGTCTGATCCATGGCAAAGGTATCAGCGCTCGTTACAACAAACCATACGGCCATAAAAAAAACGTCCCCTTCCACGCAGGCCATAACCTGACGAAGAGAAAGGACGTCGTTATTCTCGGTTACTTCACGAATCCAAGCAGCATTTCGCGAATCAGTTTTGCTGCAACGATTTGCGTCTGTTGCGTCGGATCGTAGATCGGAGCCACCTCGACCAGGTCGCAGCCCACAACGTTCACGCCGGAACCTGCAATCAAGTGTACCGCTTCAAGCAGCTCTTTGGACGTAATGCCTCCCGCTTCGGCGGTACCTGTGCCTGGCGCAGCCGACGGGTCAAGCACGTCGATGTCGATCGTCACGTATACCGGACGGTTGCCCATGCTTGGCAGAGCTTCCTTCAGCGGGGCGGCTACTTCGAACGGATAAAAGTTGATGTTTTCGCGGCCATATTGGAACTCTTCGCGGGAACCGGAACGAATACCGAATTGATAAATGTTTTTGCCGCCCATCAGCTCGGCAGCTTTGCGTACCGGCGTAGAGTGGGACAGCGGTTCGCCTTCGTATTGCTCGCGCAGGTCAGCATGCGCATCGATATGAATCAGGATCAGGTCCGGATACTTTTTGTGCATTTGCTGAATAACTGGCCAAGTGACGAGATGTTCCCCGCCAAGACCGATCGGAAATTTGTCATCCGCCAGCAGGCCGCCGATGTATTCGCTAATGACGTCAAGGCTGCGTCCGGCATTGCCGAAAGGCAGAAGCAGATCGCCTGCATCAAAGTACGTCATATCCACAATGCTTTTATCCAGGTATGGGCTGTACTCTTCCAGACCAACCGATGCCTGGCGGATATGGGACGGGCCGAAACGAGAGCCGGGACGGAAGCTGACGGTATAGTCCATCGGCATGCCGTAAATCACCGCTTTGGAGTTTTCGTAATCTTCGGAGCTGCAAATAAATACGTTGCCGGAATAGGCTTGATCCAATTTCATGAATAATGTCCTCCTTATTTCGTCAGGTCCTCCACGAATTTGGGGAGCACAAAGGCTGCCTTATGCAATCGCGAGGAATAATACCTGGTATCCAATTCGGGAATTCGAGTCTCGTCGACGCTGAGCGGGTCATGCGTCTTGCTGCCCATCGTGAACGTCCAAAGGCCGCTCGGGTATGTCGGAATATTGCACCCGTATACGCGCACGATCGGGAAAATCTCTTTAACATCCTTGTTGACCTTTTGGATCAGATCCGCCTTGAACCAGGGGTTATCTGTCTGGGCCACAAAGATGCCGTCTTCCTTCAACGCTTCGTATATGCCTTGGTAGAAACCGCGTTCAAACAAAGGCGCCGCAGGACCTACGGGTTCCGTCGAATCAACGATGATGACATCGTATTCGTCTTTATGTTCAATAATGTGCATATAGCCGTCATTCACGAGCACTTCAACGTTAGGCTCGTTCAGTTTGCCGGCTATTTCGGGCAAATATGTTTTGGAATACTCGATGACTTTGCCGTCGATTTCAACCAAAACGGCTTTTTCTACGGCATCATGCTTGATGACCTCACGAATCACGCCGCCGTCGCCGCCTCCCACGACCAGAACCCTTTTCGGTTTCGGATGTGTATTCAGGGCAGGATGAGCCGCCATTTCATGGTACACGAACTCATCTTTTACCGTGGTCATCACCATTCCGTCCAACACCAGCATGTTGCCGAACTCTTCTGTCTCAATCATCGCCAAATCCTGAAATTCCGTTTGCTCATGAACATAGGTCTGTTTGATCTTCGCAGTGATCCCGAATGTGGGAGTCTGCTTCTCCGTAAACCACAATTCCATGATCCTACCTTCTTTCCGTATAGTTGATGCTCAGGGCGTCCCGAAAGCTTCGCCATCAGGAACATCCGAACTCGTCCAACAATTCGGCCTTGGCAACGGAACTCGCTGAGGCCAGCGGGAAGTCCGCACTCATTTCATTTACGACAGGAGACAAACCGGATCAGATGATAAGCCGTATCGTACCATTCAACCAAACTACACAGCGTTATACCGATCAATGGATCGTGCCTTCTGTATGTTGTGCTGAACAGTACCTTTTCATTACCCTTTTGCATTATACGCGATAGATGTTTCATCTGCAAAACGGTTTTTTTCCGTGAAAATGCTACAATTTACAAGGACTCCGGCTAAACTGAATATACCTTACAACAGAATCCCATACTGGAAATAAAAGAAAGGAGCCCGTCCCATGAAACAACCTGCCCAGAAGGCCCGCAAACGCGGGTTCCGCCTATGGAAGTGGATCAAAGGCCTGTCCCTGCTCCTCATGCTCAGCCTCATCGCTGCAGCTGCGGGACTTGTCTATTTATATGCAACCAGTCTGCCTTTAGCCGATTCTGACCGGAATTCAAGGCTGCTGGACAGCCAGGGCGAGGTCATCGCCACGTTTTCTGCCGGAGGCAAAGATTCGGTTCCCGTGCAGCTTGATGCCATTTCTCCTGACCTGATCAACGCGACGTTGGCTGTTGAAGACCGCAAGTTTTATGACCACCACGGTTTCGACATTCGCGGACTGGGACGGGCCGTATTGGTCAATCTGCAGCATATGCAAATGTCCCAGGGGGCCAGCACGCTCACCCAGCAGCTTGCACGCAACCTGTATCTGTCCCATGAAAAGACGTGGACCCGAAAAGCCAAGGAAGCCATCTATACCGCTCAATTGGAGATGAAGTACAGCAAGAATGAAATTCTGCAGATGTATCTAAACGAGATTTATTACGGTCATGGAGCGTATGGAATCGAATCAGCCGCAAGAATGTATTTCGGCAAATCGGCCAATCAGCTCGACTTGGCGGAAAGCGCCATGCTCGCCGGCATCCCGAAGGGTCCGACCTATTACTCTCCATATAATCATATGAAAAACGCCAAAGACCGCCAGCGCATCGTACTGAATTCCATGGCGGAAACCGGAAAAATCACGCAATCCGAGGCGGATAAGGCCTATGAGGAAATACTCTCCTTCAAGCCGGAAAGCGAGCGCAAAACGGTGGAGCAGGCACCTTATTTCCGTGACTATATCCGCAGCCTGGCGATCAACGAGCTGGGCATCAGTGAAGCCATGCTGGACCATGGAGGACTGAATATCTATACCACCCTTGACCTGCGCATGCAAAAAGCAGCCGAGGACGCTGTAGCTAAAGGCATGGATCCCAAAAGCGAGCTGGAAACGGCCCTGATTTCCATTGACCCGCGAACCGGGTATATCAAAGCGATGGTCGGCGGCAAAAATTATCGCACCAGCCAGATCAATCATGTGCTGGCAACGACCCGCCAGCCAGGCTCGGCTTTCAAACCGATCATGTATTTGGCGGCACTGGAGTCCAAACAGCTCACGAGTGCCTCCATCTTTAATAGTGAACCTACCTTGTTTCATTATGATAACGACCGCAAAACCTATAAGCCCGGCAATTTTGGAGACAAGTATTTGGGCGAAATTGATTTGAGGCAAGCCATAGCAGCTTCGGACAATATCTATGCGGTCAATACGATCATGAAGATCGGACCGGAAAAGGTCGTGGACATGGCTCATACGTTGGGGATTACAAGCAACCTCAGCCCGGTGCCTTCCCTTGCGCTCGGGACTTCGCCAGTCAGCCCGCTCGAGATGGCCTCGGCGTTTTCCGTTATCGCCGCAGGCGGGCAGCGTACCCCGCCCGTCGCAATTCTCCAGATAACGGATGCAGCCGGAAGAGTGCTGTATGAAGCGCCGCAAACCAAGGCAGAAACGGTCGTTGAGCCCTCTGCAGCGTATGTTCTGACACGTTTAATGGAGAGTGTGTTCGAGAGTGGCGGAACCGGCAACCGGGTATCGGCAACGATGAAGCGCCCCGTGGCAGGCAAAACCGGCACAACCAACACCGATGCCTGGCTTGTCGGCTTCACGCCCGAGCTGTCCACTGCCGTATGGGTGGGTTATGATCAAGGAAAATCCATAACCACCTCGGACGGAAGACGGGCTGCCCCCATCTTTGCCCAATTTACCGAACAGGCGCTGGCGAGCGTGCCGCCCAAAATATTCCCGGTACCGGATAACGTCGTGAGCGTGTACATCAATCCGGAAACCGGACAATTGGCAGGCAACGGTTGCGCAGAGAAGCGGCTCGAAGTGTTTATGGCGGGAACGGAACCAACCGATGTATGCCGGGGTGCCGATTCGGATCCTAAAGATGCTGCAGACCACAGTAAGCCTGATCAACAGAGCGAACAAGCGCTGCAGGAGGAAAAGCATTCCTGGTGGAAGGACTTTAAACGCTGGTGGGTGGAATAGCGCTATTGACCCCACCCTTTCCGAATTATCCAAATGACGAATAATACCGCTGCAGCCAATGCGGCATAACGCAAAAGCCCTGCAAGCCGAATGAATCAGGCTGCAGGGCTCTTTTGACGTTCGTTCAATCAGGTTAAACCCTGATGATGCAAGCGGCAGTTACGCCAATGCTTCGTTGTTATGCCAACGCTTCTTTCAACTCATCCGGGGAAGCGTTCCACCAATCTTCATTGTGGGAAATCAGCAAATTCTTGAGCGCCGCACGTTCCGCGGGTCCAAGCTCATCCAGCATAATGCGGCGTTTCAGTGCGTAGTCCATACGATTGACGTGATCTGCAAGCAATTTCCAGCCTCGTTTTGCCTCTGTATCGATCCACATCTCGCACGCGGTAGCTCCACCATACAGCTGCCCGTTCTCGTTGCGATCCACGGCTACCCATACCAGCCAAACCTGGCGTCCGTTCGGTACGTCTTCCCGATTTGTTGAAAATTTGATGCCTCGCTCCACCTTGCTTTTGGCATGCATTGCACCAATATCGATTTTGGCCTCCCCTTGGTCGATGATGACTGGGGAAAGGTTGTTCAGGTCGATGGATCCTGCTCCAAAACCTTTATGTTTGCTTTTTGAACTTACGATATTCAAGGCAATCTGTTTCTTGCCGTTTTGCTCGTTCTGATCCATGTTCTAGCCTCCAAGGGTTGATACCAATATTTTAACTAATAATCGTCCGGTTGCAAACATATACATGCTTTAGATGCTTGTCAACGGGAGGTATTGAATGATGATTTCACGACGCGCCAAGATCCGGCTCACTGCATGTCTTGTCCTTTTTCTTCTAGCCGGAGCGGCATGGTTCATTCTGGGTAAACCCCAAGCCACAATATCCGAATTGCCCGCGTTCGCTCCGGAATCGGGCAAGCCTGTGGCACCCGCACAGCTCCCGAACTCCCCTGAGAGCGTGCAGACACCCACTGCAGAAGTGCTCAGTGATCGCGTGGTGGAATATCACATCGACGTGAAGCTGGCGGATGATAACGTCCTTCAAGGAACGCAGACCCTCACTTGGACCCATCCGGGCAAAAAGACGGTCAACGAGCTTTACTTTCATCTGTACCCCAACGCCTTTTCCTCCCAAAACACAACATTCATGCAAGAATCGGGCGGAAAACTGCGAGGTGACGTCATGCCGGCGAACGGTTACGGTTCCATGACGATCACTGAGATGAAAACGGAGGACGGGCTCTCCCTAATGCATCGCATGCAGTATGTCCAACCGGACGACGGTAATATCAAGGATCGTACATTAATCAAGGTTCGTTTGCCTAAACCGGTCAAAGGCGGAGAAACCATCACGCTGCATACCCGATTTGAGGTCAAGCTCCCCCAAATCTTTACCCGAATGGGCACCGCGGGCAATTTCGTCATGGCAGGCCAGTGGTTTCCCAAACTGAGCGTCTACGAGCCTGCAGGCCGTAGAGACCGTGCCGTTGAAGGGTGGAACCTGCACCAGTACCACGGCAACTCGGAATTTTATTCGGATTTTGGCATCTATAGCGTACGCATTCGGGTACCGGAGAAATACAAGGTGGCAGCCACAGGTTTCCCAACCAGACCCTCTGTCGTAAAAAACGGAGAAAAAATCTATCAATTCTATGCCGACGACGTGCATGATTTTGCCTGGGCCGCCTCACCGGACTTCGTCTATGCCGAAGAGCCCTTCTCCGCACCCAACGTGCCTGGCGTGCGCATCAAGCTATATTTGGATCCTGCCCATGAGGACTTGAAAGAACGTTATTTCTATGCAGCCAAAGCCGCATTGACTAATTACAGCAAATGGTTCGGGCGTTACCCTTACTCCACATTATCCATCGTGGTTCCTCCGAAAGCCGGTAACGGTGCCGGCGGCATGGAGTATCCAACGCTCGTTACAGCGTTTGGCGCGGACGATACGTCCCCGGGTTATGATCTGGAACGCACCGTTGTGCACGAGATTGGGCATCAGTATTTTTACGGTATGGTCGCAAGCAACGAATTCGAGGAGGCTTGGTTGGATGAGGGCTTCACCTCCTATGCCGAGGATAAGGTGATGGAACTGGAATACGGCCTTATTCCCAACCTGCCTGTACAAGCTGGTCTCATTACCTCCCCTGCACCGCTTACGCAAGAGTCGTGGAAGTTCGATTCGCAGAATGACTACGCCTCCAACGTGTATACGCGCGGCAAACTCGTGCTTCTCGGCATCGAACAGCAGGTCGGCGCCAAAACGATGGAACGCATTCTTTCGACCTACGTCAAAAAGTACCGGTTCAAACATCCTTCCTCCACGGATTTTCAGAGGGTGGTGGAACAGGTCACGCGAGCCTCGTGGTCCGAATATTTCAACCAGTACGTATACGGCAGCGGCATGGCCGACTTCGCGGTTGAAAAAATCTCGGTGAAACCCGTGCAAAAGGAAGGTAACACCTGGTATGAATCGTCTATCACGGTCCAGAAAAAAGGCAGTGATTACAAGGGCGTGCCCGTTCGGATCGTGTTTGAAGACGGCCACGTCGTGAACAAGCAATGGGATGGACGGGAAGAGCGGATTACTTACCGTCTCACTTATTCTTCTCCCGTCTCCTGGGCCATGACCGACCCGCTGTACAGCATGGTGCTGGAGAACCGGCATATGAACAATTTTTTAAAAGCCGGCCTGGATGAGCCCGTCCAATTCCGCTGGAGCCTGGGCGCAACCAAACTAATAGAAGCCATTTTCGGAGGTCTGACATGGTGAGGTGGAAACAGTGAAAGCTAAAATACGCGAAGGCTGGTTTCTCGTCCGCCAGCACATGTTCATTGCCGCGCTTTTATTCTTGTATCAATTGGTCTGGGGTTACTTCCTGTTCCGGATGGTACAGTCGGCAGTCGTGCCGCTCCTGCGGCGCTATCCCGAGCCTGAAGCGGGCGAACTCAGCACATTATTGTTCAAAATGGAAAGCCAGCTCAGCCTGTCTGCCCATCCGGAAGTACATCGATACCTTTGGATTCTGGGGGCCATGCTGCTCTTGCGGATGCTAATCAGCCCCCTGATCCATGCCGGCCTGATGTACTCGCTGCAGCATTTCGAGCAAACGGATGAACGTATCCCGTTTGTGAAAGGCATTCGCCAGCTTTGGAAGCCGATCCTGCTCCTGCAAACGATCCGAACCTTGCTCATCTTGTTGCCCGGCTACTGGCTTCTGCCAAAGCTGTATGCCATTCTGATGGACGGGTTCCATTCACTCGCCCTGCTGATGCCCGGGATTCCTTATATCGCCGGCTGGATCGTCTATGGCTGGATCGTGCATCATGCCTTGTTGTACATGCAGTTCGGGGTCTCGGCTCCAGAAAGCCATGAACCGATAAAAAGCGCGTTCCACGCGCTGTGGATCGCGCTCCGGAGCATTATGACCGTGACGGGAATTGCCCTTATTCTCGGTGTTTTCCACCTGCTCCTCTTCGGCGCATTCACCTCGTTCTCCTGGTGGTTGACCGGTCTTGCCGGACTGATCCTGCAGCAAACCTATCCGCTTGCACGCTGCATCCTCAGCCTGTGGAAAATATGCGCTCATTTTCGTCTTTGGCAATCCAAGCTCGCCAAACATTAAGTCAGGGGTTGGCGAGCAAATTTGTTACCATCTCCATGTTAACTTTTATTTATAAAAACGCTTTAAAATCAGCAATCCCCGACCTTTCCCCGTCTAAGGTCGGGGATTTTTTTGCTAAATTTGCTGTTAAACGTTGCCAAACAGGTACACCTCTGTTACAATATTCCCAGTGATCTTTTAGTAACAACTTTGTAATCTTTAACTTCATAATTGTAACTACTTAAAATTGTCATATTGATTTCACAGGTGCACATCATGATAAGCCAAATTCCTGGCACCTGGGAAGCGGGGGAACCAGTTATGGGTGAATTGATCTTGCTACAGAGGGATCATAGGGGACCTTCAACCGAATCCTTAAGCTAACCTCGCAGGCGTTGGAAGGGGAAAAATCTTTTGTTTAAGAAGAAAATCACCGCAGCTGTACTCAGCCTAACATTCGCACTATCGCTTGGGGCAGGAAGCGCATTCGCAGATTCTAAAATGGATGAAGTCATTGATTCGGCAATGGGAACTACATATAAAAGCGGTGGAACAACCCTTAGCGGTTTCGATTGCTCAGGGTTCACGCGTTATGTATTCGACAAGCTGGGCATTGATTTGGCACGTCAATCAAGCGCTCAATACGAAATGGGCGATTCGGTATCCCGCATGGAAATGAGACCAGGCGATCTGGTATTCTTTAACACGACAGGTAAAGGCGTTTCCCACGTTGGCATCTTTGTCGGCGAAGGCAAATTCGCACATTCTTCTTCATCAAAAGGTGTAACTATCAGTTCCCTGAGCGAAAACTATTGGGCTGACCGTTATATCGGCGCCAAACGCATTATGAGCACGGACGCATATGAGACGCTTGCACTCGACTAAGGACAAGCTAGGCAACGTCATACTGTAACGAAGCTTGAACAAAAACCGTTGGCATCATTCTCCGCAGGAATGATCCCAGCGGTTTTTTGCATGCGTCCGTGCCCTTATGATGATTTTACCCATCCTGTTATAATATAAACGGCGAATGGCGTATTATGAATATATATAACGGAATAGACAGGACTTTTGTTTCACTTTTTTCAAAGCTTGTCCTGTTTCGCATCAGGAAAGGAGGCACGGTGGTGTACGAAGGTTCAACCACATTCAACGTTATTCCGATGCAGGAAGAACACGGCGAACAGATCTGCAGTTGGGCATATGATCCCCCGTACAACATCTATGGGTTCCTTCCTTGGGAACAGATGAAGGCGCTTGAGATCGAATTTGGGGATGATCGGCTAAGACGAGAACAATATGTCGCCGTCCTCACGGAGCATGGCGAATTAGCGGGATTCGCGCAATACTTTCCGCTGGAAGGCGTAACGCGCATTGGTCTCGGGATGAGGCCGGAGCGCTGCGGACAGGGCCAGGGCATGGAGTTCGTGGCAGCCATCGTCCAGGAGGCCCGGCGCCGCAATCCTGAAAATGAAATCGATCTGGAGGTGCTGACCTGGAATCATCGGGCCATTCGGGTGTATCAAAGGGCAGGATTTGCGATTCACGACACCTATGAACGAATGACGCCGGAAGGAATGAAGCTTTTTCACTGCATGGTTTATGAAGGCTTTTAATTCTACCGGACGGCCGCCTCTCTATTAGTCGGTTGAATTGATGATATGTGAACCAGCATCGCAAATCCTGCAAAGGTGTAATTGGTTATGATAATTTCCACAAAATGCTATGCTGTCCCACCCGGTTCCGGTATAATGAGATGGACAGTTGGAGTAAGATGATCTTTCATTCTGGAGGGGGACTTAAGGGATGCACAAATGGATCATGAGCGGAATATTTTTTGCAGCATGCGCGTTGGCAATCGTGTTAATGTTTACGCTTCCAGGGAAAGAGGAGGTGGCTGAGGAGGCCAAACCCACCATGCCGGAAGTCACGATGGACGCTGCCCAAGCGGAGGCGACCGTCAAAGCCAACTGTATCTCCTGTCATGGAGATCAGCTTCAAGGCGCCGTTGGCCCCAATCTGCAAAAGATCGGAAGCCAGGACGACGTGGACAAAATCTACTCCGTCATTCTCAAGGGCAAAGGCGGCATGCCTTCCTTCAAAGGCAAGCTGAAAGAAGAGGAAATCGCCAACATTGCGATGTGGTTGTCGGAGAAGAAATAATACGCAAGCATGGCCCTTCGCATGGGGTGCACATGCAGAAAGGCTCACGGCCCTCTATTGAAGGATCGTGAGCCTTTTTCCATTGCAAACCATAGGCAGCACGGCTGCTGCAGCGCCAAGCCTTGTAGAAGGCTATTTGGACGTTCGCTCCGCGAGGAATGCCTCTACCTCGCGTGCCGTCGGCATCCCGGACTGGGCGCCGAGCTTGGTCACCGACAACGCTGCCGCGCCCATGGCGAAGCCTACGGCCGCGTCCAGCGTTTCGCCGCGCGCCAGGGCTACCGCCAGCGCGCCGTTGAAGCAATCGCCGGCGCCGGTCGTGTCGACGGCGCTCACGGCATAGCCGGGCGCACGGCATGCGCCGGCTTGCCCTGCCTGTACGCGGCCGCCTGGCGCAGCCGCGTAGGCAGCCCCCTCGGGGCCGAGCGTCGTGACGACGGCGGCCCCGAGGGATGCGGCGAGCTCTGCGACTGCCGCATCGACGTCTTCCGGCCGGAGGTGGTCCCGGCCGGTAAGCACGGCGAGCTCGCTGCGGTTCGGCGTAATCACGTCGACGCACCGCAGGAGCTCCTCAGGCAGACCCGGCACTGCGGGAGCCGGGTTGAGCACCACCAGAGCGCTGCCTTCGGCCGCGAGCTGAGCCGCGCGGGTCACCGCAGGCAGCGGAATCTCCAGCTGAAGCAGCACGGCTGCCGCTTCCTTCAGGCTTTTTGCCGCATCAGCCTCATCCATCATTTCCGGCACAACGCTCCCGTTCGCCCCAGGAACGACGATAATTCGGTTATCTCCACCTGACAGCCAGATCGAGGCTGTACCGGTCCCGATTTCATCCAGTATGCGTACCTGAGCAACGTCTACCCCGCTTTCGGTCAAGCTGTCCATCAATCTCTGGCCGAAACTGTCGTCGCCGATGGCGCCGATGATCGTTGTCTCGGCGCCAAGACGCGCGGCTGCCACAGCCTGGTTCGCTCCTTTGCCCCCGGCCAGGTAATGGAGCTCCTCTCCGGTCACGGTCTCGCCTTCTTCCGGAATGATATCCGATTTCACGACCAGATCCATGTTCAAACTGCCCACGACAGCAATAAGAGGCCTCATCTGATTCTGTTCTGACATGTATGCTTCACTCATTTCCAGCCGTTATGCAATAACCGTTTCAGTTATTCCGAGCTCATTTTCTCGAAAGCTTCATTATACTGTTCCGCTTCCTTGATATCGACCGAAGTAATGCCGCCTTCGTCCCATGACGTCAATCGCAGTGTCACGGTCGTATAGTCGATCGTAATGAAAGGATGGTGATTGAACGCCTCCGAGATCGCGGCTACTTCATCCACAAACGCAATCCCCTTCATGTAACTGGAAAAAACGAACTTGCGTACAATCCAGCGTCCCTCTTCCAGCTCCCAGCCTTCCAGCCTTTCCAAATACGCTTCGATCTCCTCTTGCGAAAAAACCATGTGTCATCTTCCTCCCCTTTGGACGGAAATTATAGGCATCCTTCCGTACTCCCGCTCGCATTTCCATGACTATTATCTTACCACGGCGAAGCCTTTAATCCAACCAGGACGCGGTTTCGCAGCGATGCCGGCTCGGATTCGAAAGCATCACCTTTTGTGTTCACCACAACAAAGATAAATATCCCATGGTCAGATCAACGGAACAAAGGTCAGTTCCTCTTCTCCGATCAACACGTTAATTCGGTGCAGGTCCTTGTCGTGCATGACGACGCCGCTCCCCACCGGTATGACGGGCTGTGTGCCGAGCGCATAGAACAGATCCTCCGCCAAAGCTTCATCGACCTCCAGTTGCTCTGGAGCACCCAAACGGGTCCAGTCCTCTTCGTCCATTTCGAAAAAAACATACCGGTCCGGTATCCGGCCGATCGCCCCTGTCAAATCTGTCAATATTCCTTCATAATCCCGTCCATGCTTTACGCCCATTGGCTTTTCACTCCTGTTCGGCCCCTGCGGAGCGGATTTAATCCTATTATACCTGAAAATAAACCTTAAAAAAAAAGGCCCCTTGGTCGATAAATACTATACATGACCGTTTTAACTATTGGGTAGTTCCCGAGACCTCCCGGTTAGGCGGAATGCGGCGTTACGTTCGTCCGGAAGCCCGAATGAAGCCGCTCGAAAGGATTCAATTTTATCTCATGGATGAGGTGTATAATGGAAATTTCAACGATTATCGGACTCGTTTTGGGACTTGTTTCCCTTGTAGTCGGCATGATACTAAAGGGTGCTCCCATCATCAACCTGGTAAACAACCCGGCAGCTTACATGATCATTTTTGTAGGTACGGCAGCAAGTATTTTTATGGCATTTCCCATGTCGGATGTCAAAAAGATTCCCAAGTTATTCGGAATTTTGTTCAAAAAGCAACAGCTGATCGACCGCGTTTCCCTGATTGGCACGTTTATGGACTGGGCTTCCACCACCCGTCGGGAAGGTCTGCTGGCGCTTGAATCGAAAGTCGAAGAGATCGACGACCAGTTTCTGCGCGGCGGCATGCGCATGATTATTGACGGCAACGATCAGGAATTCGTCAGCGATGTCCTGATGGAGGATATTCACGCAACGGAAGAGCGTCACCGCGCCGGTGCATTGATTTTCTCCCAGGCGGGTATGTACGCTCCTACGCTCGGGGTACTCGGGGCGGTCGTCGGTTTGATCGCGGCGCTTGCCGATCTCAGTGACATGGAAAAATTGTCCCATGCGATCGCGGCTGCATTTATTGCCACATTGCTCGGTATTTTTACCGGTTACGTGTTATGGCACCCGATGTCCAATAAGCTGAAGCGGTTATCCAAGCAGGAGATCGAAATCAAGCTTATGATGGTTGAAGGATTGTTATCCATTCAATCCGGTGTGTCCACCATCGCCATTAATCAAAAATTGTCTGTATTCCTGACGCCTTCCGAACGTAAACAGCTGGAGGAGAAGGAGGGAGCTTCAGGTGAAAAAGGCTAAGAAACACGAGGCGCACGAAGAGCATATCGACGAGAGCTGGCTGCTTCCGTATTCTGACTTGATGACCTTGCTCCTGGCCCTGTTTATTACACTGTTCTCCATGAGCTCGCTCGATGCAGCCAAATTCGAGCAGATGGCCAGTGCGCTAAGCAGCGCATTGAATGGAGGATCAGGGGTTTTGGACCACACGTCCATGAACCCGACAGACTCCAGCACGGATCTGGGCAAAATGAAACAGGAACCTCAGGAAGTGACTAAAAATAAAACCAATCAGATCACCGATGCGCAGATGGCCCAGAAAGAGCAGGAAGATCTGGAGAAGCTCAAAAAACGGTTGGATCAGTATATTAAACAAAACGGTCTTTCGGACCAGTTAAACACCAAGCTGAACCAATCCGAGCTCAAAATCACGATCAGCGACAACGCGCTGTTCGCCTCGGGACAAGCCACTGTCAAACCGGAATCGCGCGCATTGGCCAAAGCCATTGCCAGCATGCTGGTTGAATTCCCTGAGTACGAGGTGGTTGTATCCGGCCATACTGATAATGTTCCCATTTCCAACAGCCAATATAAGGATAACTGGGACTTAAGTGCGGATCGTGCCCTGAATTTCCTCAAAATATTGTTGTTGAATGCGTCTCTCGACCCCAGCAAATTCACGCCTAGCGGGTATGGAGAATATCATCCGGTTGCCAGTAACGATACTTCGGCTGGAAGAGCCCAAAACCGGCGTGTAGAGGTCTCGATTATTCGTAAATACCAGAGCGGAAACACCGCCACGCAGTCTGTGAATCAGAATAACAACTAAGGTCGCTGACCCATTGATTTTTGGACCGTCCTCCCTAGCGGAGGACGGTTTTTTTATTGCCCCGCATCCATGGGAGCGCATACATTCGCCGTTTATAAAAAACCCTGTCATCTTTAGACAACAGGGCTCGTACGGATTTCCGGCTACGTCACTCCAGGTGATAGTCGAGCATGCGGCCCAGTTCCTCTTTCTCATCGGCACTCAGCTCTCTCCATACCCCTGTAGCTTGTTCGCCCAAATGAATGTTCATGATGCGGACGCGTTTAAGGCGTTTAACCTCATAACCAAAGGCACTGCACATCCGGCGTATTTGGCGATTCTTCCCTTCGGTTAAAATAATGCGGAATACTCGCTCCGATATTCGGGTTACTTTGCAGGGCAACGTCATTTCTCCCAAAATGCGCACGCCCGTGCTCATACCTTTCAAAAAACTCGTCGTCACTGGACGATCGACCGTCACGATATACTCCTTTTCATGGCGGCCCTCCGATCTCAGGATCCGGTTAACGATATCCCCATCGTTGGTCATTAGAATCAGACCCTCCGAATCCTTGTCCAAGCGGCCGATCGGAAAAATGCGCTCTTTATGACCCACGAAATCAACAATGTTGCCGCGTATATGCCGCTCGGTCGTACTCGTAATGCCTACCGGTTTGTTCAGGGCAATGTACACATGCTTCCGTTTCTCCCGAATGGGCTGGCCATTAATCCGGACATCATCGCCCTCTTCTGCCTGACTTCCGAGCTCCGCCTTCACTCCATTGATGGTCACTTTTCCGCTTTCCACCAACTTATCGGCTTCACGTCTGGAGCAATAGCCGGTTTCACTAATAAACTTGTTAATACGCAAAAGCTCATCTCACCCCATCTAATTCTCTTTGTCTGCCAAAGGAGGCTGCTCTTCCTCATCTTCTTCCTGATGTTTCTCCTCTTGCTGTTGCAGCCCGGAAGAAGGAAGCTCAATGATTACGGTAGTCCCTTTGTTCATGACGCTTTTAATATCCATCATGCCCTTATGGGATTGAATGATGCGCTGGCTGACCATTAGACCAAGACCCGTGCCGGTCTCCTTGTTCGTAAAGAACGGCTCACCCAGCTTGGGCATAATCTCTTCAGGAATACCGATGCCCTCATCCTTGATTTCGATTCGCACCCGCTGCTGTTCCTCCATATACTTCAGCTTGATCCGAATCGCCCCACCTTCAGGCATGGCCTCCATGCCATTTTTGAGCACGTTAATAAATACCTGCTTCAGTTGGTTCTCTTCACAGTGTACCATAGCCGATTCGGACGAGGCATTCAATATAAATTCAACGCCGTGCAAATGCGCCTGGCTGTCGAGCAACGAGATCACGTCTCCCAGAATGAAGCGAATATCGCGGTCCTGAAAATGCACAGCCTGGGGTTTGGCAAGAATCAAGAACTCGCCCACAATCAAGTTGATTCGGTCCAATTCGGATAACATCAGGTCCAAATGGCGATGGTTCAACTTGTTCGTCTGTTGTTGGAGCTGCAAAAATCCGCGCAGCGTTGTTAACGGGTTGCGAATTTCATGCGCCACACCTGC
This sequence comes from Paenibacillus sp. FSL W8-0426, assembly GCF_037969725.1. NCBI lineage: Bacteria > Bacillati > Bacillota > Bacilli > Caryophanales > Paenibacillaceae > Paenibacillus > Paenibacillus sp. FSL W8-0426. The sequence continues at coordinate 102,456 of NZ_CP150203.1, read as the reverse complement.
GGCGAGCTGGCCAACGGTCGTCAGCTTCTCCGAGCGTCTTAGGAGCTCTTCCATGCGATTTCGGTTGGTAATATCTCGCGATACACTGATGAGCGCCGTAATTTCCCCTTCCTCGTCTCTCACCGGAGCTGTACTGACGCTAACTTCAACCCGGCTTCCATCCTTCTTCATCCACACCGTCTCATTGGACGTAATGGATAATCCCTCAACGAGTTGGGCATGCTGCTCCAACATCTCTTCCTCCGCATCCGGAGGAATGATTCTGAGCTTACGTCCCTCTACCTCCCGGCTCTTCCATCCGTATAACTGTTCGAAGGCCCGATTGACCCTAAGCACATTACCTTCCAGATCGGTAATGTGTATGGCATCCGCCGTCTGATTGATGACGGATTCGAGGTGTTCCTTTACGGCCCTGTTTTCCTCATACATCTGCTTGAGGCGATTCGTGTAATGTCCGAGATTGCGAATCATGGCATTGATCCGGTTGGCCAACTGTCCCAGTTCGTCTCTCCTTCGAATTTTGAGGCGGAAGTCGAAATGCCCGTCGGCAACATCGTTCACCTTGTCCAGAATGGATTGAATCGGACGCGTAATATACCCTGCCAGCAAATAACTGCCAAAGATCACAATCTCCAGCAGAACCAGGGAGATTGAGGCATGGCTGACCAACTGTTCGGAAATCATGGAAGAGATCTGCCTATAGTCCGTGACGATGCTGATAACGTATGAGGACTGATTCGGCGCAAAGATCGGAATAAAGCTTTTGAGCACTTTTTGACCACGCGCTTGGCTCACGAAGGTGACGTTCTGGCCTGTGCGTACGGCTTTGACTACGGCTCGATGATCTTCTTCAGCAGTGCCGTACTGGTACGTGCCGAAACGGATGGGTTTATTATTGAGCTTGTTGAACTTCTCGTCTCTCCCGTCCACGTTCATGGTTGGACTCCCGAAGGTCAGAGGGTTGATTCCGGTAATTTCAAGAATGGAAGGATTGACCTCTCTGATTTTGTTCAGTATCTCATTCGGGCTAGAGATCTTCACATAGTCATCAACTTCGGCGTTATTATAGAAGGGATTGATTATGTAGTTTCTCTTGCCATCATGATAATAGCCCCATATATCTACATCCGACGGGCTTGAAGTGGAGTACTCGAAACCGTCTGACCAGAAATGGTCCTTCGTTTGACCTTGCGGAATCGTAACTTGATGTTTATCGAACAACTGCTTGAATGCTTCATACCAATAACTCATTGATTTGGTGGACAATCCAATCTCCCTTGGATCAGAGGAACGGGTGACGACAATATCGTCCGGGGTTTGCTCCAACAGCGAAATATGGGAAACGCCGACCTTTTGGCTCAGGCGAACCAGTTCTTCATTTGTGATATTATTAATATCCGGGTCCAGCTCTTCGGCAGCTATGATGGATGCAAGCCACAAATTGTTGCCGATTTGCCGTGTGACATAATTCGAACTGTACTGGTTCTGTTCGACAGCGATTGCAATCTGCTTGGCCGTGAGCACCATTTTCATTTCACTGTCCTGTCGCAGGTTTTCTTCCGTAGTATAATAATTTAGCGCGATGTTCAAAACGAGTATGACAAACACCGAGCACGACATGATTATGGATAACTTCGTTTTGATAGACAAATTTTTTGTTCACCTCTTGGCTTGTACCTTTGGCGATATATGGCAAATACTATATCCATCATAACGGTTGAATGGGTATTTGAAAAGGAGAATTGACCACAGTCCAAAAGTTACCGTTTGGGTCATCAGGTCGAAATTCATTGTTTTTTGTCATTTTCGCATCTACAATAAAATCAATCATGATTTTATACACAAATCCACAGGCTTGTGGATATCCTGTTTATAACTATGTGAGCAACTACTATGTTATCCACAGACTTATACACAACATGTTAACAAACGAATGTTTGTTCTCTTACATTGTTCTCTTCTGGAAGGAGTTTGACTAAAGCATGTTTGATCATTCTATCCCTACTGACTTCTCATCCTATTCCGAGGAGGAGCGGCATCAATTCTGGATGCGGGAAGCCATTGCCGAAGCACGCCAAGCCGAATCGCTGGGGGAAGTTCCGATCGGTGCCGTCATCGTTCAAAACGATCGTATTGTTGGACGCGGTTACAACCTGCGGGAAACCACTCTCGATTCAACCGCTCATGCAGAGATGGTAGCCATTCGGCAAGCCAGCGAAACGATTGGTGCTTGGCGCCTATTGGACTGCAGCCTGTACGTTACGCTGGAGCCTTGTCCAATGTGTGCGGGAGCTATTGTGCAATCACGGGTGCCGCGCGTAATTTTCGGTACTGCCGATCCCAAGGCCGGTTGCGCTGGAACGTTGATGAATTTGTTGCAGGAGCCTCGTTTTAACCATCAAACCGAAGTCATCGCGAACATTTTGCAGCCGGAATGTGCCTCGCTTTTAACTGAGTTTTTCAGGCGATTACGAAAAAAATAACTCTGGTTTATTTATGAAAGGACGTGCTGTATATGCCTTTGACCCTTTATGATACCCCTAACGGGATCCGCATGCGTTTGCTTACCACTTTGGATGCTGAGCCCTATTTGAACATGATCCGGGTTACTCGTGTCCCCTACCAAGCTGTGGAACCGATCCGAGACGACGAGTTTTACACATTGGATGCCCAGACCAGGCGTCTTGCAGATCGAATGAACGCGGCCGAACAAGGAACGGGGTATCAATTCGGGATTTTTTCATTGGGCGACGATGCCCTCATCGGTCAGGTGAGTCTTAACAACGTCGTTCATGGCGTTGCCAACTATGCGGATTTGGGTTACTTTATTCACCCCGACTATCAAGGCGGCGGACGAATGACTGCGGCTGTCAAGCTGGCTGTAGCGTATGCCTTCCGGGCATTAAAGCTGAATCGTGTTCAGGCTGCCATTTTGCCTTCCAACATGGGGTCGCAGCGCGTACTGGAGAAGAACGGCTTTCAGGCCGAAGGCATCGCCCGTAAATATCTCAAAATCAACGGCAAATATCAGGATCACCGGATTTATGCCATTGTTGCTGAGGATCTGCCCGAAGAACACGAATGATCTGGTGAGGACATAAAAAACTGCACCCTCAACACAGAAATGTTGGCAGTGCAGTTTTTTTATGACGTTATTCGGCCTGAGCCGCATGGACGATCGCTTCTACTCCGTAATTTTTGCTAATAGGACCAAATCCGAATGCAATCTGTCCGTTTATTTTATACACATGTCCATTTCGGACGGCTTTGAGCCCCTTCCAGACAGCACTTTTTTCCCACTCATCGGAAACTGCCGGCAATGACGGGTCTTCCATATTGAAGTATCCCAGGAAGAGATAATCCGGATCGAGCTCAGCCAGCCCCTCCAGCGTTAACTCTCCAGCCTCGGTCGATGGCGGTGTCAATCCCAGACCTTCATAATACTCGGTAATATAGTCTTTCCCTTGCAGGTAAGCTTGTTTCTCCCGAATTTGCAGAAAGGCAACCGTGCCATCCATCGATGCCAACTTGTTCTTGCCCTCGGCCAGCTTGCCGTCAAAATCACTGATGTATTTCTGCGCTGTCTCTTCTTGTCCCAAAATGTTACCGAACTCGTTAATGGTGGCACGCCACTCCTTGAAAACATCGCTTTTGGTCTCATCTATAACAATGGTCGGAGCGATCTGGTCAAGCTGCTCGATAATATCCTTGTTGGTCTCGCTTCCGGCAATGATCAAATCGGGATCATAGGCGAGCAGTGCTTCCAGGTTAACCTGCGTATTTTCACCTACCACTTCGATCTGTTTCTTTCCTTCGACATATGGTTTATAAAAATCGCTATCCAACAAAGATTGGTTCTTCGTAAATGGAAGCGTGATGGCGATCGAATCCAGCTCAAAAACCAACAGATCATCACTCAATCCCCAATGAGCGAGAGCTACCCTTTTCGGCTGCTGTTCCAACGTTACGCTTCCACGAGCATCCTGAATCGTACGTGGATAAGTTACGTTTGCCTCTTCCGTCGATTCCGGATCCACCGAGGTTTTCGAGTTTTCGGCCTTCTCGTTAGCGCTCTGTCGTGTATCTGTTTGCGTTTGACCCGATTCCGATTGTCCCGAGCAAGCCGCCAGCATGAAGACCAAAACGATGAGAGCAGCTAATAATCCTCTATTTTTATACTTTTTTCTGTACATCCGTATTATTCCTCCAGTGTGTATCGCACTCGAATATGATAACAATTATCATTATCAATTATACGGATGAAGCTTGTTTATACAATGGATATCGTCCGATTCAGGATGGATTTTTCCCTTCCCTACCCTTCTTTTTTATCTCAGAAGGCGCCAAGCCCATATGCAATTTGAAAACCCTGCTGAAGTAATACGGGTCTGCATAACCTACCTTGGCCGCAACCTCCTTTACGCTATAGTTGCCTACTTCAAGTAGTTCCCGTGCCCGATTCAAGCGATATTTAGAAAGGTAGCGCATCGGACCCATTCCCGAATACTGTTGAAATCTGTGAGAAAAATATTTGGATCTCATCCCGAACCTCGCCGCCAAGCCTTCCAGTGTCAACGGCTCCATGTATTGACGATGAATAAACTCCTGCGCCGCATTCATTATTCTGCCGCTCTCCCGATTCCGGGTGTTCCTTGATGCGCGCAGCACCGATTCGAGCAAACGATAGAACAATGTCTGTTTCTCCAACTGTTCCATATGCCCCGGCTTCGCAGCTACTTCAAGAAGGGCCAGCATCAGCTCTGCCTGCAGTCTCACCTCAGAGTCGTTCTGATCCATATTGATTTCCTGGATCATATGCGTATGGGCCGGATAACCCCCTCCCTCCATTAAGGATACTGGCATATAATGAATTAGTACATATTCGAAGTCTTCTTCCCCAACCTGAATTTCCAAATTCATATTCAAACCACCAATAAAGGAATTCCCGGGCTGTAGTGAAAGCCTGCACAGTTGGCCCTGAATATCCGTAAAACGAAATTCCGCCCGACCATTAAGCACCAAGAGCAATGCGCATTTCTCGGTTCGCTTTTCTTTGTGGCCATCATAGTATTTTTCTGCTTCCAGTAACGTGCGATAAACACCGTAAACACGAACAGGATGCCGGGCGAATTCCAGCGCAAGCTGTTCATCTCCAAGGGTCATGCTTGCCTTCTCCTTCCTGTTTCGTTGCGTAATATTGTTTTTATTTAGTTTATCTCTCGCCTTTCCCATTTGTATAGAAAAAAACCGCCTCCGTTCAAATGAAGGAGCACTCCTTCATTTTACGAAAAGACGGTTTGTTTTTATTTCAGATAGGCTTAGTAGCCGTAAGAACTATTCATCAGTTCTTCCAACTCATCCATTTTGATGACGTCATCGCCAGAAGGGATGTTAATTTGGAATGCTGGTTTTTCATTGATTTTCGTATACGTATTCGATGCGGTAAATGCAAGTTTGATTTCATCCTTCGTATCCGGATCTTTGATCAGAACGTCTGCATTCATTTTTTGGTATACCGGGAAGTCTTGTTTATCCAGGGCAAAATCGATGTTGAACGCATTGATGGTCAGTACATCTTTCAGTTTATCCAGATCCTTTTCCATCTCCGCTTTATCTTCCTCGGTCAGTTTCAAATCCGATTTAGCTTGATCGATATCTTCTTGCGTCAGTTGCAGCACTTCGCGATATTCGTCTTTGGAAATAATGTCGATCACTTTAGGCAAAGCTTTGGTTACCAATACGGTAACGGCTTCCTTCACGTTGTCATTGTTTACCGTGAATTGAACCACTTGTTTTGCATCTACGCCTTCAGGCAGTTTTGCATCCTTGGTGTCGAGGTTTTTGAAAAACTTGTTTTGGTCATACTCGCTAAGTACGGCATCCATCAATTCGTTGCTCAGCTTTTGCGTTTTGGCCGCATCCATCGCGCTTGGGTTCCATTCGGTACCTTCCTGTTCAGCAAGCTGTTTCAGGTCAATCTCGACAAATTTGTTTACCAACGTTTCCGGAATCGGCAAGAACGGAATGCTTGGAACCTTAACATACATTTTCTCCGCAGTTAAGACCATCGGGATGTTGAACGTCATGCCCATGTCGCCTTTAAGCTCGATGCCTAAAGTCATTTCGGTTTGCATTGGCTCAGCTTGGTATACACCCGTAATATTCAGCTGGGCATCCTTCAGCATGCTCATGAATTGAGTTACGGTCGGATCCTGCGTCGATTGGTCCTGTGGTTTATAGCTCAGTTCGTTAATGGTAAAGTTGGATTTCATCTCATACGAAGTCAGTTTAGATGCGTTCGCTGCTGCTGTTTTTAACGCTTCTTTCGGTTCTTGTTTGCTGCTGCATGCGGTTAATGCCAAAGATACCGTCAACAGCAATGTAAGAAGAAGCGCCCCCATACGTTTTGTCATTGATTTGTTTCTCTCCTCTCGTGTGTCTGCCCCCAAAAAAGCAATTCAAGTTCAATGATAAACCATAAATTGAAAAACGGAAACACATTTTGGGAAATTTGTGTCCCAACACGGAAAAATAGCTAGAAAGACCTATGTTAGGTTTAGGCGCGCACCGTTACCATCCCAAGGTATATGTATTAATACGCAAAAACTCTGGTTAGGTAACCAGAGTTTTATGTCTTGCTAAATATATAAAATCCGTTATATTTTGATTCTGCTATTCTGCCTAGCCTTCAGGATTCAAGTGACCCACATGGTTCCGGTTTTTTACTTTTTTCGACCCGGACAATGGCTCTTGCATGGTCGAATCCTTGCGTGAATCCCGATGATTTTGTCCGGAATCTTGAGCTTCGGGTACGGGCACAGCCTTTGGTTTGCTCATATGGTTACCTCCAGTACAAGAGATTAGGAATGGGATGGGTCCATGTCTTCCGTTTTATCATGATTCAAGGAATCCTGATGGCGACGGTCGTTGGTATCCTGCTGTATCTGTTGGGCATGATGGCTATTGACGACAGTCTGCTCCAGATCGGCGGCAACGTTTTGCAAATTTTTGTCCACGCCTGCTTTGGCTTTGCTCAAGTTCCTCACTCCTTTGGATCACAAGTTATCGGTTCGTTTTCGACTGCAAAGACTGGGCACATTCATGGATGTGACGTTTATAGTCGTAAGCTAGTTCTTGTATGGATTCGGTGCGCTCATCGGTAGTTCTGCCATCCCGTTCAACGTCCACGAGCTGGACCTCGACTTCACGCGAGTCCACGTAAGCACATTTAAAGTCGAAGGAATACATCTGATGCCCTGCCGTCTCGATGTGTATGCGTATCGCTTGCTGATCGGCTTCATCGGCCATTACCTGTGCCTGATCGCCTACATTCAAGACCTGGGGCAGCACTTCCTGCCAAGCGTCCACAAGCTCATTTTGATCCATGTTCAACTCGCGGTTCATTATTGACCACCTCCACCCCTATAAGTTGCGGCGTTGAGCATGTTTTTATGCATCTGCTTCGAACGCGAATGGAAGGCTGCCGTTAGCGTTATAAAGCCAAGAAAATCAAAAAAGGATTCAGGCATATACGCCCAAATCCTTGTCATTATTATAAGTTGGCGGAGAGAGTGGGATTCGAACCCACGTGAGCTTGCACTCTAACGGTTTTCAAGACCGCCCCGTTATGACCGCTTCGGTATCTCTCCAGGTTATAAAGAACTATAAAGTTGCCACGAAACTTATCATACCACATCATTATATGCGGAAGCAACCCTTTTACTTTGCTCCATGTGGGATTAAAATCCGGCGTTTTATTACGAAATGTTACGCCGGATCCCCACTTGGTTTTTATTGCCTACGAACGGCGGGTGATTACGCTAATGCCTCCCATATAAGGGCGAAGAACCTCAGGGATCACAACCGAACCATCCTCTTGCTGGTAGTTTTCCAGGATTGCTGCAAGGGTACGGCCAACCGCCAGACCGGAACCATTCAAGGTATGTACGAATTCCGGCTTCGCTTTAGCCTCCCTGCGGAAGCGGATGTTGGCACGGCGTGCCTGAAAATCCTCGCAATTGGAGCAAGAAGAAATTTCACGGTACGTATTGCTCTCCGGCAACCATACCTCTAGATCGTACGTTTTGGCAGATGTAAAGCCCATATCCCCTGTGCACAACGTCAAAACACGGTAAGGGAGCTCAAGCAATTGAAGCACGCGCTCCGCATTTTGGGTCATTTTCTCCAATTCCTCATACGAGGTTTCTGGCGTCGCGAGTTTGAGCAGCTCCACCTTGTTGAACTGGTGCTGGCGAATCAAACCGCGTGTATCTCGACCGGCGGAGCCGGCCTCGGAACGGAAGCAAGAGCTGTACGCCACGAAATGCTTCGGCAGATCTTCCACGTTCAAAATTTCTTCGCGATGATAGTTCGTGACGGGAACTTCCGCTGTCGGAATCAGATAATATTCGGTATCCTTCAGTTTGAACAAATCTTCTTCGAACTTTGGCAACTGGCCTGTACCAAACAAGCTATCTCGGTTGACGATATAAGGAGGCAAGATTTCTTCGTATCCATGCTGATCGCTGTGCAGATCCATCATGAAATTGATCAGTGCACGCTCCAAACGTGCTCCAAGCCCTTTGTAGAAAGTAAACCGGGAACCTGTAACTTTCGCAGCCGCTTCAAAATCAAGGATGTTCAGCTCCTGCGCAATTTCCCAATGTGCTTTTGGTGTAAAAGAAAAGCTTTTCGGTTCGGACCAGCGGCGAATTTCCACATTATCCTCTTCGGATGCGCCCACCGGCACGCTCTCGTTTGGAATGTTGGGAATAGCCATGGTCAGGTCATTGATTTGGGCTTCCAGTTCGCGAACCTCTTCATCCATTGCTTTGATCCGATCAGAAACCTCACGCATTTCAACGATGAGTTCATCCGCATTCTCACGGTTTTTTTTGCGTTTGGCCACCTCGGCGGAAACGGTGTTTCGCTGGTTTTTCAACGCTTCGCTCTCCTGCAGAAGCTCGCGGCGCTTGGTATCCAACTCGGTGAACCCCGAGATCAGGTCCAACGACTTGCCGCGGTTGTTAAGCGCTTCTTCCACTCGATTCAATTCATTTCGCAAAATTCTTACATCAAGCACTACTACCCCTCCTAAATCCTCCGCGTAATAAGCCCCTTACTCTTTTATCGGCATTATTAGGGAGCCCTTATAACTTCGCTTTTCATGGAACCAAAAAAACAACCTTTATCTCCCGGTGACAAGATACCCCACGCTGCGATCCCCGCTTTGTCTCATCAAGCAGATACGGGCAACATCAGGCATCTGATCACATACAATTCCTGAGCAATGGCATAACCATCACAGGGGTGATCGATATCGGGAGATCATAGGTTGTGCATTATTTATTCATGGTTAGGTACAGCATTCTTAGCGGAACGAGCCATGTCTACAAAATAAGCATGCAGACGATAATCGTCCGTAAGCTCCGGATGATAGGAACATGCCAGCAAGTTCCCCTGACGAGCTGTGACGATTTCGTCGTTATAGGTGGAAAGCACATTTACCCCTTCCCCTACGCTTTCGATCAAAGGCGCGCGTATAAATACGGCCCTTACCGGTCCTTCAATGCCTTTGACAGGCAGATCCGTTTCAAAGCTCTCCCTCTGACGACCAAACGCATTCCGGGATACCGTCATGTCCATAAGGCCCAGGTGAGCCTCTTCCTGTCCAGCTATACGCTCTGCCATAACAATCAATCCCGCGCATGTGCCGAAAACAGGCTTTCCTTCAGCTGCAAAAGAACGAATGGCCTCCATAAAGCCGTATTTGCGCATAAGCTTGCCTATCGTCGTACTCTCTCCGCCAGGAAGGATCAGGCCGTCCAATTCAGCCAATTGTTCAACCTGCTTGACAGGTACGCCCTCTGCCCCGGCAAGTTCGATGCTGCGTATATGTTCGGTTACCGCACCTTGAAGTGCCAAAACGCCAATCTTCATTTTCGCATTTTCCTTCCCTTACATGCCACGATCCTGCATGCGCTCGGAAGGGGCAAGTTTGGAGATTTCATTACTGTGTTTAAGCTGGAAAATCATCAGATTATACGTAGAATCCTAACTTGATATTTTACCGGAAAACCAACCAAGTTACAATCCATCCGATCGAATAACACGCAAACGGCTGAAGGCTTATCCTCTGCTGCCACCTTTGCGTAATATTCATGGATGGTTCGGATCGGCCCTGCTCGTTAGAAGAGGTTCTTGATTCCGTCGAACAGATCAACGAAGAAATCTTTAATGGCACGGAAGAACAACCGGAACCATCCGCCTTTTTCCGCGTCTTCTGCCGTGATCAGGTTTACCGTTTTCTCCTGAGGCTCCATGCCGTCCGCTTTATAGGTGTAGGTTACCGTTCCAACCTTGGTTCCTGCTTTGATTGGGGCCACCAGTTCGTTATCGTTCGATACGTTCGTCTTGAACGTAACATCCAGGTTCTGCGTACCCTTCGGAACGACAAAGCTTACCGCATTATCGGTCACGACAGGAACTGTTGTTTCACTCCCCTTTTTAAGAGGAACGGATTCCAGACCGGTTACCTTTGTTTTTGCAGCAACTGCCTGCTTGACCTCAAAATTGTTAAATCCATAATCCAGTACCTTCCGTGTTTCCGTAAAGCGTGCTGCTTCAGAAGTGGTGCCCATTACTACGCTGATGTAACGCAATCCATTACGCTCAGCAGTTCCCGTGAAATTGTTGCCTGCTTTCGTAGTGTGACCTGTCTTCATGCCGTCCAAACCTTCGTAAGCAAAGCTTTTGAAGTTGGTGATATCTTTATTTGCTTCCAGCATCCAGTTGTAGTTAATGATTGGCGCCTTGTCGTTTGGACGGAATTTGTAGGATTGAATCGTCGTAAAATCCTTATAGTCCGGATGGTCTTTAATGATGTATCTGCATAGGATCGCCGCATCATACGCCGACATCACCGTTTCCTTGTCTTCGGCAGGACGGTAATCCTCCGGCATGTCAGCACGGTCAAGACCTGTAGAGTTAATAAAATACGTATCTTTCATGCCCATACGCTGTGCTTCTTCGTTCATCATTTTTACGAACTCGGCTTCAGAGCCAGCGACATATTCCGCCAGCGCAACCGTAGCATCATTTGCCGAGCCTACAGCCATCGCGATGTACAGCTCCTTAACTGTATGCTTGTCCCCTTTGGCCAGAAAAATGCGGGAACCGATACTTTTTGCTGCGTTATCCTTAACCTCAACGACGTCATCCCAGCTGAATTTTCCTTGCTTGACCTGTTCAGCCACGATATATTCCGTCATCATTTTGGTCATGCTCGCAGGTGGCATAGCTTCATTCGCATTCACATTCAGAAGAACTTCCCCTGTGGAGGCCTCCATGAGAATCGCCGATTTAACCTTCAGCCCGAGGGAATCCACGGATGGAATCTGTGCTGCTTTTGCCGTTTGTGTTTTGGTAGCTGCCGCAGTAAGAACCTGACCCGAATTATTCGCTGCCGCCATGACCGGCATGACCGCGGACATGCAGAGCATGTTGACCAGCATCATCGACGCTACGCTTTTTTTGAGCAATTGGCGTTTATTTTTATTCGTTCGTTTAGCTTTCAATGTAGTGAATTCTCCCTTCACATCCGAAGCTGTGGAACAGCTTGAACTGTGATATTTTTTTGCCCTGAACCGTGCAGATGTTGGTGTGAATCTTTTTCTTTGTATATGCGCTGTATCGAAAGAGCGATGCCGTCGCTCTGAAAGTACAAGATCGATCGTCACTTAATCAGCATATCTACATGCTTATGTAGAAGGACATATGCGCTTCATAATGATAAAACAGAAACTGCATCGGTGCCTCTTGATAAGGCCCATGCAGGAAGGACTTCAATAAACGAGAAACCCTTCATAAAAACGCCACAGGCTTGTCCGGGCAATTTTAACAACAATGTCGCTTCGCCCTCGTTTGCCCATGGTCCGTAACCACCCTTACTATTCTATCACAGGGGTATCCGCAAAAAAAGACAAGCCCGGCGAAAATCGCCGAGCCTGCCTTGGGAATAAATGACACCCTTCTGATTACAAGGAGTAGTTAGGTGCCTCTTTTGTAATTTGTACATCATGCGGATGGCTTTCGCGAAGCCCTGCTCCGGTAATGCGGATAAACGCCGTATCGTTGCGCAGCTGCTCCAGGTTGCTTGTCCCGCAGTATCCCATACCGGAACGCAGACCTCCGATCAACTGGTGAATCGTATCCGAGATCGGCCCTTTGTAAGCAACGCGGCCTTCGATCCCTTCAGGAACGAGCTTTTTGTCGTCATCTTGGAAGTAACGGTCCTTACTGCCTTGTTTCATGGCAGCGAGGGAACCCATTCCGCGATATACTTTAAAGCGGCGTCCTTGATAAATCTCCGACTCGCCCGGGCTTTCTTCCGTACCTGCAAACAGGCTTCCCAGCATAACTGCATGAGCCCCGGCAGCAAGAGCTTTTGTAATCTCGCCGGAATATTTGATCCCGCCGTCGGCGATGATCGGTACACCGTATTCGCGTGCAACCGTTGCGCAATCGTATACGGCCGTTACTTGCGGAACGCCGATTCCAGCGATAACACGGGTTGTACAGATCGAACCCGGGCCGATACCCACTTTGACTACCGAAGCACCTGCCTCGATCAAGTCGCGTGTTGCATCACCCGTTGCAACGTTGCCTGCAACAATGGTCAGGTTCGGGAAACGTTCACGCAGTTGGCGAACCGCATCTAGGATATTAATGTGATGGCCATGAGCGGAATCAACCGTAATCAGGTCCACGCCGGCTTGTACCAATGCTTCGGCACGTTCGAACGTATCTTTGGAAATGCCGATCGCTGCGCCGACGAGCAGGCGTCCTTGAGCATCTTTGGCTGCGTTCGGGAATTGAATTGCTTTTTCGATATCTTTAATGGTGATGAGCCCTTTAAGGGTGTTCGTCTCGTCCACCAAAGGAAGCTTCTCGATCTTATGCTTCTGCAGAATCCCCTCGGCTTCTTGCAGCGTTGTGCCGACAGGAGCAGTTACCAGGTTTTCACGAGTCATTACATCATTGATTTTGATTCCGTAATCGTGAATGAAACGCAAATCGCGATTTGTCAAAATACCGACCAGCTTTTGATCGGCATCCACGATCGGCACACCGGAAATCCGGTATTTAGCCATAACCGCTTCGGCATCGGATACCAGGTGATCGGCAGTGAGAGAGAACGGATTGGTGATGACGCCACTCTCGGAACGTTTAACACGGTCCACTTCTTCAGCCTGTTGTTCGACGGACATGTTTTTATGGATGATACCAATGCCGCCTTCCCGAGCGATGGCAATTGCCATTGTTGCTTCTGTAACGGTATCCATCCCGGCACTGATCAAAGGGATGTTCAATTTCACGTTATCGCTCAAACGAACGGATACGTCTACTTCCTTAGGCAGTGTCTCGGATTTCCGTGGCACCAGCAAAACATCGTCGAAGGTCAAGCCTTCCTTACCAAATTTGTCTTCCCACACGCGGGTGTTCCTCCTTAATATGTGCTCTGCTTTACGGTCCAAAATCTGTTGATTCCAGGCTGTATGTTCCTAAAAAGTACGTTACTTAAAAATTTATTATTGCCATGATAGCAAAGCGCTATTTAGACTGTCAAGGAAAACCGCCCTCTTCTATAGGGTGTACCGTCTGTTGAACACATATGTATGTACACTGAGGACAAATGGAAAGATAAGACAAATCACTCTTTCCGTTTGAAATGGTTTGCTTGTCAAAATGTACTATATAATAAGGCCTTTTTTTGATGCATAAATTCACTAAATATATCTATAAAAAAATAAAAACCACCGCCGATTACATCGGCAGTGGTTCTTCGCTTGGCGGCTTCCTACTCTCCCAGGACCCTGCGGTCCAAGTACCATCGGCGCTAGAGGGCTTAACGGTCGTGTTCGGGATGGGAACGTGTGGAACCCCTCCGCCATCGCCACCAAACGATTTTGCTTTGGATTGAAAAACGATCCGTACATCAAGTGATGTACCCGTTTTTCACTCAGAGATTGCTCTCTGAAAACTGGGTTCGAAACGAAACTTGCGATCTTAGAACCTGCATTTCTTGGATAAGCCCTCGACCGATTAGTACTGGTCAGCTCCATGCATTGCTGCACTTCCACCCCCAGCCTATCTACCTCGTCGTCTTCAAGGGGTCTTACATACTGGGAAATCTCATCTTGAGGGGGGCTTCACGCTTAGATGCTTTCAGCGCTTATCCCGTCCGTACATAGCTACCCAGCGGTGCTCCTGGCGGAACAACTGGTACACCAGCGGTACGTCCATCCCGGTCCTCTCGTACTAAGGACAGCTCCTCTCAAATTTCCTACGCCCACGACAGATAGGGACCGAACTGTCTCACGACGTTCTGAACCCAGCTCGCGTACCGCTTTAATGGGCGAACAGCCCAACCCTTGGGACCTACTTCAGCCCCAGGATGCGATGAGCCGACATCGAGGTGCCAAACCTCCCCGTCGATGTGGACTCTTGGGGGAGATAAGCCTGTTATCCCCAGGGTAGCTTTTATCCGTTGAGCGATGGCCCTTCCATGCGGTACCACCGGATCACTAAGCCCGACTTTCGTCCCTGCTCGACTTGTAGGTCTCGCAGTCAAGCTCCCTTATGCCTTTGCACTCTTCGAATGATTTCCAACCATTCTGAGGGAACCTTTGGGCGCCTCCGTTACTCTTTAGGAGGCGACCGCCCCAGTCAAACTGCCCACCTGACACTGTCCCCGTACCCGATCAGGGCACCAGGTTAGAACCTAGATACGATCAGGGTGGTATCCCAACGGTGCCTCCACACAAGCTGGCGCTCATGCTTCTCAGGCTCCCACCTATCCTGTACAGATCGTACCCAAATTCAATATCAAGCTGCAGTAAAGCTCCATGGGGTCTTTCCGTCTTGTCGCGGGTAACCTGCATCTTCACAGGTATTAAAATTTCACCGGATCTCTCGTTGAGACAGCGCCCAAGTCGTTACGCCATTCGTGCGGGTCAGAATTTACCTGACAAGGAATTTCGCTACCTTAGGACCGTTATAGTTACGGCCGCCGTTTACTGGGGCTTCGGTTCACAGCTTCGGGATTACTCCCTAACCGCTCCCCTTAACCTTCCAGCACCGGGCAGGCGTCAGCCCGTATACTTCGCCTTACGGCTTCGCACAGACCTGTGTTTTTGCTAAACAGTCGCTTGGGCCTTTTCACTGCGGCCCCCTCGTGCTATTCACACTACCGGGGCACCCCTTCTCCCGAAGTTACGGGGTCATTTTGCCGAGTTCCTTAACGAGAGTTCTTCCGCGCGCCTTAGAATTCTCTTCTCGCCTACCTGTGTCGGTTTGCGGTACGGGCACCTTCATCTGGCTAGAGGCTTTTCTTGGCAGTGTGAGATCATGACCTTCGCTACTGTAATTTTCACTCCCCATCACAGCTCAGCCTTGCGGTTAGCGGATTTGCCTACTAACCAGCCTCACTGCTTGGACAGGCATCCATCAGCCTGCGTCACTACCCTACTGCGTCCCCCCATCGCTCGTAACGATTTACGGTGGTACAGGAATTTCGACCTGTTGTCCTTCGACTACGCCTTTCGGCCTCGCCTTAGGTCCCGACTTACCCTGAGCGGACGAACCTTCCTCAGGAACCCTTAGGCTTTCGGCGGATCAGATTCTCACTGATCTTTTCGTTACTCATACCGGCATTCTCACTTGTATAATGTCCAGCGCTCCTTACGGTACACCTTCAACCCTTATACAACGCTCCCCTACCCCTGATCATAAGATCAAGCCATAGCTTCGGTGGTGTGTTTAGCCCCGTTACATTTTCGGCGCAGAGTCACTCGACCAGTGAGCTATTACGCACTCTTTAAATGATGGCTGCTTCTAAGCCAACATCCTGGTTGTCTGTGCAACTCCACATCCTTTCCCACTTAACACACACTTGGGGACCTTAGCTGATGGTCTGGGCTGTTTCCCTTTTGACAATGGATCTTAGCACTCACTGTCTGACTCCCGGAAGTAAGTCTATGGCATTCGGAGTTTGACTGAGCTTGGTAACCCTTGCGGGCCCCGCACCCAATCAGTGCTCTACCTCCACGACTCTGTTTTCCGAGGCTAGCCCTAAAGCTATTTCGGGGAGAACCAGCTATCTCCGAGTTCGATTGGAATTTCTCCGCTACCCCCACCTCATCCCCGCACTTTTCAACGTGCGTGGGTTCGGGCCTCCAGTGCGTGTTACCGCACCTTCACCCTGGACAGGGGTAGATCACCCGGTTTCGGGTCTACGTCCACGTACTATGTCGCCCTATTCAGACTCGCTTTCGCTGCGGCTCCGGCTTCTCACCTTAACCTTGCACGGGAACGTAACTCGCCGGTTCATTCTACAAAAGGCACGCCATCACCCATAGATCGGGCTCTGACTTCTTGTAAGCACACGGTTTCAGGTTCTATTTCACTCCCCTTCCGGGGTGCTTTTCACCTTTCCCTCACGGTACTGCTTCACTATCGGTCGCTAGGAAGTATTTAGCCTTGGCAGATGGTCCTGCCGGATTCATACGGGGTTTCACGTGCCCCGCACTACTCGGGATCCGTCTCGGAGGGAGCAGACTTTCAATTACAGGGCTTTTACCTTCTATGGCGGGCCTTTCCAGACCTCTTCGTTTAACCGGCTCCTTTGTAACTCCATGTGAGACGTCCCACAACCCCAGAGAGCAAGCTCCCTGGTTTGGGCTGTTCCGCGTTCGCTCGCCGCTACTGACGGAATCACTATTGTTTTCTCTTCCTCAGGGTACTTAGATGTTTCAGTTCCCCTGGTATGCCTCTCCTGCCCTATGTATTCAGACAAGAGTAACTGGGTATTACGCCAGCTGGGTTTCCCCATTCGGACATCCCCGGATCAAAGCTTGCTTACAGCTCCCCGAGGCAGTATCGTTGTTCGCCACGTCCTTCATCGGCTCCTAGCGCCTAGGCATCCTCCGTGTGCTCTTAGTAGCTTAACCATGTTACTCATAAAGAGTAAGATGCAATCTACCGTTTTATTGAAACTTGTTTGACACAAGTTCAGCTAAAAGGAATGTTCTAATTCGCATTTTTCGTTTCGATATCCAGTTTTCAAGGAACAATCTCGTTTGCTTTCGGGCCGTTCACGGAATGTGTCGGTCGAAAGTTACGAGCATGTGTTTGAGAGTTTGAACTCTCAAAACTGAGCAACGAGTGAGTAAGTGTGCAGCTGAGCTGCTTATTTGAATGTCTTCATCGCAGAAGACGATTCTCCATAGAAAGGAGGTGATCCAGCCGCACCTTCCGATACGGCTACCTTGTTACGACTTCACCCCAATCATCTACCCCACCTTCGGCGGCTGGCTCCTTGCGGTTACCCCACCGACTTCGGGTGTTGTAAACTCTCGTGGTGTGACGGGCGGTGTGTACAAGACCCGGGAACGTAT
>NZ_CP150203.1:0-82500 GCF_037969725.1 Paenibacillus sp. FSL W8-0426 | reverse complement strand
CAATTTAACACAATTGTATTATATTAATCAATAGTGATATAATTCGTATATGCCTAAAATTGTAGATCACGACAAACAACGCTTGCTCGTAGCCGAGGCAGCATGGCGCGTCATACGAAGGGATGGCATGGAACAAGCCTCTGTTCGCAAAATTGCCGAAGAGGCCGGCATCTCGCCCGGCTCCATGCGTCACTATTTTTCCACTCAGTCCGAGTTGTTGTTATATGCAATGACCTTGGTCTCGAAGCGTGTACACGAACGCATTAAAAGACTGGACCTTAACGGCCCGCCATTGGAAAATGCAAAGAGGCTGCTGCTTGAGGTATTGCCGACGACGGAAGAGAACATGGCCGAAATGGAGGTGTGGTATGCTTTTACGGCCAAATCCAAGACAGATCCGGCGCTGAAATCGCTAGCAGACCAGGTATATGGAGAATTGCGTTATACCGCTTCCTCCGTCATTCAGTATTTAATCAAGCTCGGGTTGGCCAAACCCGATATGCAGGAACAACTGGAAACGGAACGTTTATACGCATTGATTGACGGCCTTGCCGTTCATGCCATATTGAATCCCGAGCAGATGGAACCCCAACTGTTGGAGGACATCGTTGAGCTGCATCTATCCTCTCTATGCAGTAAAACGTAATAAAGACGAAACCAGACCCTGAAAACAAAAAAAACCGCAAAACCCGATTCGACATTTCACCTGAGCTGATGCCTGGATGAAATTCGGCGGGTTTTGCGGTTATTTGGTTTATCCGATAATGATTCGCCCTTCCGGATGGCGGTACAATCTCTTCTCCTTGCGAGGGCGTAATGCATACGCAATCGTTAACGGGCCGATCCGGCCGATGAACATGGTAAGGGAGATAATGATTTTTCCCCAATCGCTAAGCTCCGAGGTCACCCCTACTGATAGTCCTACCGTTCCGATCGCCGAAGCTGCTTCAAACATCAATGCAAGAAACGGCGCATCTTCTGTCGTGAGGAGAAGCATAACAACGATCATAAAGATGATCAACGAGACCATAATGATGGTTAATGCACGCATCAACAGCTCCTTGGGTACGCGATGTCGGAAAAACACGATATCCCGATTCCCTCGAATCATGGCATACACTGCCCCGATCATGATCAGGAACGTCGTTGTTTTGATGCCGCCCCCGGTGGAGCCCGGCGAGGCCCCGATAAACATCAGCAGTATGAAGAAAAACTGCGTAGCCTGCCGCATTTCGGTAATATCAATGGTGCTTGTACCCGAAGAACGCGTCGAAACGGACTGGAAGAAGGAAGCATAGATCTTTTCGTCCCATGTAAGCGAAGCAAGCGTATGGGGATTGGTGAACTCAAAAATGAACAATACAAGCGCACCGATACCGATTAACGAACCCGAGACGGATAATACCAGCTTCGATTGCAGAGACAAACGCCGTTTTTTACGATACTCGAACAGATCATTAAGCACCACAAACCCCAGTCCGCCGGAAACGACGAGAACGGATGCAGTAATGTTGAACAACCAGTCTCCCGTAAAATATTGAAAACTGTTGCCGAACAGGTCGAAGCCACCGTTGTTGAATAAAGATACGGAGTGGAAAATTCCGTAATAAACCGCTTGGCCAAAGGGCATTTCAAGCGCCCATCGAAGAGCCAATATCACTGCAGCAATCCCCTCAATGGTAAACGAAAATATCAGCACCTTGCGG
Organism: Paenibacillus sp. FSL W8-0426; assembly: GCF_037969725.1. Lineage (NCBI taxonomy): Bacteria > Bacillati > Bacillota > Bacilli > Caryophanales > Paenibacillaceae > Paenibacillus > Paenibacillus sp. FSL W8-0426. The sequence continues at coordinate 80,794 of NZ_CP150203.1, read as the reverse complement.
ATGATGCGCACGATGCCTTCCATGCTGTCGGCGTTAATGGCCTCTTTAAGCAGCAGCCTGTCCTTCAGGGAAATCCGCTTACCCACCACAAGCGCAAACAAGGTTGCAAGTGTCATGAACCCCAGTCCGCCCAGCTGCATTAATACCATAATAACGATCTGGCCGAACAGATTGAACGTCGTACCCACATCCACCACGACCAACCCTGTAACGCAAGCAGCTGAGGTCGCGGTAAACAGCGCATCGATCAATGGCAGATGTACTCCGCTCTGATTGGCAAAAGGCATCATAAGCAGAATGGTACCGATGGTTATGATCAATAAAAATCCACCTACCAGGATTAACGGAGGAGACAGGATTTTGGCTAAATGAAGCTTGAACTTCATAAAGGGCACCTCTTCTAAAACATAATAAAAACCGCATATTAAACCTAAAGAGGAACTTGCGCCAGCGGTAATGCCGAACAGCAGGTTCCTCTTCTATTATGAACGCTGGATGCGTCCCTTATTATTAACCGCAGCCGTTATTCGCAGAACGCCGACTCTCGATACTTTGACTCTTGCAGTACAACTCCTAGTCTTGCGTACGCGGACGCATATGAGGGAACAGCAGAACATCGCGAATGGACGGCGAGTTGGTCAACAGCATGATGAGACGATCAATGCCGATCCCCAGTCCACCTGTCGGCGGCATGCCGTATTCCAACGCACGGATGAAGTCGTCATCCATTTCATGCGCTTCGTCGTTTCCGTGCTCTTTCTCCAGCAGCTGCGCTTCGAACCGTTGACGTTGGTCGATCGGATCGTTCAGCTCCGTAAAGGCATTGGCATGCTCGCGACCGACGATGAACAATTCGAAACGGTCTGTAAAACGCGGGTCTACATCACTTTTCTTTGCCAGTGGAGAAATCTCAAGCGGATGTCCCATAATAAACGTCGGCTGAATCAGCGTCTCTTCTACGAATTGCTCGAAGAACGCATTCAGGATGTGACCGAAAGTCATATGCGGTTCAACCGGAACCTTATGTTCTTTGGCCAGACGATGAGCCTCCTCATCCGACATGTGCACGGAGAAGTCTACACCAACGACTTCTTTGACTGCATCAACCATGGTCACACGGCGCCATTGAGGCGTCAGATCCACCTGATGGTCTCCGTACTGGATGACCTGCGTGCCAAGCACTTCTTGGGCGATATGAGCAACCAAATTTTCAGTCAGACGCATGATGTCTTTATAATCGGCATATGCCTCATACAGCTCGATCATCGTGAACTCAGGGTTATGACGTGTCGACATCCCTTCATTCCGGTAAACACGACCGATTTCATACACTTTCTCCAATCCGCCTACGATCAGACGTTTCAGATGAAGCTCAATTGCGATCCGCATGTACAATTCCATGTCCAGCGCATTATGATGCGTGATGAACGGACGCGCAGCGGCACCACCAGCGATAGTATGCAACGTAGGGGTTTCCACCTCGAGATAGCCGAGGGAATCCAGGTAACGGCGCATCGACTGAATGATTTTGGAACGTGTAATGAATGTTTGTTGTACTTCAGGGTTCGTAATCAGGTCCACATAGCGCTGACGATAACGCAGCTCCACATCTGTGAGACCATGATATTTATCCGGCAGTGGGTAGAGCGATTTCGACAATACTTCCAAATCTTTAACTTTGACAGACGTTTCACCGGTTTTGGTCTTGAAGACCACACCGCTAACACCGACGATATCTCCGAGATCAAGCAGGCTGAATGCAGCAAATTTCGACTCTTCCACCGAGTCTTGACGAACATAAATCTGGATTTTGCCGCTCAGGTCCTGAATATGCGCAAAGCTCGCTTTACCCATTCCCCGCTTCGCCATAATCCGTCCGGCAATACTGACTTCGATTTGCTTTTCCTCGAGCTCTTCCTTCGTCAGTTCATTGTACTTCTTCAGAATAGAACCGGCTTCCTCGGTACGTACGTACTTTTTGCCAAACGGGTCGATTCCCAGATTGCGGAGCTCGTCCAGCTTGTCGCGGCGAATTTGCAAAAGCTCGCTAAGTTCGGTTTCCTGATTCAAGACTTCATCCGTCATGATCTATATTCATCTCCTTATTTACATTGCAGACAAAGGCGAATCTGCGCTTCCTCTCATGCCGGGAACATCGTTCATCGATGGTTTCCCGCAAAAGGCAGACCACGGTTGTCGGAAGTTTATGTTGCAGTATCAGGATGCAAGTGTACATCAATGTTTATGCATGCCGGACATGTTGAAAAAAGCTCCCCTAAGGAAGCTTTTGCCTCATTTCCCGACTGCTTCATTGATTATATTACTTCTTAATATCTACAATTTTATATTGAATAACGCCTGCAGGCACGTTTACGTCAACCACCGTACCTTTTTTCTTGCCCAAAATCGCTTTTCCGACAGGGCTTTCGTTCGAGATTTTGTTCTGCAAAGGATCGGATTCAGCCGTACCTACGATGGTATACTCCATGGTGTCGCCAAATTCCAAATCCTCAACGATTACCGTTGCGCCTACGCTTACAGCGTCGGTATCGATCTCGTCATTGTTGATGATGCGCGCGTTGCGGAGCATTTTCTCCAGCGTAATGATGCGGCCTTCGATGAACGCCTGCTCATTCTTCGCATCTTCGTATTCGGAGTTCTCGCTGATATCGCCATAACCGATGGCTACCTTGATCCGCTCAGCCACCTCACGGCGCTTGACAGACTTCAGCGTCTCCAGTTCTTCTTCCAGTTTCTTGAGTCCCTCTTGTGTAAGGATAACTTCCTTATCGCTCATCTCAACCGATTCTCCTGTCATGGGAATAATTTGATTGCACGGCAACGGAACCCATGATGTCTTTCAAAAGCCCCGCCCGCATATATCTTGAAAACTATATGAAGTTCTCCGGAGAAACAGAACGTTTCCCCTGATGCACTAAGCCTTATGACACACATTGGCGAATTTATACTGAGAAATTATAGGGGAACGACATCGAAAAGTCAATGTCACTCCCCATATGGCTGTAAACGTTTTACAACGTCGTCTTAGGATGCATTTTCAGCAACGGCACGTTCAGCGTCAGATGGCCCCTCTTGATGCAGTTGACTTACGAAATTCTCCAAAATCTGCACCATTTCGTCACGTTTCGTTCCTTCCATAATAACGTCCTTGATACGTGCGGAGCCTTTGAGCCCTTTCAGATACCACGCCAAATGTTTGCGCATCTCGCGTACAGCGACCACTTCGCCCTTAAGGGCAACGAGACGATCCATATGCAGGATAGCCACGCGAATTTTTTCTTCGGCTTCCGGATCAGGCAGCAGCTCCCCGGAGCTTAAATATTGAATGGTACGATACAGCATCCATGGATTGCCGAGTGCAGCACGGCCGATCATGACACCGTCGCAACCCGTTTCATCCAGCATGCGCCGCGCATCCTCCGGAGTAGCTACGTCCCCATTGCCGATGACCGGAATGGATACGGCTTCTTTCACGTTTTTGATGTGGGACCAATCGGCTGTTCCCGTATACAGCTGCTCCCGGGTACGACCATGCACGCTCACTGCCTGTCCTCCAGCACGTTCTACGGCAAGGGCATTTTCGACCACATAGATATGCTCACTGTCCCAGCCAATACGCATTTTGACCGTGACTGGCTTCTCAACAGCATCAACTACGGCAGATACCATCTCGTAGATTTTGTCCGGATTTAGCAGCCAGCGTGCCCCTGCATCGCATTTCGTTATTTTGGGTACCGGGCATCCCATGTTGATGTCAATGATGTCTGCATTGGTTTCCTTATCGACTACTTTGGCAGCCTCTACGAGCGATTGGCGGTCGCCTCCGACAATTTGCAGGCTGAGCGGCTTCTCCCGCTCATCCACGAACAGCATCTGGCGCGTGCGCTTGTTGCCGTGAACGATCGCTTTGTCGCTGACCATCTCGGCGCAAACGAGTCCTGTTCCGAATTCTTTGGCGATCAAACGAAAAGCCGGATTGCAGACACCGGCCATAGGCGCCAGCACGACCTGATTTTTCATTTCAATATTGCCTATTTTCAGCATCCCTTGTCCCACTCTCCTTCATTTTGCAGGCATCCTTCAGAAGACCCGCGATTCAAAATTGAACATTGTATGTCGAACGTCAAGCTGTCATTCAAACTGAAGATACGATTTATTGCCCTTGAAGCTCGCTGGCGCTGACCCCAAGCGTTTCAACGATCCGTGCCAGCTCCTTTTCCGTCACCACGCGGTTGCCCCGCTCAATCGTGCCCAGAACAGCCAGCGATATGCCGGTTTTTGCAGCAAGCTCCTGCTGCGTCAAACCTCTCAACTTCCGGAATGCCCGGATGCGATTGGCCAGTTGCATGTTTTCCAAAGCCGAATTCCACCCTTTCCATCCAGCGCAGACAACGATGCGTGTACAACGTCGTACAAACCTGTAGTCTCCCCTTCGGACACGATGTCGGACAACGGAACCAGCACAAATGCCCGCTCACCCATTCGCGGGTGCGGCAGCTGCAGCAATTCCGTATCCCTTGTCTCCCCATTTACCCAAAGCAGGTCCAGATCAACGGTGCGAGGGCCCCAGCGAACATCCCGAACCCGGCCAAGCCGATTCTCGATCTCCAGCATCGCAGTAAGCAACTGCTCAGGCTGAAGGCTCGTTTGGAGCGCTACCGCCATATTCAGAAAAGCGGGCTGATCCACGTAGCCTACCGGCTCCGTCTCATAGAGCGCAGAACCCCGAAGAACCTTGATCTGCGGGTGTTCGTCAAGCAAATTCAGCGCCTCAAGCAGCGTCTGCTCGCGATCCCCCAAATTAGCCCCTAAAGCAATATAAGCCTCTGAAAATTCAGAGGTCGAATGTGCATTCATATCCGTTCTCACTTTCTTGTGCGCCGAAGCTCCACGGTCACGCCGCCAAAATGAATATCGAACGGCGGATGCGGCTTCGTCACCTTGACTGTAAGTGCAATGATACTAGTATAAGTGTCCAGTAATGAAGATGCAATATGTTCACCCAATGCTTCAATTAACTGGAATGACGTATTCTCGACGATGCCCTTCACGAGCTCGTGGATTTCCGCGTAATTTATCGTTTTGGTCAGGTCGTCCGTACGCCCGGCTTCCCCCAAGTCCATATCCAGCTCCAGGTCTATGTAATAGCGCTGCCCAAGTTTCCGTTCTTCCTCAAACACGCCATGATACCCGTAATACTCCATTCGATGCAACACCATCCGGTCCATCATTTCATCCTCCTTCAACCTTTATGCAGTCCGCCAAACTCATCAAACGCATTCCGTTAGCAACCTTCTCCTCTTTCCCAAAAACGCTGCGCTTCCTCCGGACGGGTCCAGGCAGACCGCCGTTTCATCTTCTCCGCAAGCCCGGAGAAGCGTATAACATGGCGTCACACATGTCCACCGTGCGCCGAATCGGCTTCACGTCATGGACGCGAACCATCTGGCAGCCTTGGGCGATGCCGAAGGCAACCGTTGCCGCCGTGCCTTCCACCGCATCGCCCGGCTCCACGCCGAGCGTGGTCTGAATGAACCGCTTGCGCGATGTGGCGAGCAGAACGGGATATCCCAGCTCGTTCAATTCCCCAAGCGCAGACATCAGCGTCAAATTCTCGTTCAGGTCCTTTGCGAATCCGATACCTGGGTCCAGCCAGATTTGGTTTTCTTTTACGCTCGCCTCCTTTGCGATCCGTACGCTCTCCTGGAGGTCGCGGACGACGTCAGGCACATAATCGGTGTAGTCGCGCGCCTGCCGATTGTGCATTAGAATGATGGGACATCCCAGCTCTGCAGCCGTGCGGGCCATATCCGGATCAGCTTTCGCCCCCCACACGTCGTTAATAATGTGAGCTCCGGCAAGGATGGCTTCACGGGCAACGCCCGCCTTGTAGGTATCCACCGAAATGGGAATATGCGGAGCTTCCCGGCGCAGCGCCTCGATCACCGGAACGATCCGGCTCATCTCTTCCTCGGCGGTCACGACCTGTGAGCCGGGACGCGTCGACTCTCCGCCGATGTCGATCAGGTCGGCGCCGTCCTCCATCATCTGAAGCGCATGAGTGACGGCGCGCTCCACATTGTTGTAACGCCCTCCATCCGAAAACGAATCGGGCGTAACATTGAGAATGCCCATAATAAGCGTCCGTTCCCCGAGCTTTAGCCCGGCCGGCCCCCATGCATAATCTCGTTCATATATGATTGGTGCAAGCGTCATGAATTTAACCCCGCTTTCTCTCGGTACTTACGAAGAAGCCTGGCTGTAATTGGACCTATTCTTCCGTCGCTGATGATTCGGACTTCACCCATCGGATCACGCAGCGAAGTCACGGGGACCAATTCGGCCACGGAGCCTGTCAGGAAAATCTCATCCGCCTCCAGCAGGCTGTCCCATGCATACAAACCTTCTTCGCAAGGTATGTTCCGCCCGCCCGCCAATTCCAACACCATTCCACGGGTGATGCCAGGCAGTATGCCCGTATGGATGGACGGCGTATACAGGACACCCGATCTTATCCAAAATACGTTGCTCACGATGCCTTCCGCCACATAGCCCTCCCTGGTCAGCTGAAGGCCTTCCGCGCCATGAGCCGCCTCGCCATATCCACTCAGCTCGCGTTTGGCTAGAATGCTGTTCATGTAATGCAGCGATTTCAGCCGCACGGCCCCTTCCGGGGTGTTGCGGGGCAGCTTCAGGCATTGCAGCATTTTGCCGCGTTCGTGCAATTCAGACGATGCGGGCGGCAGTGCCTTGGCCAGGACGATATGATTCGGCGTTCCGTAATCGGATGAAGGCAAACCGAGCGGCGCCTCCCCGGCTGAAACGGTATAGCGTACATATGCCTCTTCCAATCCGTTCGCCTGCATCAACTCCCGAATCCAGCTCTCCACCTCGGGCGCAGTCACATGGAAGGGGATGCCCAACTCCCGGCAACCGGCCGCCATCCGCTCCAGATGACGTTCCAGCAGGAAAGGCACGCCCCGATAGGTCCTGAACGTCTCGAAGAGTCCCAGCCCGTACAAAAAGCCGTGATCCGTTACCGGAACCACGGCTGCTGCCATGGGAACGACTTTTCCATTCAATGCGGCATATTTCATCGTCTATGCCTTGACCTGACCTGCCAGGAAATTACGCAGCATTTGGTGCCCATGATCCGTAATGATCGACTCCGGATGGAACTGTACACCTTCGATCGCATATTCCTTATGACGCAGGCCCATAATTTCGCCTTCGGCGGTTTCTGCCGTGATTTCCAAACAATCCGGCAAACTGCAGCGCTCAACGATCAAGGAATGATAACGCGTTGCCGTAAACGGAGATGGCAATCCGGCAAACACGGACGTGCCGTTATGGAACATCTCCGACGTTTTGCCATGCATCATGCGCTCTGCGCGAATGACATTGCCGCCAAACGCCTGTCCGATGGATTGATGGCCCAGGCATACGCCAAAGATCGGGATGCGGCCTTTGAAATGTTCAATAACGGCCAAGCTGATTCCCGCTTCATTCGGCGTACAAGGGCCGGGAGAGATCAAAATGTGATCCGGGGCGAGTGTCTCAATGCCTTCCAGATCAATCTCGTCATTGCGTCTTACTTCGACGGTTTCCCCCAATTCGCCCAAATATTGAACCAAGTTGTAGGTAAAAGAATCATAATTATCGATAACCAGGATCATCGCTCGTGCTCCTCCTCTTCCGTCCTGCTTGAAGACGGCTCTCTTATTGGGCCCGGACCGGCTCAGCCTGCCCGGACTGCTTCTCTGTGGAATCGGTATGTTCCACCAATGCTCTGCTCTGAATCTCTTCTTCACTGTGCTTCACGGCTTTAATCATCGCTCTGGCTTTGTTGCGGCACTCTCTGTATTCTCGGTAAGGGTCGGAATCAATCACAATGCCCGCCCCGGCCTGGACGTAACCCACGCCATCCTTGACGGCAAGCGTCCGGATGACAATATTCAATTCCATGTTTCCACTGAAGTCTATCCAGCCAATCGAGCCCGTGTAGGGCCCGCGGCGAACAGGCTCCAGCTCCTCGATGATTTCCATCGTTCGCACCTTCGGCGCGCCGGTAATGGTGCCTCCAGGAAATGTAGCTGCGATGACATCGTACACCGATAATCCCTCGGCCAGCATTCCCTCCACTTGGGAGACAAGATGCATGACGTGCGAATATCTCTCGATCGTCATCAACTCCGGAACACGCACCGAACCGTAAGCGGCAATCCGGCCGATATCGTTTCGTTCCAGATCGACCAGCATAATGTGCTCGGCCCGTTCCTTTTCGCTGTTCAACAGCTCCGCAGCCATCGCCTCGTCCTCAGCCTGGTCCCGGCCCCTTCGCCTTGTTCCCGCAATAGGACGTGCGCTTACCTTGCCCTGATCGACCTTGACGAGCAGCTCAGGCGATCCGCAGACGAGTTGAAATTCCGGACTGCGCAGCAGGCCCATGTATGGAGACGGGTTGACGATCCGCAGCCATTCATAGATATCTTCAGCCGAAGACTGCAATCCTTTTTGTTGACGCAGGGACAGATTCACCTGAAATACGTCGCCCTGCCTGATGTACTCCTGCACCCGCTGTACCGCATTTTCGAAATCCTGCCGCGGAAACGGGGTTTGCCAACCTTCCGTTTCCGCGTCCGCCGGTTCGTTCTGCTGCACGGCCCACCGCTGCCTGCGTTGATCCAAAATCCGCTGCTGCTCGTCCGACTTCGTCGCATCCATCATCTGCGACCACTGTCGCTGCATCGCTTTTGCACGGCCTTCCGCCTTTTCAAACGCAGCGCGAAGGCCGCTGTCATTCGCTTCCGGCTGTACAGGCGCCGGCACATGGATCATGCAATAAAGCGCACCAGACTCATGATCGTAGGCCCACAACTCTTCGAAACGCATCCACCAGTAATCCGGCAATGCCGGATCATCCTTCGCTAGTGCAGGCAGTTTCTCCAGCGAGCGGGCCACGTCATAACTTAGATAGCCTGCACATCCGCCAGCGAAGCCGGGTACTCCCTCTACTCGGGGAGCGCGATAGGGCTGTGCCCAACGCTGCAGAACCTCCAGCGGCTTACCCTGATCATTTCGCCGCTCTCCACTGGCCAGCTCCTCGATTACGGCTTCGCTTCCTTTTCCCGAAATCACCGATACCGGGTGCAGTCCCACAAACGTATAGCGTCCACCCTTGCCGTTCTCCAAAACCATGGCATGAGGAGCGGCCTGCTGCCACGCTTCAGCCCACGTCGGCGGCAAACCGCCATGCTTCGTGCCACCTTCCGACCGAATGATATAAGGCAGCATCGTCCAGTCCTGAACGGCCCACTCCATCCAATCGGCGTATGTTGTCATCAGCTCTGTCATCGCGGTTTGCCGCCCTCCATCTGTCGCAAGTTCTATTGTTTGATAGTATACTAAAGCGTCGACCCTTTTAAAAGCATCCAGACAAAAAATCCCCCACACCCGATACACGGGCATGGAGGATCGATCCAGCGCATAAAATTAAGCTTCGAAGTTGTACAATGGCGTACTGAGGTAACGTTCACCGTTACTTGGCACGATCACGACAACGCGTTTGCCTGCCCCAAGCTGCTTGGCTACCTGCAAGCCGGCACGAATGGCCGCACCGGAGGAAATACCGGAAAGGATGCCCTCTTCCTTGGCCACCTGGCGGGCAGTTTCGAATGCATCATCGTTCTCGATGTGAATGATCTCGTCATACACTTCTTGGTTAAGGATTTCAGGAATAAAGTTCGCGCCAATTCCTTGGATTTTATGTGGTCCCGGTTTGCCGCCGGCAAGAATTGGAGATGCTGCCGGTTCAACCGCGTATACTTTCACCGATGGGAACGCTTCTTTAAGCACTTCGCCTGCACCCGTAATCGTTCCTCCCGTACCGATGCCCGCAACGAATGCATCCAATGTGCCTCCGATGGATTCGATGGCCTCCACGATTTCCGGACCTGTCGTTTCACGGTGAATTTTTACGTTCGCTTCATTCTTGAATTGTTCTGCCATGAAGTATGTCGGATTGGCTTTCTGCAGTTCTTCCGCCTTCTTAACGGCCCCGTTCATGCCCTCGGACCCTGGCGTCAGCACCAGTTCGGCTCCGTATGCGCGCAGCAGGTTGCGGCGCTCCAAACTCATCGTTTCAGGCATGACGATCACTGCCTTGTAACCTTTGGCTGCGGCAACCATGGCCAAACCGATCCCGGTGTTCCCGCTGGTTGCTTCAATAATGGTGTCGCCCGGCTTCAGCTTGCCTTCCTTTTCCGCTTCTTCCACGATGCTAACGGCAATGCGGTCTTTAACGCTGGAGCCAGGGTTTTGGTACTCCAGTTTCACGAATACTTCGGCACTGCCCTCCGGAACGATGCGGTTCAAACGCACAAGAGGAGTTCCCCCGATCAATTCTGTTACGTTATTAACGACTTTAGCCATATGAATGCCCTCCTTAGGTTGGATGAGTAAATCTTGGTCCTGCGGGACCCTTCTGCGGCTGAACCAGCCTCTGGTTGCTGTATAGAAGAACCGCGGAAACCCCTTGCTTCATATTCATCCTGTCAACGACAACGCATTGGCAGGCCAGGTCTCCGAAGGTTTCTTTTCAAAAAGTATATAAGCACAAATCATGTTTAATCCGAGTAAAAAAGTAGGTATTTGCTATTTTCATCTTATCAACGTTACACCTTATTGTCAATATGAGTGCCAAAAAAAATACTCTTTCCATGGGCATTTGGGCCCACAAAAAGAGTCTATTTATCACAATGCTGTCGGCAGGCTGCAAAGAGGGAACAATCGGGTTTTTACGAAGCCGGAATTTCGGCAATGATGACCGCTTCGTATTTGTCGCGCAGTCTCTCTTCCACTTCGGAAAGGGGATCTGCCTGACTTAATGCGAGCTGCATGCGAATCTCTTCAACGATCTCCTCGTCCGAAGGAACTTCTTTTTCTTTTCGGTCATTCATTTTGAGGATCGCATACCCTTCTTCCACCGGAATGGGACCTGCGATTTCGCCTTTTTGCATATGCTCGGCCCGGTTCATGATCGCTTCAGGCTGAAAGGGATCCGTTCGTTCGATCCAACCCAATCGCCCGCCGGAGTCGCGCGAGTAACTGTCGATCGATTCCGTTCGCGCGGTTTCTTCAAAGTCGGTGCCCTTTTTCAATGCATCCACCAAATCCTCGGCATATTGCCTGTCCTTGACCACGATAAGAGATAGATCGTATTTCTCGGGTGTCACGAAATCTTCCTCATGTTTGCTCCGGTAGTCCTCAATGTCCGATTCCCTCACCTGGATGCCGATCGTTGCGATCTTTTCCAGCAGCAGCTTGTAGCCTGCCTCTAATTCCAGTTCTTCTTTGGTCAGGCCCAGTTGGGACTGCATCTCGTCAAAATACGCCTGCACCGAGTCGTATCCTTCCATCGCCGCGTTAAGTTCCCGGCTAATTTCACGAGGAGTTACCGTCAGATTGCGGTTGAGCGCTTCGGCATACACCGCTTTGCGATTCAACATCTGAATCAGCAATTCGTTTCCGTAACGTCGCTTCAGCGCATCCGTCCATTCCTTGTCGGTAATCACTTCCCCATTGATTGTTGCAATGACATTGCCATCTCCCCGTCCGTTCTCGCCGGATGCATCCGCGTCTTCGCGTTGTGGCCTGAGGCCCTGCATAACCATCATGGTCCCCATCACCACCATGCCGAGCGTCAAGACAACTACCGCCGTCCACAACCCTTTTTCCTGACTTGTCATTGCGTGCCCCCGCCCGAATCAGCTCTTGGCTTGTTCTAGAATGCTCTCGAGCTGTTCGCGATCAAATTGGTAAGCTTCGTTGCAAAATTGGCAAACCACTTCGGCTTTGCCATCTTCTTCGATCAATTGCTCCATCTCGGATTGCCCAAGACTAATCAGCGTTTTTTCCACGCGCTCACGTGAGCACTCGCAACGGAAATGAATGTCCATGCCATCCATAATACGCACGTCCGGAAGCACCTGGCGAAGCAGTTCCTCCAGCTCCATTCCTTGCTCCAGCAAAGTGGTTACCGGGGACAACTCGCCAAGGGATGTTTCAATCGCTGAGATCTCGTCATCGCTCAATCCTGGCAGCAATTGTACGATAAATCCGCCAGCGACGATGACCGAGCTATCCTGATCGACCAGCACACCCAAACCAACCGCAGAGGGCGTCTGCTCGGAAGTTGCGAAATAGTAGGTAAAATCTTCGGCAAGCTCGCCGGAAATGATCGGCACGCTGCCGCGGTAAGGCTCCTTCAATCCAAGGTCCTTGGTAATATGAAGGAATCCTTCCGTACCAACCGCTCCCGCAACATCGAGCTTTCCTTTGCTGTTGCTTGGCAGATGCACATGCGGATTGTGTACATATCCTCGCACTTCGCCCTTGGCGTTGGCATCGGCAACAATCTGGCCGATCGGCCCGTTTCCTTTGATCTGAACCGTCAGCTTCTCCTCGCCCTTCAGCATGGCGCCCATCATGGCCGCAGCCGTTGCCGTGCGTCCCATCGCTGCCGTGGCTGTAGGGAACGTATCGTGTCTTCGGCGCAATTCTTCTACCAACGCCGTCGTTTGAACGGCGAAGGCTCTGACCCGTCCCTCCATGGCCGTCCCACGAATCAGCCGGTCTTGCTTATGGTTGTTTTCCAAGCTTTTCAGCCTCCTTAGTTGTTTCATCATCATATCGATGATGTTTAAATTATTTAATGAACCCGATTTCAATCCAATGATAAAGAGAAAAAGCTCCTGCAAGCGACAGAAAAGACGGCCCGTACTTCAGACTGTCCACCAGCCCGCTGTCTGCCGTCCTTATCCTTACCTTTCCCGGTTCCGTTCATAAATGATACGCAGCCCTTCCAGTGTAAGCAGCGGATCAACCTTCTCGATGCTGCGGGTCTCCTCGGCAATCAGTGATGCCAATCCCCCTGTTGCGATCACCGTCGGCTTCGCGTCCATCTCTGCGCAGATGCGTTCCACGATGCCGTCGACCTGGCCGGCATATCCGTAAATAATGCCTGATTGCATGGCATGTACGGTGTTGCGGCCAATAACCTTTTTGGGCTTTTCCAATTCGATGCGCGGCAGCTTCGAAGCCCGTTCATACAGCGCCTCGGTGGCGATATGAATGCCAGGCACGATCGCTCCGCCGAGATAATGGCCTTTCTCGTCAATGCAGTCGAAGGTCGTTGCCGTCCCAAAATCGACAACAACGAGCGGTCCGCCATACTTGGCGGTGGCAGCCACGGCATTAACGATCCGATCGGCGCCTACCTCGCGCGGATTTTCATATCGCAGATTCAGGCCGGTTTTGATACCGGGCCCAACCAGCATCGGCTTTTGGCCGATGTATTTTTCACACATCGTTTCAATCACGTTCACCAGCGGCGGAACCACCGATGAAATGATCACGCCTTCAATGTCTCGGGCAGACATGCCGGACATATGAAATAAATTATAAATCAATACGCCGTATTCATCCACTGTCGACTGGCGTGAGGTACTCAAGCGAAAATGATGGAGCAGCTCCCGTCCCCGGTATACCCCAAGCACGATATTGCTGTTGCCCACGTCCACAACAAGAATCAAAGAGGTTCACCCCTCCTTCTTTTCGTTTAAATCCAGGCTGATATCGAGGCTCTCGAAAGAATAGGTTAACCTGCCTACCGAAATTACATCCACACCCGTCTCGGCAATTCCCCGGATCGTCTCCAAAGATACATTTCCTGAAGCCTCCACCTTAACATGTGGGGCCTGCTCACGAATGACGGCGACGGCTTCACGCATCAGGCCGGGCTGCATGTTGTCGAGCATGATGATGTCCGCGCCGGCCTGCAGCGCTTCCTGCACCTGTTCCAGGTTCTCCGTCTCTACTTCAATGGTCATTGTATGCGGAATAGCCATTCTTGCCCGTTTGACCGCTTGAGTGATACCGCCTGCACCTTTAATATGATTGTCTTTGATCATGACTGCATCATAGAGGCCAAACCGATGATTCGCTCCCCCGCCGACGCGTACGGCATACTTCTCCAGCATGCGGTGGCCCGGCGTCGTTTTGCGCGTATCCACCAATCGGGTTGGCAGCCCTTCCAATGCGTCCACATACATACGCGTGCGGGTCGCAATGCCGGACATGCGTTGGAGCAGATTCAAGGCAAGTCGCTCTCCCGTCAGCAGACGATGCGTACTGCCCTCAACCTCGGCTAAAATCGTTCCACGTGTAACACGATCGCCATCTTTCACTTTAGCGGCAAAAGAAAGCGTTCGGTCCACCTCGCGGAAAACAAGCTCGGCTACATGGATTCCGGCAACGATACCATCGTCCTTGGCATGGATCACCGCTTTGGATTGATGACCTTCCGGGATCGTTACAGTTGTCGTTACATCACCCGAACCGACATCTTCGCGAAGCCAGCCCTTAATCGATTCAATCAGTGCTTCATTATATCCATCGAGTATCATGACATCAATTCCTCCACGATCGCTTGTTCCCGCTGCTGCAGGCTGTGTCTCTGCCAAACCGCGTCATTACGTTCGGGGTAATCCTCACGATAATGAGCTCCCCGGCTCTCCTGCCGGTGCAAGGCTCCGCTTGTCACCAGCCAGGCACATGTCAGCAGGTTTGCATATTCCATTTCCTCAACTTGCTCAAGCTCCTGTTCAAAAAAGGCCATCTCCTGCTTCAACTTCTCGGAGGCTTCGCGCAATCCGTTCAGGTTACGCCGCAATCCGACTTGTCTTACCATTAGCTTCTGTAACCGTAGACGCCGCTCGGAAACAGGTTTTTGATCTAACGTTAACCGGTTGACTCTTGGATCAGGGTTCCCGATGAAACTTGTTTTCGAATGGTTTTCCTCCTGTGCAGTTAACGGAGGCAGCTGAGAAATCCGTTCGACGATGCGGCTTCCGAACACGATCGCTTCGGACAATGAATTGCTGGCCAGACGGTTTGCACCATGCACGCCTGTGGACGAGACTTCCCCGCAAGCGAACAATCTTGAAATGCTGCTCTCCCCGTTCATATCCGTCTTCACGCCACCCATCATGTAATGGGCCGCAGGAGCGACGGGTATCCAATCGGATGTCAAATCAAGTCCGTAACGCATGCAGGTTTCATAAATGGTTGGAAAACGGTGTTTGACCATCTCTGCCGATTCATGCGTAATGTCCAGATAAACAAACGTGCTGTTCGTAGCTTCCATCTCGCTAATGATCGCCCTTGCTACGATATCACGCGGTGCAAGCTCCAGCTGCGCATGATACCGCGCCATGAACCGTTCGCCCTTCACGTTGCGCAGATACGCGCCCTCGCCGCGAACCGCTTCGGAGATCAGGAATCTCGGGGCACCGGGATAACAGAGCGAGGTTGGATGAAACTGAATGAACTCCATATCACGAACGATGGCGCCAGCACGATACGCCATAGCTACCCCGTCGGCTGTCGCTACTTCCGGGTTCGTTGTGTATCTATACAGCTGCCCCGCTCCGCCTGAGCAGAGCACCGTCGCTTTTGCCTTCACAAACACTCTTGTTCCATCAGGCTTTTGCACAAGCACGCCTCTACACTCGCCATCCCCGGTTATCAAGTCGATGACGAAGTGTTCATCCCAAACGTCGATGCCGGGATGCTCGCTCACTTCAACGGCCAGCGCACGCACAATTTCGTAGCCTGTCGCATCTCCGTTTGCATGCAGTATGCGGCGGTGGCTATGCGCGCCCTCCTGTGTCAGTGCCAGCTCGCCGTCCTCGAGATCGAACGAGGTGCCCAGGCGGATCAGTTCCTTGACTCCGTCGGGCCCTTCATTTACCAAAGCTTCCACCGCTTCAGGACGACAAAGCCCGGCCCCGGCCACCATCGTGTCCTGCAGATGGTATGCCGGCGAATCGTCCTCAGCAATCACCGCGGCGATGCCTCCCTGAGCATAACGGGTATTGCTTTCGAGCAACGATTTCTTCGTAATCATGAGTACGCGGTTCTGCGCGCTCGCCTTGATGGCCGTAAACAAACCTGCGATGCCCGATCCAATCACCAGCACATCCGTTTCATGCACCGGCAGCAGGGATATATCAAAATCTACTACATATTGCGGTATCATGTTATTCACCTGTCTTGGAGCAAGAGTAGCGCACGCTACTTCACGAGTAACATGCGCTCTAGCGATTCTCTGGCTTTATCGGCAACGGCCGGCGGTACGTAAATTTGCGGTTTCATCGTTTCCAGGCATTTCACCAGTTTCTTCAGGTTGTTGACCTTCATGTTTGGACATACGAGGAATTTGGTCGCGAAATGAAATTGTTTATCCGGGCTGTCCAAACGAAGCTGGTAGCCTGTTCCGTCTTCGGTTCCTACGATGAATTCTTTGGCCGTAGAATTTTTGCAATATTCCAGAATGGCCGTTGTGCTGCCTACGAAATCCCCCATGGCCACTACTTCCGGGCGGCATTCCGGATGCACGACAAATTCGGCGTTCGGATACTTGGCTTTCATCTCCACAACATCTTTTACAGTCAGCATGTCATGTGTGTTGCAGTAACCTTCCCAAATAATCATTTTCTTGTCCGTGTGCTGCTGCACATAATGGCCCAGATTTTTGTCCGGCACCCAGATGATTTCGTCAGAATCGACAGATTGAATGACTCTGACCGCATTGGCTGATGTACAGCAAATATCGGTTTCTGCCTTGATTTCGGCGGAAGAGTTGATGTAAGTAACAACCTTGGCATTCGGATGCTGTGCTTTCAGCTTTCGCAATCCGTCCACATTCACCATATCTGCCATCGGGCAGCCGGCACGTTCGTCCGGGATGATAACCGTTTTGTTCGGCGCCAAAATCTTAGCGCTCTCCCCCATGAAGTGTACGCCGCAAAAAACAATGACATCGGCATCCGTCTGCGCTGCCTTCTGGGCAAGCAAGAACGAATCCCCACGAAAATCGGCGACCTCCTGTACCTCGTCACGTTGATAATAATGGGCAAGAATAATGGCGTTACGTTCTTTTTTCAACTGCAGCAGCCGCTCCCGCAGCTCCCGATTCATCTCAGCCTTGCGCTCTAATGCCAGAGCTTCCACCTGCGATCCTCTCCTTTATCAGGACAGCGCATAGCGCTGTGTTGTATAAGGTTGTGTACCGTAATTTTCGCTTGAGAAACGAATCACAAGCGGTTTAACACCTAATGTACACAACGTTCACGAGTCTGTCAATTAATGAAAACGCCACAGAATTGCCACGTATCGGCCCATTTCCTGCCCGGTTCGCGTCCTAGCTCTCCATTTGCGTTATCTTGATCCATTCATGTATTTTTGCAAAAAAAAGAGAGCCGGAAGGCTCTCTTTTTAATCCGCGCTAACAACGAGCGGTTATGATTATGCTTAGGATGTCGGCTTCGAACCACCATCGCTTGGATCGGTGCTATCGCCTTTATCCAGGTTCGGAGCTTCGTTGGGAACATCTCCGGCTGGTGTCTCAGGCACTACATCATCCTTGCCTTGAATACGAACGCGCACATCACCGATATTATCAATGATTGCCTCGCCGCTTTCATTAGGTGTACCTTCATTGCCATTGTCGCTGGCAGCTTTATTGCCCAGGGATCCTGTTTCAATCAATTGCTTGATTTGTTCCATCTCCAGGGTTTCTTCTTCCAGCAACGTTTGTGCAATCAGGTGAACTTCCTTCGAATGTTTCACGAGCAGGTCTTTACATTTCTCATAACATTCCGTGATGAAACGCTGCATCTCCTGATCGATCTCATAAGCGATGGAATCCGAGTAGTTTTGTTCGTGACCGATATCGCGACCAAGGAACACTTGCCCTTGCGAGCTGCCGAATTGCATTGGTCCCAATTTCTCGCTCATACCGTACTCCATTACCATGCTGCGAACAATACCTGTTGCTTGCTGGAAGTCGCTATATGCGCCAGTACCAATCTCGCCGATGAACAATTCCTCTGCTACACGGCCCCCCAGGAGACCCGTAACTTTGTCCAGAAGCTCTTGCTTGGTGACGAGCATGCGATCCTCTTTTGGCAACATGATGACGTATCCACCCGCGCGTCCACGCGGTATAATGGTCACTTTATGTACCATATCGGCATGTTCCAGGAAATAACCTACGATGGTATGACCCGCTTCGTGGTAAGCAACGATGCGTTTCTCGCGATCACTGATGACACGGCTTTTCTTCTCCGTACCCACGATGACACGGTCAATCGCTTCATCTACCTCACGCATCGAAATATCTCTACGATTACGGCGTGCCGCAAGCAATGCCGCTTCGTTCAGGAGATTTTCCAGATCCGCACCGGAGAATCCGGTTGTACGCTTCGCGATCACATCCAGCTTCACATCTTTGGTGAGCGGTTTGTTACGGGAATGTACTTTCAGTACAGCTTCACGGCCTTTAACATCCGGACGATCTACCGTAATTTGACGGTCGAAGCGGCCTGGACGCAGCAACGCCGGGTCGAGAATGTCTGCACGGTTGGTTGCGGCAACGATAATGATGCCTTCGTTCGCCCCGAAACCGTCCATCTCAACGAGCAACTGGTTCAGCGTCTGCTCACGTTCATCGTGACCGCCGCCAAGTCCGGCACCACGTTGACGTCCCACGGCATCAATCTCGTCAATGAAGATGATACATGGTGCGTTTTTCTTTGCATTTTCAAACAAATCGCGTACACGGGAAGCACCGACACCGACGAACATTTCCACGAAATCGGAACCGGAAATGCTGAAGAACGGCACTCCTGCTTCACCCGCTACGGCACGCGCAAGCAAAGTTTTACCCGTACCCGGAGGACCTACAAGCAATACGCCTTTCGGAATCCGTGCGCCGACAGCCGCAAACTTGCGAGGATCCTTGAGGAAGTCAACGACCTCGACAAGCTCCTGCTTCTCTTCGTCCGCACCGGCAACATCTTCGAACGTGACCCGTTTCTTCTCTTCATTGTAGAGACGGGCACGGCTTTTACCAAAGTTCATTACTTTACCGCCGCCGCCTTGAGCCTGATTAAACAGGAAGAAGAACAGGAGGAACATAATGATCAAAGGAATAAAGGAGGTCAGCAATGTCAACCAAATGCTGTCACCTCTCATGGGCTCCTGATTAAACTCGAAATTATTGGTTTCGCTTGCCTTTACAAGCTCCCCAATCGCTTCGTCTGTAGGAGGAATGTACGTCGAGAAATTTTCTGATTTGGCTTCTGCTGGCTTGGTTCTGTAATGACCGGTTACCAGAAATGACTGTCCATCGAACTGAACCGTCAAATCTTTGACGTTATCGGCCTGAATCGCCGAACGCAACTGATCATATCTAGGATTATCGGTGGCTTCGCCGCCATTGCTGACGAATTGGACTATGCCCACCACAACTAAAAAAAGAATCAAATAAAAACCAGAATTCCGGATGAACCGATTCATCCCCTACCTCCTCTCGAGACACTTTATTTATTTTAACATAGCCCGATATGGCTTCTCAACAGAAGCAAAAAAGCCGCTCGGGGCTGGGGTCCAGCACAGATTAACTGGTGTAAACCTCTGGTTTCAAGATCCCGATATAAGGGAGGTTCCGATACTTCTCGGCGTAATCCAGACCGTAACCAACAATAAAGGCATCCGGAATGTCAAAGCCCGTATAATGCGCTTCCAGCTCGACCTTGCGGCCGGACGGCTTGTCAAAGAGTGTCACTACGCGAACCGATTTGGCTCCGCGGCCTTGCAGCAGTTCGATTAAATAACTGAGCGTAAGTCCGCTGTCGATGATATCTTCAACAATCAGGACCTCGCGTCCATCGACGGATACGTCCAAATCCTTGATGATTTTGACAACGCCGGACGATTTGGTTGAAGCGCCGTAGCTGGATACCGCCATGAAATCCATCTCCACGGGTACAGTAATGTTTTTAACCAAATCAGCCATAAATATAAACGCACCTTTGAGCACGCAAATGACCAAAGGATTGCGACCTGCATATTCGGCGCTCAATACTGCACCAAGTTCCTTCACCTTGTTTTGAATCTCTTCCTCGCTGATCAATACTTCCTGAATGTCGTTCTGCAACTGCGTGAACCTCCTAAGTTATACTATGAAAGCCTTACCTGAACCATAACCACTACCCCTGAATCGCTGAATCGCCTACAGTCATGTACAGAATGGCAGAAGTATCCTCCTTCACCGGAGCCAGACTGGACCGGCGCACGCCCGGCAACCAAATAATGTTGCCAGCACCGTCACATACCACAGGAATGCGTGGTCGGACAGAGGGAGGTACCTTTTCGTCGATGAAAATATTTTTCACCTTTTTGCTTCCGTTTAATCCCATGACCTTCATGGTATCTCCAGGTAACCGTGAACGCACAACGAGCGGCATGATCAGTTCGTCCGCATCAAATGCGGCCACGTCAGCCGATTCGGGTGCAAGGTAGTCCTTGGGGCTCAGGGGGAATAACCGCAGTTGACGATTAATCTCCATGAGCGAAAGCTCGCAAACTCCGCTCCATCGCTCGAGACGATACTCATAAGATTGATCCTGTACTTCATTCCGTACGCCAAAGGAAATATTGTCGTATTCCCGAGTACAGACAAAGGTTTGTCCCAGATCCAGACTCCAGGTCGTCGAATCGTTCTCCGTGACCTTGCGCCGAATGGTTTCGATCCGGGTAAAGTCGACAAAATCACTGTCCAAAGGCAGATAATTCAATATTAGTTTAATCAACCTCCGTTGTAAAGCGACATGTAACTTCAAAAAGGAAGGCAACTCAAAGGTCTGCCTTCCGCCGTTCTTCTGCACTAGACAGCTGTATGCGTCGAGTGCACCCTGCCCCATGAATTCGTCTTCATCGCCCACGATTTCGGCAAGACGATTCAAAGACGGCGTGATCTGTCCGTTAAATTGCTCCAAGAAAGGGAGCACATCCAGACGGATGGCATTCCGTGTATATTTTCGGTTGGTGTTCGACTCGTCGTTCACATACGGGAAACCTTGTGTATTACAAGCTTCTACAAGGTCCGTCTTGTTTATACGAAGGCATGGCCGAATTAGTTCCACATTTTTTTCGCGACGTTTAAACCTCATGCCGGCCAGGCCTGAAAGCCCGGAGCCGCGCAATAAATGAAGCAAAACCGTCTCCGCCTGGTCATCGGCATGGTGAGCCAGCGCAATGCTGGATGCATCGTATTTGCGTGCGACCTCATGCAAAAAGGCATAGCGACGGTCGCGTGCAGCTTCCTGCGAACCCAAGCCTGTAAGCTTCATATATGAAGGAATATCGGCTTTGATCCACTCGAAGGCAATCCCTAACCGACCCGCCAATTCTTTGACCATCTCGGCTTCCTGGTCCGATGCTTTTCGGAACCCGTGATGCACATGTGCACAGATCAGTTCAAGGGGCGTATGGCGGGTGCTGATTTCATGCATGATATGCAAAAAGGCCACCGAGTCCGGTCCGCCGGACACCGCAACGACGATCCGATCCCCGGAAACCCATAACCGATGCTCTTCTGCTGCTTCCATCACAGTCTTCACCAACATGTCCCAGCCTAAAGCTTCCATCCCTGCTTCCTCTTTCCTTGCGTTATGTATATGCACTCGCATCAGTCAGTTCAGGAGTGCATAGATGAGCGCCACAATAAGTATAATGATAGAAATGGCAAATGCGCTTTTAAGCCAGCCCGGCGTCGCACCTCTGGACGAACGGCGGAGCTTGGACGGCCGCGCCATCATCTCTTTCCAGCCGCGAATCGCTTGCTCCGCATCGGTGAACTGTCCCCGCAAGGCTTGGACCGTCCAGCTCTGGAGCGGCTTCATCCGCTCGCTGCGCATGACCAGGGCAACGAGTTGATTGACGCTCCGCAATTGCGGCAACCCCTCTGCTGCCAGCCTTTTTAATTCTTCTCCCTCCAACACATGAATAAGCAATAAAGCAAATGCAAAAATATCATAAGTCCCGTCAGCAGCACGGCTCCCTGCATTCCAGAATCCGCGATCATACCATTCGGTAAATTGTTTGACGCTGCGCCCCATCGATGTTACACCGCCGTAATCAATCAGTTCGACTTGGCCGTAATCGGTTACGAGCACGTTCTGCGGTTTGAGGTCTCCGAACACCCATCCGGCCTGATGCAGTTGGGACAGCTTCTGCAGCAACCGCAGACCGACAACGATTGTCCACTCCGTTCCCTGGCGCCTTATAAAGTGATGAAATGCCTCGCCGCGAACGTAACGCATCACGTAGAAGGGGATATCCCGTCCCTCAACGGAGTAATCGTCAACCTCTTTTAAATAAGAAGGAATGCCGCTCTGTTGCAAGGCCTCGTGCTTGCGTTGCAGTTGAAACGATTTGAGCACGTTGACTTCCGATTGCAGATCTACCGGATCGAACCCCATTTTGAGTGCATAATGTTTCCCGTTTTCCCGCCGCTGGACAAGAAAAACGATGCCGTTGGCCCCCTTGCCCAGCAGCTTCCGGACGGTATAACGGCTTCGATTCCATTTTCCCGTAATGACGGTGCCCGGCGGGAAAGAAGCATCAGACAACGTTGTCACCGAGCATCCCTTCTCTTTCAATGCGATAGTTCCCTTCTATTTCCTGCTGTTCCTCCAGTGTACCATAACGATAAAAATCAATCACCCTCTGAATCGCGGGTCCCGTGGGCGTCGCGCCTTTCATTTGCAGACGTCCAAACAGCGACTTCACGCTGCCAGGATCGTCCGTCCAGTCTATATCCATCACGGCCTCTTCACCGCTGTGCCGGCCGGGAAAGTGAAATACCGCAAGCCGGCTCTTTCCAACCCTCGCCTGCAAGCTTAGCATCAAGTCGCGGATGCCTTCTTCCACGGCAGGCAGCTTGGGCTTCATGCTTGCACTGACGTCGATCAGCAGCACAACCTGCAGCGGAGCGGTTTCCGTCATGTTATCCATAACTTCAACAACCTGCGCCCGCTGCGCAGGCGCAAGATCGGTCACGCTTTTAGGCGAGTTTTCTCCGAAAATCTGCGTGAGCTCGCGGTTAACGGCCTGTTGGATCGTCTGTACCACCGTTTTTCTGGTCATCATCTGCATCGTTTGGGCCAGCTGTCTGGTGCCCACGATCTGACTGATCCCTCCTCCTGCTCTGGCAATGTCTTCGATTTCTCGGCTTCCGAGTTCTCCAATCGTGCCATAATCGATAACCCCGACCACATTCACAGTTATGCCTTCTTCATGCGCCTCAGCCGCAGCAAGCACAGGGCTTGTGCCCACATTGGAACAACCGTCGGTAATCAATAGAATTTGCTTCATCCGGTATCCCTCCGTTTCGTTACTCTTCAATTCTATGACTAGCATTGCCAGATTGAAGAGATTTCAAACAAGAGGGAACGGGCTTCAACTTACGGTGCGCGGCCGTTCCATCCGGCTAATTCCGGGGACCCGCAATGTGGCCCACTCCGGATGGTAGTGCTCTACCTTGGCCACGATCACGGTCATGTCGTCATAAATCTCATGCTGCTGGTATCGGATCACGCTCTCCAACAGGCAGTCCGCCACTTCCTGCGGGTCTTCGCTGCTCACCTCCTGAATCAGGCGTTTGATCCACAGTTCTTTGTTCACGGCATAACCGGGTGCATCATAAATGCCGTCTGTCATCATGATCAAAATATCGCCGGGCTGGAGCTGTACGGTCACCAGATCGACCTCGATATCTTTGATGATGCCGATCGGGAGATTGCTGGCCGACACTTGAATGACCTCGTGTCCCCTTTTAATGAAACTCGGCGTTGAGCCGATCTTCATGAAGGTGGTTTCGGCCGAATACTCGTCAATGAGCGCCATATCGACAGTAGCATACATTTCTTCAGGGGACCGCAGCATCAGAATGGAATTCACCGATTTGATCGCCAGTTTTTCATCCATCCCGGATTGCAGCAGCTGCTCCAATATATTTAAAGCCGCACTGCTCTCCATCCGTGCCCGCTCACCATTGCCCATGCCATCGCTGAGGGCTACCGCGAACGTGCCGTTCCCCATCTCCACCGTGCTGAAACTATCGCCGGAAAACAGATCCCCGCCTTTGGCTGCGGCGGCCACTCCAGTCGTAATCTCAAACGTTTTGGCCGACCCGAAGGTGACGGTAGCCAGCCCCTGTTTAGGATCGGTCATCGTTTCATGCAGGACGGCAATGTGCTCGTCCAGCACCTCCGAAATGAGCGGAGCGATCATTTTGCGGCACTCGTCAAACCCCCGCGTGTAGGCGTGGACAATTTCAATTTCCACATTGCCTGCCTCCAGACTAATGATCTCGATGGAATGAATCGACAGGCCGAATGATTCCAGCGCTTCCCGAATTTGTTCCTCCTGCTGCACCATCTCCTCGCTTTCCCGCTGAATCTCCCTCGCCAGATCCTCCATCACCTGGGATACGCCCGACAACTGCTCCGCAACAAGCTGGCGGCTGTCCATGATCTGCCGCTTCCACTGCAAATCATGCTGATACAGTCCATATTGGGCACGCATAACTTCAAGCACTTCCTCCGGTTTGGCACAGATCCGGTTCCATCCCACCGGAATCTGCTCTGCCGTCATCTCGGGGTTGGCCTCAATCGAACTCATCACGTCAGTCATATACCTATAGGTTTGAATGAACTTGGCGTCCCAGCATTGGGAACGTTTGAAGCAGGACGCGCAGGTGCCCTCCGCAACAGCATTCATGAAATGCTCCATACCACCCTCATTTTTTACGGCTTCGCCCGCCCCTGACATCTGGTCGAAGCTTCGGGACAACTGGCGGAACACTTGCGAAAAGCGGGTAACCCGCTCTGCCGTCACGTCGCGAATGCGTTTGGCATACTCATGCTGTGACTTCGTGTGGTCTTGCGTGCCTGGCACATATCTGGATATGGCGGCCATAATGCTTTTGGGGGTAAGTATGAACAAGGCGATGGCTGCACAGGTTTCCCATAACGAATTCATTACGTCATTAGGCCCGCCAAGGTAGATAGACAGAATAGATGAGCCGAGCAGCATGCCGAGTATAACGCCTGGGCGTTTCCCCTCCCGCAGCATCCCGGCCAGCATCCCGGCAAAGGCGAGCAAACTCATCTGATAGATGGCGCTCATATCAGCCAGGCTCAAGATCAGGCCGGTTATGACCCCGACCGAAGCTCCCAAGGGCGCTCCGCCTACCAAAGCAAAGATCAAAATTAGGTATCGCGATAACATATGTTCCACGGAGAGAGATTGTATCGTCCATCCTACGGCGCCTGTCATGACGGAAGCGAGCAGAATGATCAAGCAAAGGATCTCCTCGCTTTTCAAGTTAAGCTTTTTTTTGCGGAACGTGAAGAGTGGAATCGCTTGTATGAACACAAGGGTAAGCACGAAACTGAGCACCGAATCCAGCGTCAGCATCATCATGGCATACCAGCTGAACGAAGGGCCGATCACGACGGCAAACAGCTTGACCAGAAAAGTGGTCATGAACACCATGGCCGGCGCATAGGATAATTCAGCGCGATCATATGTGGACAAACCTTTGTAGAGCAGCAGGAAAATGGCAATTTCGGCCGCAACGATCAGCACAACCGGGAAGGGCGCGAAGAAGCTGCCTGCCAGCAAAGCAATGCCCACAGGGATGACATAGTCTTTCCGCATAAACGCAATGACGGCAAAATACGCGATGGCAAAGGGGGACAGTTCATTCAAAATCATCGCCTTCCCGAGTAAAAAACCCATCGCAGTGAGCAGCATTACCCACTTCCGTGCAGCAACGAACTGGACCGCCTTGCGGGAGCTGAACCATTGCTTGATTCTTCCGGACAGATCCTCCCACGCCTTCGTACGTTCTTTCCCTGCTTTCCATCCCGGAAATTGAATGACATTCCACTTTTCCATATCCCAAGGCACCCCATTCGTATGTTTTCAATTCCATCTCATTGGTACCGATTATAGATAGAATGAAAGACATAGTTTGTCACAATAACTGGACAGGCCATAAAAAATTTACGACAAAAGACTCGGCGATTGCGCGGTGCGGCAGAACCCCGTCCCTATGCTTGCTTCGCCGATTTTTGCTCCTCCATCCAAGGGAGGCGATTGTCTGATTTTGAATCGTTTCTGTTCCAAGCGATGCAGCATTCAAACAAAATACCTGCGGAATGCCATGGAATGCTGTCGGTAAAAAATGGTAGACGACAAATGTTCTTATTTACTGCCTGGGCAGCTGCAAAAATCGCAAAGAACGCTAAAAAGCCGCCAGCCCGAGGGCTAACGGCTTTGAACGTATATATTTTAAATCAGGTTGAACAGATTAGACACGTTTAGCTCCGCGACCTCCGCGTTTGCCTTCCGTGTTCTTCTTGAGCGAAGAGATCCGTTCCTCGCTATCTTTCAGGAAGCGTGACATTTTATCCTCAAATGAAGGTTTGCCTGCTGCGGGCTTGAAGGAACGTCCTCCGCGGTCACGGTTGAAACCACCTCCGCCGCCGCCACCGAAACGTTCGCGATCTCCTCCACTGCGTTCCGGTCTAGGACCTCTCGGGGGTCTCGACTGCGTCTGTTGCTCAACCGGTTTGTCAACAGCCTGCTTGATTGAAAGTCCGATCTTTCCGTCTTTGTCAACGTTGATGACCTTCACTGTAACCACGTCATTAAGCTTCAGGTGGTCGTTGACATCTTTGACGTAATTGTCGGCGATTTCCGAGATGTGAACGAGACCCGTGACACCTCCTGACAGATCCACAAATGCTCCAAAATGCGTGATGCCTGTCACCTTGCCCTCTAACTTGGTGCCCACTTCAATTGCCATAGAATAAAATGATCCTCCCTTAAAAATATACAACCCGATTTTTGGATGCAAAAATCAATGCTGTGCTAAACTGATTATACCTTATGCCTCAAACCAAGGTCAACTGAGCTGCTCCCTATAATAGAGCCTATTTTTTCCGGATTCGATGACCCTGGAACCGTATCGAGCGCCTATCCCTTCGTATGGACCAAACTCGTCAGTTTCCTGAGCCCTCTACCTTAATCGGCGTTTCTTCAGGGAGGTAATACCCTTTTTTACGTGCCAGCTGTCCTATGTATTCAGGGTCCTTCAACCGGCTGACTTCATACTTCAACTGATCCAGCTTTTTCAACGTCTCTTCCTGGGATGCCTGTTGAGCGGCCAGTCGAGAGCTCTTGTCCGAAATCTGTGCGTTCTGTACGAAGAACGTATAGAGTGCCCAGATGGTGAATAAAACAACAAAAACCATCCATAACATCAACCTTCTTCGTGAAGCAGCAGATTTCCCCTGGCCTGTTGGAGCGGCGGTTCGCCCCAAGGTTGTTCTGCCCATATACGGACCTCCTTAAAACCAGCGTTTCCATATCGCTGCAACCCTTGTCCACGCCTGAATCATCCAGCGCGGCGTTACCCAATGCTTCAGCAGCGGCCTGAACATCCAGCGAAGCAGCTTTCCGAAAGGCACCAAGCATTGTAATACGAGCTTGCCCACAAAAAGGAGAATCGCCAGTATAAATCCCAACAACACGCGCACTAGCTTATATACCCCTTTGGCGGGCATGACGACAAGGACGTTAAGGATATGTCCACACCAATGAATCAGCGTTCTTGCGAGTTTAATTAACATTACCACAAAACGTTGGGTTGTAACACTTAAAAGCCAAAAATAGAAGCAAACCCCCACAATCAGCCCCAAAAAGACATAAAAACGCAGCTGCCCATGGTTGCCGGCGTACAGCATCCGAAAAACGAACAGCGCCGAAGCGATCCAATACAACAGATCGAGCGTGTGGACGCTCCATCTCGGGAATCGTAGTTGCCCGCATAACACCCGGTAACTGTCATAGGCCACTCCCATTACGGCTCCCGAAAGGACCATCCACACCAAAGTGATCCATTGAGTATCCGGACTCATCGGAACATCTTGCCGAACAAGCCCTTGCCGTTTTTGGTCTGGGAACCGGGGTCCAGATACTGGAGTGAACTCACTGTACCTTCTATGGACAGCAAACCTTCCTCCAAGTTCAGGTTTTTGATATGTAAATTATGTCCGCGGATGGTCAAATGTCCAAGTTCAGTTTGAAGCAAAAACTCCTCGCTGTCAAAACTCTCCACATTCGAAACACCTGTCAGATCCAACAGCTTTCGATTTTGCATGTTCACATGATGCTGCTTTGGCTTACCGTACTCAACCATGGCATGTACCCCTCCTTCTACACCTAGCTTATGGAGCAGAAGAAAGGAATAGAACCTTGGGTACTAACAGAAACAAAATAGAATTGTCGCTGAACGAAAAGCCAAAAGGGCTGCCCCTCGTCAATTGCATGACTTACGGGACAGCCCTATGTCGATGGTTTTGCAGAAAGATGCTGCAAGGCATCCCAGGCGAATATTACCAGTTCAGCCCGTTATCCTTTGCGATCGGCTCTTCCTTAACCAAGGTATAGAGGCTGGTCGCCTCCTCCTTCTTGGTGCTCTCCGCAAGTCGCTCTACCTTTACCGTGACCAGTTTCTGACCGAACTGAACCGTCAGCTCATCGCCTACCTTAACGGCAGCGCTTGGCTTGGCTTCTCGTCCATTGATCAGCACGCGCCCCTGTTCGGAAACGTCTTTAGCCACCGTGCGGCGTTTGATCAGCCTTGAGACCTTCAGGAATTTATCAAGACGCATTATTTTACAGCTTCTTTAAGCTTGTTGCCCGCTTTGAATGCAGGAACAATGGACTCAGGAATAACGATTTCATTCCCTGTTTGCGGGTTGCGGCCAGTGCGGCCGGAACGTTTGCGGGTTTCGAAAGTGCCAAAGCCGATCAATTGTACTTTGTCTCCGCTAGCAAGTGCATCTGTAATTTCGCCCAAAAAGCCGTTCAGTACAGCTTCGACGTCTTTTTTAGTCAATCCGCTTTTCGTGGAAATGTTGTTGATCAGGTCTGTTTTGTTCATCTTTTAGAAGCCTCCCAAATTGAAAAAAAAGTATCTGCGAATGCGCTGCAGCATATAAGCCGCACCTTGATTCGCGCAAGGTTACTACACATGTATTCTGGCTTCGGCTTCGAATTCCTGCCTTCGGCGACGACTTTTTTTAACAATCGCCACACCAATTCGCCAAAGACCGTCAAGTCCAATACCCTAAACCGATCCATGCCAATCAACATTATACGGGATTTCAAATCCAGCGTCATTCATCTAAGATGGATTTCTAAGAACGAATGTACCGACCGCTCCGTTTACAAGCCTCTTTGCTTGGCCTCCTGCCAGTATCTTTCCATCTCCTCAACATTGCTCTCTGCAGGGGTTTTCCCCTGCTCGCGCAACCGGGTTTCGATGTAGTGGAAACGCTTCGTGAACTTCCGGTTGGTTGCAGCCAGCGCTTCTTCAGGATCAGCATCGATGAAACGTGCCACATTGGCAGTGGCAAATAAAAGATCGCCGAGCTCCAGCTTGCGTTGTTCGTCGGAGTGATTCTGTTGTACGGCTTCCTTCAGCTCAGCCAGCTCCTCTTCGATTTTGGCAAATACGCCATCGACATCGTCCCAGTCAAAGCCGACTTTGGCTGCTTTTTTCTGCAGCTTGTATCCTTTCATCAGGGCAGGCAGGTCGGGCGGTATGCCGTCCAGAACAGAGGCTGCCTTCAGGTCCTGGCCTTTGCGGCGTTTCTCTTCTGCTTTCATCTGTTCCCAATTCTGCAGCGCTTCATGCGCATCGCTGGCCTGATTTTCGCCAAAAACATGCGGATGCCTGAAAATGAGCTTGTCGTTCAACCCTTCAATGACATCGTACACGTTAAAAGTCCCGACCTCCTCCTCCATTTGGGAGTGCAGCATGATCTGCAGCAGCAGGTCGCCGAGCTCTTCCTTCATGTGGTCCGGATCGTCCTCGTCTATCGTTTCGATGACCTCGTACGTTTCTTCGATCAGGTTTTTGCGGATGCTCTGATGCGTTTGCTCCTGATCCCACGGACATCCGCCAGGGCTGCGAAGAATGTTCACGATCTCGTGCAGGCGGGCAAATGAGCGGCGGCGCAAATGATCTTCCGTATTTCTTGGCACATAGATCAGCGACAGATTCCCATATCCTTCGACCCGATCGAGATCATGCAGCGGCACTTTCCGGATGATTTCCTGATCCTGCACGCCCAGCGCATGACCGACATAGACCGGATACTCATCCGGATACACTTCCATCAGGCACAATTTCACGTCGGAAGCGGTGAACGTGTCATACACTTGTCCGATCAGCGTATGCAGTTGGGGCTGAATCAACTCCGGACTCAAGCTGCTTGCATCAAGCAGCTGGAACCCTTCAATCGGATCAAAACCGAGGCGGATGAACGCTTCGTCCAGAAAACTCTCTCCGCCCATCACCCGCAGCGATATTCCCTTGTCCGGACAGCGCTCCTTCAACAGCCGCACGCTGGCTTCGGCAACCATGGGATGCCCTGGAACGGCATATACGATTTCGCTTCCGCCTTCACCTTGACATGCAGCTTCGATAAGCCGGTTCGCAATCTCGTCATACACTTCCGGAAAAGAAGCCTTCGATTCATAGATGGAATCGAACGACGTCATCTTGAACCCTTCCTGCCTGAGATCGTCCAGAACAGGGTGATCCAGCGTGCGGACGTACAGAACGGCCGCCTGCTTCATTTTTTTCACGATTCCTATCGTCAGTTGATCGGCATCTCCCGAACCCAGGCCAACCACCGTTAATGCTGCGCTCATGCACAAACCTCCGTATCTTGCGTCCCGCTCTTTCGAACCGGGCGTCGCATCATGATTACACGTATTATACCAGAATCTGCCGCTCGCCTGTAAATGGCGCTCATGCAGGCTGTGCAGCATGAGCGGGTGACTAGCGCAGAATACGCAGTCTGCGCAAGATCGCGGCCAGGCGAGCGCCCACTTTCGGAACGGACGCCAGCTCTGCGGCGGTAAGCAGCCCGGTTCGCGCCGCGGCCAGCACAAACACGGCTATGCCTGCGGCCATGCCCAGCAGGCTGATGCCCGTCGCGGCCAGCCTGCGATCGGCCGCGATGCCCACGCCGCCGAGCACCGCTTCGGCGGCCCAGGCGGCGACCGCCGCCGCTGCGCCCATGGCGGCGATCACCAGCGCCGGCTTCGCCAGGGCGGCGCCGATGGCCGGGCGCATGCCGCTTCGCCGCGCCAGCAGCGCCACGTTCAGGCCGGCCGCCAGCATGTAGGCGGCCGCGCCTGCCAGTGCCGCGCCGCTGATGCCCAGCGCCGGCACGAGCAGCACGTTCAGCAGCGCCTTGACGCCTGCGGCGGCAAGCATGCTGAACGCGGGTGCGCGCACGGCGCCGAGGCCTTGCAGCAGCGCCGCCGCGATAATGCTGACGGTGCTGCCCGCGGCCGTCAGCGCCATGTACCGCAAAGCTTCCGTGCCTGCGGCATCCCCGTACAGCATGCGGTTGATCGGCTCCGCCAGCACCGCAAGCCCAGCGGATGCTGCCAGGCCGATGAGCCAAAACCAGCGCAGCGCCATGCCCGCTTGCTGTCTTACGGCTTCCGGCCCACCCTTCAGCCGGGCTTCGGCCATCGCCGGGATGAACAGCACCGATAGTGACGTGGCCAGCATCGTCACCATCTGCACGAGCGGCAGGCCGCGATTGTAAATGCCGAAATCGACCATGACCCCGATTTCGTCCAATCCTTCGCGCTGAAGCAGCCGCGGCACAGTGAACGTGTCCACCAGGTTCATGAGGGGAACGGCCAACGAACCGAGACAAACCGGGATTGCGTAAGCCATCAACATACGAACCCACTCGGCATTGCTGCGTTTGCCTGCTGCCCCGGTTGTCTCCATCTGCCCTTGTACGCGGTCCTCCTTCCATCGTCCTGTCCTGCTCCATGTACCCGTCGGTCCGCTCTGGTCCGCAGCCTTCAGGCGATGGCGATGGCGATACCAGAAATACAGCATAACCAACAGTCCAGCGATGCCGCCCGCTGCCGATCCGAGCATCGCACCTGCGGCAATCGTCTCCAGCGAGGCTTCTTTCCTTAACAGCCATAACAAAAGAACAATCATGACCGTCACCCGAACCGTTTGCTCCAAGACTTGGGATACGGCCGTAGGCACCATTTGCTGCAGTCCCTGAAAGTAACCTCGCAGTCCTGTCATCAGAGGCACAAAGAGCAACGCAAGCGAGGCGGTACGTATTGATGCTGCTACATGGCTGTTTCCGATAATCTTTGCCAGAAGGGGGGCTCCCGCATACATCAGGGCAGCCATGACCAATCCGATTCCCCCGAGCAAGGCAGAGGACAGGCGGGCAACTCTCCGTCCTTCTTCCGGTCTCCCCAATGCATTTTCTTCAGCCACGAACTTGGAGACCGCAGCAGGCAATCCAGCCGCTGCAATCGTGATGAGCATCATATAGAACGGGTACACCGTGTTATAAATGCCGAAAACACCGTCGCCCCCCAAGTTTTGCAGCGGAATCTTCTGAAAAGCTCCGATGACTTTCGACATAATGGCCGCCAGCGCGAGCACAAACGCACCCTGCAGCAACCTCGAAGCCGTAGATGGCTGTCCCATAATCTCCTCCTGCACCATTTCCGATCAAGAATAACAAGCATATGCTTGTATTATACCTCCCGATCGGTGCGCAGACGAATAAAATAGAAAAACTCCTGTTCGCCAAAGCAGGCTTCAGGAGTTGACTAAGTAATTTATTGTTCCATTTGTTTGCCAAGAAACCCTGCGGCCGTCTCAGCCATCTTCACTTCCAACTGGGACATTTTCACGGATTCGTCCTTGTTGAACAAAATGACGGTTCCAATCGGGTCTCCACCCGAAATGATCGGTGCGATGACAAAGGATGATAACGTCTCGTCATGATCCTTGCTGATTTCGTAAGAGCCGCTTCCTGTTTCCAGAATGGTCTTCCGGTTCTCCATGCAATTTTCGACCATCTGGCCGACCTGCTTGTCCAAATATTCTTTCTTGGAGCCTCCGGCTACAGTGATGATCGTATCACGGTCCGAAATCAGAGTGACGTGGCCTGTGCTTTCATACAGCGATTCAGCATATTCCTTGGCAAAGTCCCCAAGCTCGCCGATCGGTGAGTATTTTTTCAAAATGACTTCTCCGTCGCGATCCACGAAAATTTCCAGCGGGTCACCTTCGCGAATCCGTAACGTACGGCGAATTTCCTTCGGAATGACCACGCGGCCGAGGTCATCAATACGGCGAACAATACCAGTAGCTTTCATTTCACATGTTGCCCCACTTTCTCGAGAAGATTTTTAAACTACTGTTCGTTAATGGGCAGAGGAGAATCCCAGAACGTGATTTGTAATATCTTGACCATAGTATTCATCTGTTCCCATTTCCTTATACATGCCTTGGGGGATATCGTTGTGCTTACCTGACAAAAGGTGACTTTATGCCTATTCTTCCCCGATCAGACAGCAAAAAAGCAAGGGCAGGCCAAAAGGCCTCCCTCGCTTTCATAACTTGTCCACCCACTGGTGTATTGGCTCTTACTTGCTGCCGGATTCCGTGCTTTCGCTTTTTGCATCTGTTCCAGTCGTACCTTGATCCGTTTTGGAATCGGTGCTGCTTGTACCGTCGGTTTTCGTTTCACCGGCTTTATCGCCTTCCTTGCTTGTTCCTGCATCGGTTCCAGTGCCCGTTGTTCCGCTTTCCGTCTTGCCTTCTTCGCTCGTTTCGGACTTAGGCAGTTTTACTTCTTTGACGATCTTATCCAGTTCATCCGACATGAACTTGTCGATCTCGGTAGCGGCCAGCTGGCTCTTCAGGCTCTCTTTTTGCTCATCCGTCAATTTGGCATAATCTGCTTCCGTGCGCGCTTCTACCTTCACGATGTGATAACCGTACTCGGTTTCGATCGGATCGCTGATTTTGTTGAGCGGCAGCGTTTTGGCAGCCTCTTTGAAGGCCTCTACCCAATTGCCGACAGGCACGTTTTCATACAGGCCGCCTTTCTCCGCGGAACCCGGGTCTTCGGAATATTCTTTCGCCACTTTGGCGAAATCATCGCCGGCATCCAGTTTCGCTTTTACTTCTTTGGCCAATTTCAACGCGTCTTCTTTTTTGCGTTCTTTTTGCGTATCCGGATCCGTGAAATTGATCAGAACGTGACGAACGGTTGCCGTCGTGTATTGATCTTTGTTCGTTTCGAACTCGGATTTGATCTGGTCTTCGGTTACACCCGTTTCCTTGTCCTTGATGACCGTCATGATGCGAGTCATGTAATCCTTGATGTTTTGGTCGGTCAAGTTTTGTGCCTTGGTCATTTCGGTCCATTGATCGGCTGCGACCTGAGCTTTCATTTTGTCAAACTGCTCGGTCGCCGCCTTGGCGCCTGCCGTCTTTGCTTCTTCGCTAGCCTTGTTGCTCAGGTATTCATAAGCGACTTCCTGACGTACCAGAAAGTCCTTGAAGTCGTCCATGTCCATCATTTGTGCGTATTCCGGATACAGGAATTTCATTACCCGTTGTTCCATATCGAATTCATTGGCGGTAATGGTACCGCCCTCGTAGCTTGCCACAACAGCGCTCGTATCCTTCGGATCGTTCGTGCTTTCAGCATCCTTTTTGCCGCATGCGGCAAGCAAGGACAGGGAAAGTACTGCAACCATGCTGACGGACAGCACTTTCCTCACGTTTTTATACTTTAGTAACATTCTTTGGTTCCCCCTTTGATTTAAAAGCACTTTGTAAGGACTCCATAAACTTCTCGACCAGTTCCATCAATTGCTTGTCCTCGAGACCTTTGCCTTTGACATGGACCAGCATGTGGCTCCCTTGCTCAAATTGTACACGTCTTTCGAACTGATTTCCAATGTTCGCGATTTTGGACAGTTCAAAGGCATGTTCACGGCCTTCATAGAATTTGATGGTCAAGTCATCGCCACGGCGGGTTATGGACTCAATGCCGTAGGTTTTTCCATACACTTTAAGTCTCGCTACAGCCATGAGGTTAATAACCGCCTCCGGCAGATCGCCGAATCGGTCTACCAACTCGTCTTCCAACTCCATCGCGTCCTCAAAGGAGGAAATTACCGCTACTTTTTTGTAAATCTCTATTTTTTGAATGCTGTCGTAAATATAATCGGACGGCAAATACGCGTCAATGCTGAGATCAAGCGTCGTATTCCACTGATCGGATGGCACTGGTGCTTCGCCCAACATGGTTACTTTACGTTTGTTGATCTCCTCGGCAAGCATCTGGGAGTACAGATCGAAACCGACGGATGCGATAAAGCCGTGCTGCTCCGCACCGAGCAGATTGCCCGCCCCGCGGATCGACAAGTCGCGCATCGCGATTTTGAAGCCGGAGCCCAGTTCCGTAAACTCTTTAATGGATTGCAGGCGTTTTTCCGCCACCTCGGTCAACACTTTATCCCGCTGATACGTAAAATAAGCATACGCAATCCGGTTGGACCGCCCTACACGTCCGCGCAGCTGATAGAGCTGGGATAATCCCATCTTATCGGCATCGTGAACGATTAACGTATTGACGTTCGGAATATCCACGCCTGTTTCGATGATGCTTGTGCTGACGAGTACGTCATATTCGCCATCCAGGAAGTCCAGAATGGTTTTCTCCAGCTCCGTTTCCGACATCTGTCCATGGCCTACGCCAACCTTTGCTTCCGGCACCAGGTCGGATATCTCTGCTGCCTTTTCGTGAATGCCCTGAACCCGATTGTACAAATAATACACCTGCCCTCCCCGGGCAAGCTCGCGTTCGATGGCTTCACGCACCAATGTCTGGCTGTGTTCGACGACATACGTCTGCACAGGGAAACGGTTCTCCGGCGGTGTTTCGATGACCGACAAATCCCGTACGCCCAGCATCGACATGTGCAGGGTACGCGGAATCGGCGTCGCCGTTAACGTCAGCACGTCCACGTTGGTTTTCAATTTTTTGAGCTTTTCCTTATGGGTAACACCAAAGCGCTGCTCTTCGTCGACGATCAGCAATCCGAGATCCTTGAATACCAAATCCTGAGACAACAGCCGGTGCGTACCGATTACGATATCCACCGTTCCGGCCTTGATGCCTTTGGCTGTCTCGTTCTGTTCCTTGCGGGAACGGAATCGGCTGAGCACCTGAATGTTGAAAGGGTATTCGCCGAAACGTTCGCGAAACGTCTCGTAATGCTGCTGCGCCAAAATCGTTGTGGGCACAAGTACAGCAACTTGTTTTCCCTCGATGGCAGCTTTGAAGGCAGCACGAATGGCGACCTCTGTTTTGCCGTATCCGACGTCACCACACAATAGGCGGTCCATAGGCCGATTCTGTTCCATATCCTTTTTGATTTCCTCGATGGCACGAATCTGATCCCGTGTCTCGTCATAAGGGAACATGGCCTCGAATTCCTGCTGCTCCGGCGTGTCTTTGTCGAAGCCATATCCTTGGGACGTTTGGCGCTCGGCGTACAGCTTGATCAGATCATCCGCAATATCCTGAACGGAGGAACGGACCTTGTTTTTTACGCGCGTCCACTCGTTGCCGCCCAGCTTGTAGATTTTCGGTTCCTTCTCTTCGGAACCGACGTATTTCTGAATCAGGTCGATCTGCTCGATTGGCACGGACAACTTGTCTCCGCCGGCATACAAAATGTGCATGTAGTCCTTATGAATGCCCGCAACCTCTAACGTTCCGATCCCCAGATATTTACCGATACCATGGTTCTGGTGCACGACATAATCGCCGACCTTCAGTTCGCTGTAGGATTTGATCCGCTCCGCATTGTCGACATTGCGGCTGGATTTGCGAACTTTGCGCTGTTTCTGCGAAAACATCTCGCCTTCCGTGACCACAGCCAAGTGAATCGATGGCAGCTCAAAGCCGGTTTGCAGATTTCCGATCAGCATTTCCGGCTCAGGAATTTCATAATCCGCAAGCACGCGCCGCATGCGCTCCAATCGTTCCTCGCCGCTCGCGAGCATGACAACGCGAACCCCTGCTTTATGCCAACGCTCCATCTCGGCCTTGAGCACGTTCATCTGTCCATGGAAATCCTGCATGCCGCGACTGATAAAGTTGAGGATGTTTTGCGGCTGCGTATGCGGTACCTGACGCAAAAAGATCGACATGAAGAGCGTCTGGAACGGACGTTCATATATCAGATCATCGCCGTCCGCGGACAGATGCAGATCAGGCAGCGTTTTACCGTTTTGCATCAAATGCAGATTCCACTCGGACTCGTCCCGCTCCAACTGTTTCGAAGTCTCTCCCAGCCTTGCAGGTTCATCCAGCACAAGGAGCGTATCCTCAGGCAAGTAATCATAAATCGTTTTGTGCTCCGGATAGAGCGGGGATATATATTTATATATTTCATCAAAATAGACATGTTCTCGCAGCAGCTCAATCTCGCGATGAATCTCTTCGCGCAGGCGCAGCTTGGCCTGCCGGTCCGTCACCTTCTCCAGCTGTTTCTCCAGCATAAGTGCAGCCGTGTCGGCCGCCCGTTCCATCCGATCGCCGTCGGCGATCAACTCTCTGCATGGCAGCACCGTGATTTCGCCAATACGTTCGATCGAGCGCTGGTCCGCTGGATCAAACGTCCGGATGGAATCAATTTCGTCGTCGAACAGTTCTACCCGGTATGCAACGGAGGACGTCACCGGGTAGAAATCAATGATTCCGCCGCGGACGCTCATCTCTCCTCGTGATTCAACCCGTTCTACCCGCTGATACCCGAGCTTCACCATCTCCAGCAGGAAGGCATCAAGCTTCAGCGTTTCTCCCTGTTTTAGCGTGATTCGGGCGCTGGCCATGACTTCTGGAGTCGGTACATATCTGCGTACCCCCGAAAACGGGATGACAACGACCCCTCGAAAGCCTTGGGCACATTGAACGAGCACGTCAATACGCTGACCCAACGTTTCCGGACTGGAAACGGCGGCTTCAGCGGCAACAAGCTCATTGGCGGGGTATAGAAGCACGCGCTCTGGTGAAAGCGCTTCCTGTAAATCTTCTGCAATTTTTTGTGCGGAAAACATATTATGCGTAACGACGAGCAATGGCCGGTTCATCTCTTCATGAAGTGCAGCCAGCATGATCTGCCGTGCTGATCCGGACAACCCCGAAACCAGCTGCTCCTTCATTCCGGACTCAATACCGGCAGTGATGGACCCAAAGTCCGGATCTTTGGAAAAAGCCTGTATAAGTGCTTGTAACAAAAGGGGCACCTCTCTTATAACTTACTTAATGATGTACGCAGCCAAGCGTTCTTTTAACATTTGGATAACATTGCCTTTTTCTCCTGTTCCATCATAAGGGATTTGCCGTTTCTTTGCCACAATCCGTTTGATGCGGATTCCCTATTATGGGGAGAGACTGTTTTTACCCAAACCGAAAAGAAGCCTCAGCAGGCTGCCAAGGCTATAAAGGTGGAGCATTTCGCTGCCGCCATCATCTGTAATCGGTTGATTGCTGCTGCCCAGCTCCGCTACTGAAGCGGGTTGGCCAGCAAACTGAGCTCGGGATTGGAGTCCAGAGCTTCTTTGCAATAATCGCAAGTAATCCGGACGGTAATGTCACCACCGGAATTATACGCTATTATATCCCTCCGCTCGTCGGGGGTCAAGAAATGAAAACCGAGCTGCGTCTCCGTGATTCGAGCCGAATCGATCCGTCCAATAAAGGTGCGGCAATGCCTGCACACATAATTCACTGACATATCTATGCCTCCTGCACGTGGTTTATACGTTCAGCATACCCCATTCGGACCGATTTCAACCTGGAAACGATCTGTCTTTGTTCTCGCTAATGCTTCAGAGCGGTTTAGCCATTGAATTTCGCCATCGTTTGTTCAAACGTATGGTCCAGACTGAACTCCAGCGCATTGCAGGTCTGCTCAATCGTCTGTTCAAGCGCTTCTTTTTCTTTTTTCATAAACGTCGACAATACATAATCCACGATGGCATGTCCAGGTTCGGGACGGGATATTCCCATACGCACCCGGTTGAATTGCTGCGTGCCCACATGTTGGATGATCGACTTGATTCCGTTATGTCCGCCTGCGCTTCCTTGATACCGCAATCGCACTTTGCCGATCTCCGTATCCATGTCATCATACGCCACAATCATGTCCTCAAGGCTGACTTTGAAGAAGTCCATGTATGCACGTACCGATTCACCCGAAAGGTTCATGTAGGTCATCGGCTTGATCAGCACCGTTTTTACTCCATTGATATTCCCTTCTCCAATCAGCGCTTTGCATTTGTTCTGCGTGATGGAAATGCCGTGGCGCTCCGCCAGGCGATCCAGCGCCATAAAACCGATGTTGTGCCTCGTTTTGGCATAATTCGAGCCCGGGTTTCCGAGTCCGACAATCCATTTCATTGTATTCCCTCCTTCGGGTAACCAACATATAGCATAGACTTCGATTGATATATTACATATAATATCAGGAAAGTGAACTTCCAATTTGCTGTAACTTTCACAGCCTAATTTCATCGACTCAGGAAGGTGAGCGGGTTTTGCGCGAAGACAATGGACAACTGACTCAGCATCATGATTTCATCTATCATCTGGAATCTCGTACCCCTGTGCAGGTATATGACCGCGATACCCACGTAGAAATCGGTGTGATTACACGTT
Organism: Paenibacillus sp. FSL W8-0426; assembly: GCF_037969725.1. Classification (NCBI taxonomy): domain Bacteria; kingdom Bacillati; phylum Bacillota; class Bacilli; order Caryophanales; family Paenibacillaceae; genus Paenibacillus; species Paenibacillus sp. FSL W8-0426. The sequence continues at coordinate 41,186 of NZ_CP150203.1, read as the reverse complement.
TCGACCATCAATTTGTCGAAATTGCCGACACGCTGTTCCATCGGCGCCGGTTTCGTTTTATTTCCCGCCCCGGTTATTGATCGGGGTTTATTTTTATTAGCACGCCGACAGGGGTTACATTTTCCATTGAACTGGAAAACGTAACCCCTCACTTCTAGATGATGCAGACAGCCTTATTCTATTTCAAATAGTTTGCTAATGGACAGTTCCTCATGAACCCGGATGATCGCTTCACCAAGCAAAGGTGCAACAGACAGCACTCTCAGCTTGCTCGTCGGATTGGCATGCGTAATTGGAATGGTATCCGTCACGATGACCTCTTTCAGCGGTGCGTTTTCCAAACGCTCCATCGCAGGACCCGACAATACCGGATGCGTACAGCATGCATATACTTCTTTCACGCCGCCTTCCATCAAAGCATTTGCCCCCAGCACAATGGTTCCTGCCGTATCGATGATATCGTCGATCAGGATCGCCGTTTTCCCTTCAATGTTACCGATGATGTTCATGACTTCGCTGACGTTCGGCTCCGGACGGCGTTTATCAATAATCGCAAGCGGTGCGTTCAAGAAGTCAGCCAGCTTGCGCGCGCGAACCACACCGCCATGGTCAGGCGAGACAACAACGGGATTTTCGATCTGTTTCGAACGGAAATACTGTGCCAGAATCGGCACGCCGAGCAGATGATCGACGGGAATATCGAAAAATCCTTGGATCTGCATGGCATGCAAGTCCATGGCAATGACGCGGGTAGCCCCTGCTTTTTCGATCAAATTCGCCACCAGTTTCGCCGTGATTGGATCACGGGAACGAGCCTTGCGATCTTGACGTGCATATCCGTAATACGGAATGACAACGTTGATCGTTTTGGCGGAAGCCCGTTTCAACGCATCGATCATCACGAGCATTTCCATCAAATTGTCATTCACCGGCGCACAAGTAGACTGCACGATATATACATGACAGCCGCGCACGCTCTCGGAGAGTTTTACTTGAATCTCGCCGTCACTGAAACTGGTCGTGTGAGATTCGCCCATAGGAATTCCGATATAATCCGCGATTTGATGGGCAAGCTTTGGGTTAGAATTACAAGTGAATATTTTCAATTTCGAATCAAAATAAGTCATAAAATAAAAACCCTCCGTGCTGGTTCATTGGAATCTGTAAGCGTCTGCGACATGTCGGCACCTTCCGGGCTTCCGGAAGGAAAAAAGGAATATAGATATCCCGAGTTTACTCGGACTTCGCTTGTTTCTTTGCTTTTGCACGGCCGCGAATCTTCTCCGCATAGCCCGCTTTATTCTCTTGGCGTGGACGCGCAATGGCGAGATCGTTATCGGGAACAGCATGGGTAATCGTGGAACCGGCTACAACGTATGCTCCTTTTCCGATCGTTACCGGTGCAATGAGATTGACGTTGCTGCCCACGAACGCATCGTCTTCTATTGTCGTCACTGCCTTATTATATCCATCATAATTCACCGTTATTGCACCACAACCAATATTAACGTTTTTGCCCACTTGGGCGTCTCCAACATAACTCAAATGAGACACTTTGGAGCCTTCATCAATTGTAGCATTTTTCACTTCGACAAAGTCGCCGATTTTCACTTTGCGTCCCAATTTGGTGCCTGGACGCAAGTTGGCGAACGGACCCACGGTCACTTCGTCTCCAATTTCGGATTTCGAAACAACCGAATGTTTGATGGCCACGCCGTTATGAATGACACTATCCTCAATATCCGCATGCGGCCCGATCTGGCAAGCCTCGCCGATCGTCGTTGTTCCTTTCAGAACGGTCCCCGGATAGAGTACGGTATCTGCTCCAATCGTAACATCTGCCCCGATATATGTCGATGCCGGATCAATGATCGTAACCCCGTTCAGCATATGATGTTTGGCCAAACGTTCGCGCATGAATCCTTCCGCCTGGGACAAGGCCAGTCGGTCATTGACTCCGATCGATTCAGCGATGTCATCCGACATGTATGCTTCCACAACTTCACCTTCGTTACGGAAAATGCCGATCACATCCGTCAGGTAAAATTCCCCCTGAGCGTTCTCGTTCGTCACTTTTTCCAAGGCGGCAAACAGTTTTGCATTATCGAAACAGTACGTCCCCGTATTGATCTCTTTCACTGCATCTTCCTGCGGGTTGCAATCCTTTTGTTCCACGATCCGCAGTACGGACCCGTCTTCACTGCGAATGACGCGGCCATATCCATGAGGTTGATCCAGATTTGCCGTTAAGACGGTAGCTGCCGCCCCTCGGCTTTCGTGAAGCTCCATCAGTCCTTGCAACGTCTCGCTGGTTACCAGCGGTGTGTCGCCGCAAACGACGATTGTCGATCCTGACTCGCTTCCGAGCAGATCCTTTGCCTGTTTAACGGCATGCCCTGTACCCAACTGCTCGGCCTGAAGCGCATATTCCGCCTTTGTACCCAAAAAGGCTTGCACCGCTTCGGCTCCATGGCCAACCACGACGACAGTACGCTCAACACCTGCCCGAAGCGCTGCATCCAGTACGTGGCCAACCATCGGTTTGCCGCATACGGGATGCAGCACCTTGTACAATTTCGACTTCATTCGTTTGCCTTGCCCTGCAGCAAGAACGATTGCCATTTTTTTCAAAATCCACGACCTCCTGTTCTGAAAATCCTCATTGACATCCCCTTTTGCGAAGCCTTGTCAACGAGCAACGTTCAGCCGGCTTGAGCCGGTCTTGTTCATCAACCACTGTCTCAGTCATGACACGTAACAACGCGGACACCGATCATCGCAGTTATACGTATACGCCATTATCTGTAAGCCTTCGAATGTCACGACGCTTTCAGAATACGCCTGCCGTATATATTTTTGCGCACGCATATCACCCATGCGAAACATGGGAACACAGTCGCTGCGCAGATCTCCTGCATGAATAAACTCAATACTGAATATATCTTATTCCGGACAAAAAGAAAAGAGAGCCATAAGACATGGCTCTCTTTTCCTTTGAACCCCAATAATGTTCTCAGGCACCTTCTTCAATGACTTCTTCCTCAGTCGCAGCACGGTCATACTCAGTCAAAACAGCAGCCTGAATCTTCTCGCGCGTTCCGGAAGAAATCGGGTGGGCGATATCACGGAATTCTCCGTCAGGAGTCCGCTTGCTCGGCATTGCAACAAACATTCCGTTGTTGCCATCAATGACGCGAATGTCATGAACGACGAATTCGTTATCGATGGTAATGGATGCGATTGCCTTCATTCTCCCCTCAGAGTTAACTCGGCGGAGTCTGACATCCGTAATTTGCATGTGTGTTCACCACCTTTTTCCATCAGAACTTGGTGTATAATTCCACACAGCATATACGAACTCCTTCTTTTAGAACCATAAAAATGTCCTAATATCAGGAATTTTTTTATTTAATACACAATTCGACAGTATTTATGTTTGATCGATGGAATAGAAGCTTTCTCGACACGTAAACCGTCAACATTTTACAGATCGAAGTAGTTCCCCGGCTTCACGGAAATCTGTCTGCTCTTGGCGTCAACCGCCGTCAGCTTGGCCAAAGAGACGTAATCGGTCAGCAGTCTTTCCTCCGAATCCACCGCTCCCGATTCCACCAAAACGCCTACACCGGCAACCGTTGCATTAAACTCGGCCAGCAAGTCGATCATCCCTTGAACCGTTCCTCCCGCTTTCATGAAATCATCCACGATCAGGACCCGGGAATGCTCTCTCATAGCCCTGCGGGACAGGGTCATTGTATGCAGGCTTTTATGGGACCCGGAAACGTAATTGATACTAACAGCCGATCCTTCCGTAGCCTGATGGTCCCTGCGAACGAGAACGACAGGCAGGTTAAGTTGGGCTCCGGTCGCATACGCCAGCGGTATTCCTTTGGTCTCTACCGTCATGACCACATCGATATCCATACCGCCAAATGCCGTGGCGAAAATTTTGCCTGCCTCGTTCATCAGGGAAGGTTCACCTAGAAGATCCGACATGTACAGGTACCCTCCCGGCAAGATCCGATCCGGTTGTTCAAGTTCACTGCATAATTTTTCAGCAAAATGAAGAGCATGTTCTCTGGATACTTTCGGTATCCACTTCACTCCTCCAGCCGCCCCAGCCAGCGTTAAAAGCTCGCCCGATCCACCTTCTTCGAACACTTCCTTGATAATCGCCAAATCTTCGCTAATTGATGACTTCGCGGCACCGTAACGTTCGGCAAAAGTGGTGAGCGGAATGACTGTATGCGGTCTTGCCAATAAGTACTGCGTCATTTCAACCAGCCTTGCGCTTCGTTTTAATTTCTTCACAGAGATCCATCCTCACGATCACGGAAACATCCAAATCCGAATAATTATCTAAAAATATAACACCTTTATACGTGTTTGTACATTAAAATGTAAATTTAAGTCAACATGCGTACCGCATACACTTCTTTGCAGAAACCGCGAAGCCCGTTGTATATGCGGGCAACCTTCGATTCCTTCGAGACAAGCCCGAATACGGTTGGACCGCTCCCCGACATAAGAACTCCATCCGCCCCAAGCCGGATCATGGCTTCCTTCAGATGCCGGACTTCAGGATACAGCCGCAGCGTCACGTCCTCAAGCACGTTTCCTAATTGTGCGCACACCTCAGGGAATGATTCATTACGTATGGCTTGCTCCATTTTCTCCGCACTTGGATGCCGAACGATTTTGTCGCTGCGGAATCGCCCATATACGTCCGCTGTGGATACGTTAATAGGCGGTTTGGCCAAAACGACCCAACACTGCGGCGGATTCGGAATCGCCCGAAGCTTCTCTCCCCGGCCTGTGGCGAGCGCTGTTCCTCCCGTAATGCAGAACGGAACGTCCGACCCTAGCTCGGCCCCGAGCTTCCAGAGCTCTGTGTCGGGGATATCCAGCTTCCAGAGACGGTTCAAGCCGCGCAGGGCAGCCGCTGCATCGCTGCTCCCTCCGGCGAGCCCTGCCGCCACCGGAATTTTTTTATCCAGATGGATGTGCACGCCGGTCTTGACGTCATAACGCTCCTTGATCAATCGGGCTGCTTGAAAAGCCAAATTTTTCTCATCCAGCGGGATATACCCTGCCTGACTGGAAATGACGATCGTGTCGCGTGGAAGCTCCGACATTTCCAACCGGTCGGCAAGATCAACCATCGTCATGATCATTTCCACTTCATGAAATCCATCGCTTCGTTTATGTAAGACGTCCAGCATCAAATTGATTTTAGCAGGCGCTTTTTCGTAAATTTTCAAGGCGTTCACCCGTCCTCACCTTTTCCCTAAGACAACTTAACATATTATATCAAAATGGGACTGTCAAGTCATTGCCATTCGCCATGTATGGGGAAAAAGCGAGGTGCTCCTAACGGATTCCCCCGCCCTTTAGCTTTTAAACCACTTACGATTTGCGCGCCGCCTGCTCTGCCATCTGGATGGCCCGTTTCACCATGTTTCCAGCATCCTTGGCTTTGATGCCCCCCCAGCCCTCCTGCTGGATCGTATCATAAAAACCAAGATCCTTGGCGAGCTCGTATTTCAGCTCTTCCGACATTACGCTTCTTCTTCTCCGACTCATGCCATCGTCCTCCTCGCATAAATTAAACCATGATTAGTCCAGACCACCACAGTGATTCATGCTGCATATCCGTTACAGGCATCAAACCTAAGGGTAAAGCAAATGGTTTTGAGCCTGTCCGCATAGTATGCCAAGTGCCCCTGCGTCTCATTCCTGTCTTCGCGGAGAGAAATATGCCGGAAACGAAAAAATGCGGCTCGCCTGATCGGCAAACCGCATTGTCAAATCTTGCTTACGTCTCCATGAAGGAGTTATCGGTAGATTGGCCGGGATCAACCACCATGACCTCCACCGACTCCGTAAGTATATCGGCATAACTGTAAGAAACTCGCTTAAAGGTTTCGTGTTCCTCATCGAGCTTGACAATAAAAACAGAAGGGTACGTTTCTTCCAATACTCCTGTACGCTCAATCGTCTTGCGGCGGCCACCATTGGCGCGCAGCATGATCTTCTGACCGATATGAGCATCGAGATTGCGTTTGATATCCAACAGCGTATTTTTAGCCATTGTCGACGACCACCTCTTTTCTTGTCCATTATACCTCTTTTTACAGTCAATGTCAAATTAAAGACAAATATTATATCAACCTGTAAAAGCAGTTGTCAATGAATTTTTTTGCAACAAAAAAAGCCCCTGTTTGGGACTTCCTCTGCCCACCCTTACACAACCGATGGATTGACTTTGAGCGTAGATAAATCGTTGAGCCCCGGCAAACCGACGCGGTAGCTGCCTCGGGTTTCCACCCCGCCAACTCCCTGGCTGCCACTAATGGTATTGTGCAGAATATCATTCATGTTCACCGTTTCCCTTACCGAAGTAAATGCTGCCTTTGAAGCCACGTATACGGGATCAAGAGCATGAATGAGTATACGGCCCGGCGAGCTGGCGAAGTTCGCCCCTGCCCGCAATAAAGCTTCAAAATGGGACTGGCAGGCTCCCGCTACGATGGTGAGTGCATCCAAGTGGCGTTCGTACTGGCGTGCGACCTGGATGGCAGACACGAAGTTTTGGGAGTTTTTGTAGCTCGAAAGACTATACAGGTCATAGGGCTGACGGGACTTCAGCACTCCATCATGCCCCGTGATCACGACAATGTCGGGACGCACTTGGGGTAAAAGGTGGTACAAGGTATCGGCCATTGCCGATTCATGCACATAATGGCCCTCGGCCGGCACGCGGAGCTGTTCGTACAGATTCATGCTTTTTTTCAGATAATTGGGGTCGCCGTCCAGATGCAGCACCTTACCCGGCATTTCAAAGTAGGCGGGCTCTTGGGCAGACCACTCTTGAAGCAGGCCTTCCCGGTTTCGTTCAGCCTGGTCCATCCGATTTTGCTGCAGACGCGTGAGCGTCTGGTGTGCTTTCACATGTGCGCGTCTCGATTTGTCACTCTGCGCCTCTTGAGTAACCTGTATCAAATCGTCTAGCGGGGAATCGGCCAGCAACCGGAACTCGGTTCCCTTGATGATCGCTTTATCCAGTTGAAGGACCTCTACCCGAAAAGTTACGTCTCCGCCATATGATCTTCGAACGACCAGATCTCCGACATTCATCAACATCATCACCTCTACCCCATCGTATGGGCAGGAACCCGGATTGGTTCATCCAAACCGAAAATGTGAAGAACGAACGGGGCTGGGAGCTTAATCGCGAATGCCTGCTTCCCACATAACGGTACTAAGCGCTGCGTATTCCTGAAGGCTGAGTGTCTCTCCCCGTCTGGAAGGCTGAATTCCCGCCTGTTCAAGCAATTGATCGGCTTGTTCCCGATTTTCCTTGGTGAAAAATCTGGCTTTGAGATTGTTCGATATCGTTTTTCTCCGCTGCGCAAAAGCAGCCTGAACCACTTCGAAAAAGAATGCTTCGTCCGGAACCCGAACAGGAGGCTCATCGCGGACCTTCAGCCGGATGACAGCCGATTCGACATTCGGCTGCGGAATAAAGACAGTATGCGGCACGATGCAAACCAGCTCCGGTTCGCTGTAGTATTGAACCGCAATGCTAAGGCTGCCGTAGTCCTTGGAGCCCGGAGCAGCCGCCATGCGCTCTGCCACTTCCTTTTGAATCATGACCACGATGCGATCTACCGGCAATTTCTCCTCGAGCAGCTTCATCATGATGGGTGTGGTCACGTAATAAGGCAGGTTGGCCACCACGCTTACCTTGTCCACCGAACCAAAATCATTGCGGAACAGCTCCGCCAGATCCAGTTTCAGCACATCTCCATGCTGCACTCTTACGTTGGAATACGGCTCCATAACCTCGTCCAGAATCGGCAGCAGCCGCTGGTCGATCTCTACGGCTGTTACAGTCCCCGCTACGCGAGCCAGGCGTTCTGTCAATGCCCCAATGCCGGGACCGATCTCCAATGCACCCTTGGACTCGTCCAGATCGGCAGCGTCTACGATTTTATTCAAAATATTCTGATCGATCAGAAAATTTTGGCCCAGACTTTTTTTGAAGGAAAATCCGTGTCGAGCGATAATTTCCTTCGTGCGTTTGGGTGTAGCAATTTCCAACCGTTCTTCCATGCCCTTCATGCTCCTCACATTCCTTCACGTTCAATTTTTGCCAGAGCGGCCAGGAACTCCTCCCGGGTAATCTGGAACACGCCCAGCCGCTTGTGAAACTGCTTGCCGTTGCAATAGCCGATACCCAGCAGATTGCCCATCTGCATCCGGCGTTCGGAAGCCCTGGGATGAATGATCAATCCCGCCTCGATCAGATCTTCCCAGTCAATCAGGCTAGGAACCCCTTCATACGATGTATGAACGCGGGACAACGCCAGACGGATCGCCTCCGGCGAAGCATTCTCCACGCCAATATCGCCCTTGCGGGTAGCATCCGCTTCCGGAATGAACGCATGCTTGCAGCCTGGCACCTTATTCGCAATAATTTTGCGAATGCGCTCTCCGGCATGGTCCGGGTCGGTCAGCACGATGACTCCCCGTCTCTCCTGGGCAAGCGCAATGCGACTCAGGATGCGATCATTGATGGCCGATCCTCCCGTTTCTATCGTGTCGGCTTCCACCGCCCGCCGAATCGCTACCGTATCGTCACGGCCTTCCACCACGATCACTTCTTTTATCATGTTCGATTTCTCCCTTTCTAACGCAAAAAGAAGAGGAGGACCCTCTTCTCTGGCAAACGACGTGGAAAGCATTTGTTCCCACTGCCGCATATTCCGCATGATTCAATCATGCACTATTTTATAGCATTCCCTATTTAAAGTAAAACGATTTTAGTTCAGTTCCGGCTTCACCGGACCGATGACATATACCGTCTTGCCTTTCTTTCTTCCGAAGTTCAGGGCGTGCTTCACGCTATCATAATAAACATCGATTTTGTTTCCTTTGATTGCCCCTCCCGTATCCTCTGCGCGACGGAAGCCGAGGCCTTCGATGTAAACCCACCAACCGATCGGAATCACTTTCGGATCCACGGCAATGGTGCGTCCTTCGGTTACCTTCGTACCGGAAGCCGTTTTGGTTCCGATTCCCGGTTCTTCGGCGGAGTACGCCGTCATGGTTACGTTTTTGAGGACTTTGGAATATTTGAACGTCGTGCCCGAAACCGTGATGACCTTGCTGCCCGAAGCAGACTTTTTGGTCGAGCTTGCCGTTGTAGCCGATTTAGTTTTCGAAGTTTGGGCCGATACGGTTTGAACCACAGGCTCTTCCTTGACAACCGGTTTTGCTTTGGTTCCCACCGCAATGACTTTATCCACGCGATTCGTAGTCACCGTCTTGCCGACCATTTTTTTGGAGACCAATTCTCCATCCTGAAATACCTTTTCGATATGCTGCACCAATGTGCCTTCCTTGCCATTCACAATGACTCGATTGTCACCCTTGTACAGGCTCGGGTCAGCCGTTTTGACCACTTTATATGCGATCGGCTGTTCAACGTCGACTGTACGCTTTGTTACCCGCACTACGCGAATTTTCATATCTTTCTTGATCGAAGTATCCAAGGCTGGATAGATTTTGTCTTCATTCCCTACGGTGATGCCTGCCTTTTGAATGGCTTCTTCCACCGATGCATCTGTTGTATACAGAGTCTTGGTGTCTCCGTCTGCCGTAACATTAACTGGAACAGCACGCTCGATGACGATGCGATCGCCATCCGTAATGGACCCGTTCAATGGCATGGATACCTCATCGTGAGGCCCTACCGTGATGGATTGCTCATCCAGCAATTCCTGAAGCAATCCTGTACGAGTCTCAACCTCTTGAGATTTGCCGTCAATCACCAGTGATATTTGTTTTCCGGCCTGACCATAAACGACTAACAAGATCATGATTGTAAGTGCGATTGAGAAAATAGCGATCAACGCAATTTGACGCAAGTTCTCATGCTTCCACCTCAACGCGTAAGACTTACTGGATGATCGTGACTCATGGGTCTCCTCTGGTTGGAATGCGCCCACTTCTCCGTCCTCCTTCATAGCCCCGCCGTCTAAAGTAATGCATGATGTCTTTGACGCGACTATACCGAAATTTTCTACAGAACGGGTCAAAACAACAACCGGCTCTGCACCATGAACCCTTCTTCGCAACATGAGATCAGTCATCCTAAAAAGAACTCTATGATGACCGCATTTCTTTTATTCAAAAACAAAAAAGCCAAAGAAAGAGCTAAGAGGACTCTTTCGTGGCTTCCGAATGATTTTGAATATCGGAAATTCATGCACGAGATTACCTCTCTTTTTCCGCTTGCGAGGTTAGCTGTCGGGTTCGGACGAAAGAGAGCCGCCCTATCTCCGGTCACCCGCTCATGGCGGATACCCTTGAATTCACCCCGAGACCCAAAGAAGAAATCAAATACGGCTTCGCAGTCCATCCGCTGCTTTTGGGTCAGCGAATGACGCGGATCGGGAAATTTCACCGATATTCAAGCCCTATTGGTTCCCCCGCTCTCCGTGTTCGGAGACTCAGCGAGACTGGTTCATGAAAGTAAACGCTGCGTTCAAGGAAGAGTCCCTTTTGCTATCCCCCGAACATCTGTCCTTTTTCCACGCAACAATTCACTGAAAAGATGATATCCTGTTTCGATGCATGTTGTAAAGCAGCATTCAACTACGTTTTTCTAAATATTTGGTTAAAATATTGTAATAAACTTCGTTTATTTGGATCAAAAAGCAAATTCACTCCGTCTAGCTCGTTTTTTCACCTGAATTACTCCGATTTTCAACGAATCCCAAAACGTCCCATGGCATTTTTGTTCGTAATTGCCGCAATTTCCTCGACCGATACACCCTTGATTTCGGCAGCTGCCTCAGCCACGAGGCGAACGTGAGCCGTCTCATTTCTCTTTCCTCGAAATGGATGAGGAGTAAGATAAGGGGAGTCGGTTTCGATATAAAACCGGTCCATCGGCACCTTGGCGAGTACCTCTTTTGGCTGCTTGGCATTTTTAAACGTGATCGGTCCACCGAAGGAAAGGTCAAAGTTCAGATCCAGACAAAGTTTTGCCGTTTCCCAGCTCCCCGAAAACGAATGCATCACACCGCCGACCTCTGACGCCTTCTCTTCACGCAAAATTCTCACAATGTCTTCATGCGCGTCCCGGTTATGAATGACAATAGGCATCTTCAGCTCGCGAGCCAATCCGATCTGCTGGCGAAGAACGCGATGCTGAACATCCTTGGGGGAGGTGTCCCAATAGTAGTCAAGCCCGATCTCGCCAATGGCTACGACTTTTTCGTGTTTGCACAAATCAGCGATCCATTCCAGGTCGCCCTCCTGCATGGTGATGGCATCTTGGGGATGCCATCCGACCGCGGCGTAGATAAACTCGTACGTTTCGGCAAGCTTCATGGTGGATGGAATAGTTTCCCGATTAAAACCGACATTAATCATGCGTCCGACGCCAGCGTCGACAGCACGTTGAATGACCTCCTCCCTATCCTCGTCGAATTGCGGCGCATCCAGGTGCGTGTGAGTGTCGAATAACATCATGGTTACATCTCCTTCTCCTTAATGGTCTGTCCGGAAAAAAATAATGAATTACAAAATTATGTCGATCTACATTTACTCTCCATTAAAGCAGATTACTGTATCATAAAAAAAATAAGTGCAGCTTCAAGAAAAATAACGGCGTATATGGGCTGGAAGATGGTGAAGAACGGCATCCACTTTATCCTGCGGATAATACAGATGATGCTTTCCACGCTGTATGCCGCTAATCGAACGCACAATATCGGATACCTCGGATAATTCATGCAATTTATCTTGGCGATCCAGCAGCAAAATCTGTTTCTCCGTCGATTCGTCCGGACGAAACACATCATACGGAAGATCAGTTGGAAAATCAATTTCGACATCGTATTCGGGCTCCAGTCCCACTTCGGCGAAGGCCTTCCGAATGTCATCCATCAACGCTACGTCATGCTGTTCAATCTCTACGTATTTGTACAACCTGCGATCCATGAAGCGTTCGCACAGTTCTCGAAGAATGGCATCGTTCTCCTGACGCCATTGCATAAAGGCGGTCTGGATGAGCGCTTCATCCAATTGCAAATACTCCTTGACCGAGAGCGACCCCTCAAACAGCTGCGGCAGGGGATCCAGCATGAAACGGAAGTTAAAATTCTGCTTCATCAGTTGTTTGGCCCGTTTGAATATTTGCCTAAGAATGATTTCAGAGCTTCGTGTTACCGGATGGAAATAGATCTGCCAGTACATCTGATAACGGGACATCAGGTAATCTTCCACCGCATGCATGCCCGACTCCTTGACGACGATTCTGCCATGGTAGGGCCTCAACATTCGCAAAATTCGATCAAGGTCGATCGTCCCATAATTTACGCCCGTAAAATAGGCGTCGCGCAGCAAATAATCCATTCGGTCCGCATCCAGAGGGCTTGTGATCAAATTGACCACAATAGGTTTGTCGTATGTTTTCTGAATCACGGAAGCGACTTTCTCCGGAAAGTCGGAAGCATACCTTCTCAGAATCGCCCCCACTTCGGTATCGCCAAGAATAATACGACAGGTCCAATCTTCATGATGCATATCGAATGCCTCTTCAATGGAATGGGAAAATGGACCGTGCCCCAGATCATGCAGCAATGCTGCACAAAGGGCCACAATCTTTTCTTCTTTTGGCCAATCCGGATAATGGCTTCGTTCAAACTGCGAGATGATTTTGCGCGTAATCTCGTATACGCCAAGCGAGTGGGAAAACCGGCTATGTTCCGCACCATGAAACGTGAGATAGGATGTCCCTAACTGACGGATGCGACGCAGCCGTTGGAACTCGGGCGTGTTGATCAATTGCCAAATGATTGGATCTTGCACATGAATGTAATTATGTACGGGATCTTTAAACACCTTTTCTTCCGTCAAGCGCTGCTCCATGTTAACTCACTCCTTTAAGATGATTTCCTGATCTAAGTCTACGATACGTTTGTTACTGCAGTTTATTGGATTTTGGCGAAAAGCACATCAACCATTCGACAAACAATGACGAATTATGTCGAATACAGTGATTTTGTCGTCTTCCAAATCGACAAAGCCGAACTTCGTGTCTATTTGCGAAAAAACTGCCCCAATCCCTTGCCCACCGTTACCTTATCAAAAATAACCTTAATTTTAAGCAAATTTTAAGGTTGACTGTTTTGGGAATCGTTGGTATGATGAGTATCATAAAACATAAAATAATGTCGAATAATGACACTGAACTACTGATAGTTAGTTGAGAGGAGCACTGATTATAATGATGAAATCAACAGGTATTGTAAGAAAAGTAGACGAACTGGGACGGGTAGTTATTCCAATCGAATTGCGTCGTACTCTGGGTATCGGCGAGAAAGATGCTCTTGAAATTTACGTTGATGGCGAACGCATCATGCTGAAAAAATATGAGCCAGCATGCATCTTCTGCGGAAATGCCGAAAACGTGACATACTTCAAAGGTAAAATTGTTTGCAACGAATGTATTTCTGAAATCCCTGCACCTGTGACAAAATAAGAAAGATCAGGTATAATGGACTTATAACATTGTTAATTCTAACCTTTTTATATTCCTTGGTTGCCTTCCCGATGTGAACCCCATCGTTGGAAGGTCTTTTTTTTGGAGCTGCCCAAACCGCTCGATCCTGTCTTAGGGCATTACCCCGTAATCTTCAAAGGAAACGATGAAAAAATTTTTTTTCGTCGCTTCCTTTTTTCATGTTTCTTTAATATTACATTAAGGTTGAAAGTCATCCATTTTAAGGATATGTTCTCCTTTTTCAGGAACATGCAAACCATTATACCAAAGCATTGTATACCTCGCGTTTCGATAAGCCTCGGTCCGTCGCCGTTTTTTTCATCGCGTCTTTCCGGTTGAATCCTTCTGATTCATAATGGCTGACGTGTTCCTCCAAGGACATTTGCTGCCACCATGCTTCTCGCTCCGCCTTGCGCTCTTCCTCCCGAATGCCCTCCACCAGAAGGCAGTACTCTCCAAGCGGAGGGTGCTCATCCAGCCATTCCATGCACTCGCTAATACTTCCCCTCGCAAATTCCTCATGCCGTTTCGTCAGTTCACGTGCAAGCACAACCGAACGATCGCCGAGCAGCTCTTCCAGGACGGATAACGTTTTGCGTATACGGTGCGGCGATTCATAGAACAGCAACGTTCCATTGGATTCATTGAACCCTTCCAGCACTTTGCGCATGTCCTTTTTCTCTCGCGGGAGGAATCCGCCAAAAGTAAAGCGTTCCGTCGATAGTCCTGACACCATGAGCGCCGACAACGCGGCATTGGGGCCCGGGATGGGAACAACGCTAATTCCGGCTTCAAGAGCCAGCTTGACCAGGTCGGAACCAGGGTCGGAAATGGCCGGCAAACCGGCATCGCTAACCAGCGCCAAATTTTTTCCTTCTATTATATAGCGTATCAGTTCAGGCCCGCTGGCCACCTTATTGTGCTCATGATAGCTGAACAGCATGGATGGCGTAATTTCGAAATGGGTCAACAATTTTCGCGTTTGCCTCGTGTCCTCTGCTGCAATAATGTCGCAGCTCTGAAGTGTCTTGATCGCACGGAAGGTCATGTCATCCAAATTACCGATCGGAGTTCCTACCAAATACAATTTGCCGTAATGCTCCGGTTGGTCGGCAAAACTCTTTTGAACGTGCAGCGTCATTTACTCTCCTCCTTCCTGCCCAAGTTTCGAATTCGTGGAGCCATAGTAAATCTCCATAACTTCATCACAGTATGCCCCCTCTTCATTATAAACAATGAGCGGCGGCAGCATCCTTACTTCAGGCTTGCCTCCCTTGTGTGCCTCGATCAATACCATATTGGCTTCAAGATGGGCGCGTGGATGTACCAAACGGATCCGTTTCGGTTCAAGCCGGTACTGCCTCATGAGCGATATTATTTCAGCAAGCCGCTGTGGTCGATGTACCATGAACACCTTGCCTCCATGACGAACCAAACGGGTACACGCCTGAATGACCTCCTCCAACGTACATCCCAATTCATGTCTTGCCATGGCCTGATGTACATTGACCTTGATGTCGCTTCCGTTTAAGGGCATGTAAGGAGGGTTCACGGTAATCGCATCATAGACATCATGCCCGGTTTGTTTCACCCAATCGCGCAGATCTCCCTCGTGGATTGTAATGATGTCTTCCAGACCATTCAACTGCACGCTACGTCTGGCCATATCGGCCAACCTCGGCTGAATTTCGATTCCCTCTAGTCGGGCCTGCGTTCGCGTCGATAATAGAATCGGGACGACTCCATTTCCGGTGCACAGATCCAGGACTCGCCCATACTTGGGTACAGCCGCAAATCGTGCCAATAGAACTGCATCCATGGAAAAACTGAAAACTTCATCGCTTTGTATAATGTTCAGATCATGCGTCAACAGATCGTCAAGCCGTTCAGACTCGTATAGTGGCACTGAATTCACCTTCGTCAATTGCATTCATCCTCCGGTATACTATCCTTCAATGTTTCCAACCTTGAAAAAAAACCGTAGGGGCTCTTCCCTACGGTCACATCATTTATTAAGAAAAGACAGGCAGAACAGACAATCGCCTTCCGTTCGCAAATGGCCATAATAGACATTGCAGATATGGAACCCTTCGTGATACAGCCGAGCCAAATTGTCGTATCCTTCGCCCACCACGTCTTCGCCCGGATCGGGGCCAGCAGGCCTCGCTACCGGAGCGAGTGCGGAGGACACAGGCAACTCTGCCGGCGTTTCACGTTTCAACAGTTTGCGTAACTGCTCATTCTCAATGGTAAGCCGCTGATTATCTTCCAGCAGCTCCTTAACAATCATTTTTAACTCTCCCAAATCACTGTGCAATTGACCCAATTGGGTTTCCATCTCATGAATATGCGTAAACAGATTTTTCTTTTCCAAGTTTCCACCCCGAAGCAACCTATAATGGTTTACTTGATAACGACGTCATCCAGCGGAAGTTCTTTGACTTTACTGATCTCGAACAGTTGAACATGCACCGTACGATTGCCTGCGTTAATGGCGACCACTTTCCCTTCACCCAAGGAGGTGATAACCAGCTTGCCAACGGCCGGCAGTTCTTCCTTTACACTTTCGTAATTATCATGCTCGAATTTCAGACAGCACATGAGCCTTCCGCACAACCCGGAAATTTTCGTCGGATTCAGTGACAAGCTCTGATCCTTGGCCATCTTGATGGATACCGGCTCGAAGTCTCCCAGCCAGGAGGAACAGCATAACACGCGGCCGCAGGGACCAATACCGCCAAGCATTTTGGCTTCATCCCGAACACCGATCTGCCGCAGCTCGATCCGCGTACGGAAAATGCTGGCCAAATCCTTCACCAGCTCCCGGAAATCCACCCTTCCTTCAGCCGTAAAATAAAAAATGATCTTGTTGCGATCAAACGTAAACTCTACATCGACCAGCTTCATTTTGAGTCCATGGTCTCTGATTTTATTTAAACAAGTACCGAATGCTTCCTTGGCTGCACGCTTGTTTTCGTCAACAACCCGGGCATCAGTCTCCCCGGCTACGCGAATGACTTTTTTAAGCGGCAACACTACATCGGACTCGCTTACTTCTTTCTTGCCAACAACAACCTTACCGTACTCAACCCCCCGCGCTGTCTCCACGATAACGCAGTTTTCTTTTTCAATGGGAAGGTCCAGGGGATCGAAGTAATAAATTTTGCCCGCTTTTTTGAAACGGACACCCACTACACTATACAAAAAATTAACCCCCTCGTAAGCCAACCCCACTTCGTCTGAAGCCCTGTATTCTTATGGCAATTCCGCCGAAGTGATCACAAGTCTTATGCCAGACCAATCAAAAATTGCTCCAGACAAAGCTGGCCATTGACATTGAAACGCAATTTTTTCCTGCATGCCGCGGCCAAATCCATATAGGAGACCCACTGCTCTGTGCTTCGGGTATGTGCCAATTGAGACAGCATGTCCAACTGATCTATAAAAACGATATGTTCATGCCTACCAACCTGGACATACAGCATATCCCTGAACCAAATATGGAACAGGCTGAACAGCATGTCCAAATGCTCAGAGAGTCCTGTTTTAAAAATTTTCTGCTGCGCAGATATCAGTGATGTACTGCCTCTGCCCAGGGACTCCTTCCCTAATTGTAACATTACGTTTCTAATTTCTGCAAACCAATTCTGCTGGAGGATTTCTCTACATCCTTCCAGTCCCGAAGCCAGGTGAACGGCAGTACGAGCCAGATTTCCAGTATATCCTTCCAGCGTCAACGCTTGCAGCATTTCCTCAGGATGGAGTGCATTAAAAGGCACGAGCTGTGCGCGTGAACGAATGGTCGGGAGCATGGCCTGGCCATTATCGGTAATCAGAATGCCTACCGCCGGAACCTGGGGCTCCTCCAAAAACTTCAGCAAGCTGTTTGCAGCCTGCACCGTCATTTTTTCGGCCTGTTCAATAATATATACTTTCGGGTGTTCTGCCTCTGATCGATATGAAAACATCCGTTGCAGATCCCGGATCTGATCGATCTTGATGGTGCTTCCATCCGGTGCAATCATCGTTAAGTCCGGATGGTTACCGTGCTCTACTTTACGGCATTCAAGACAATGTCCGCATGCATCATCCTCTAGCTCCGTGCAGAAAATAGCCTTGGCAAACGTAACCGCAGTCTGCAATTGGCCACTGCCCGTCGGGCCGCTAAACAGATATGCATGGCTTATGGCCTGTCGTCTCAAACTGCTCTGTAACATTTGCTTGGCCGCCTGCTGGCCCATAATTTGTTGAAAGGACATGTTTCCTCCTCAGAAGCTTAAATTAATAAGCATTCCCCGAATTTCCCCAACCTGCTGTAATAGCGTAATCTTGCCTTCTTCCGTTTCCAACAGCTCATCCGCCATGGCGAGTAACGCAGAATCGACCTCATCAATCAGTTTATACCGCTTGCCTCTTCCCCGGCGATCCCATCCACGCGTTTCCTTCATCGATACGCCGCGGCGAACCGTCTCCTCCAGGAATCGCTTAACCATAGTTTTATACGCCTTCAGTTCACGGATGGTCATAGAGCGGGCAAGCCTCTCACCCTGCATCTGAATCTCGCTTAACCTGCGATTCAATTCGGCCTGAGAAGCACGCTCGCCCTGATGCTGCATCATATCGGAAAAGCTTTTAGACTGAATCGGCTTGGATCCGGTATCGGCCGAACTGATCCCGCTCTGCATCGGCCTGAAGCCAGGATTGATTTTCATAAAACGCCCGCCTTCTGTTATAGTAGGTGATCGACCATCAGCACAGTACGCGCTGCGCCTGTGCATGGAAGAAAACCCTTTTTCGATTTCTGACGTTCAATACACTATATATAATGGTAGAAAAGAGTTCGTCGTACAACATCGAGCCGTCATCGTTCTCCAGCCAAAAGATACCCGCTGAACACTGGCCGATCAGGTTTGTTCATTTTGGACGGAGAACGAAGTCACGTAAGGTGCTAACGGCACTAGACACATTTATATTTCATGGCCTATATCCATCATAACACAAACGTATGTCTAAATTTACTCTCAGGGAAGCCAGACCGCGCGTAGCAGAAGGTTTAAATGCCATATCGGGTACTGTTCCGCCGAGGTATATATGTTCTGATCCGATTAAAAGTGTTCGAAGCGGTCTACCGGGAGAACAAATACAGTGGCCCCTCCCACTTGCACTTCCACAGGCAGCGGCAGGTACGAATCGGTTGTACCGCTCATTGGAGTGACCGGAGTCACGAGCTGTTCACGAACCTTACAGCTGCTGCGAATGACGTTCATTACATTCTCAACCTGACCGTCGTCAACACCGATCATAAACGTGGTGTTTCCGGCCTTCAGAAATCCACCGGTACTGGCCAGTTTGGTTGCCCGAAAGTTTGCTTTTACCAATGCACTGGACAATCGGTTGCTGTCTTTATCCTGTATAATCGCAACAATCAGTTTCATCCTGCATTACCTCCTTCAGAATTGGCATTTCGGAAATGCCTTGCCTAATATATTTGACAATTACTCGCCAAACTCCTTCAATATCCCTCGTCCAGCGACAAAATCATCGCCTTTGCGACCTCATCAGGTGTGCCCGATGCGTCAATAATGCGAATGCGTTCCGGAAATTGTTTTTTCAAGAGCAGGTACCCTTCCCGCACTTTGTGATGAAATTCAAGACTCTCCAGATCGAGGCGATTGACTTCGCGTCCCTGATGGGCATTAATTCGCCCCAGACCGACTTCTGGCTCGATATCCAAATAAAACGTAATGTCAGGCATCAGATCGCCGATGGCAAATCGATTGATGGTCCATACGTTATCCATGCCCAATCCGCGGGCGTAGCCTTGATAAACCAGGCTGCTATCGACAAAACGGTCACACACCACCGTCTTTCCTGCAGCAAGCGCAGGCTCCACCTTTTCAGCGAGATGTTGGCTTCTTGCGGCTGCATACAGCAGCGCTTCTGTTCGCGCATCCATTGCCGTATGAAGAGGATTAAGGATGATTTCTCTAATCTTTTCCGCGATTTCGATTCCTCCCGGTTCCCGTGTCACTATATACGGAGTACCCTTTTCACGAAAATAAGAATCCAAGCTGGCGATCATCGTCGTTTTCCCGGAGCCCTCTCCTCCTTCCAACGTAATGAATTGACCTCTGCCCTGCATATACTTCCCTGCTTTCTATATCGTTGATTGCGTCGGTTCTTGGTTGATTCGGCGACTGTTCATTGGCATGGGATGCGGTCTCTTGCTCCACATTATGAATCCATGCGCCCAGAGGTGTATGATCAGGCCCACTCATTGTTTCATGGGCATGTACAAATCATTGTTTCTCACATAATACTATACATGATCAAGCTCATGTGGTCAGCTATATGCAGATTTTTCATTCGATGGACCAAGCGTCCCATGCTCAGTGAACCCCGTCTTTTTTGATTTTCAAAGTTTGCAATCGGGGATCGTAAACACCGTGGAATTTAGCCCCTTCCTGGCTCAGAAGCTTTAAGCGCGCCGCCATGGCAGAAGTGATCCGTTCGCCAGGATAAACTAAAGGAATTCCGGGTGGATAAGGAGTAATCATCTCTGAAGATATGTGCCCAACGCTTTCCTCAATCGATACAGAAGACATGTCCCCTTCAAGAACAGGTTGCAGCGAAAAAGGAACCGGATCCGAAAAAGGCTTGGCATTTTCTAAATTGTTCCACGTGGAAATATAAGTCATCCCTACCCCTGAATCAGGCTGCGGCAATAATTCTTGCCCCGGGCGGTTGGCCTGATCGATTTCATCCAAAGCCCGAAGCAGGTGCTCCGCATCCTGCATCGTCGATCCAAGGCTGAAAAGCAAGACGACGTATCGCTCGTCGCTCATCTCAGGCACGCAGCCGCGGGCTTCCAGCTGCTGCTGCAGCCTGTAGCCGCTCAGCACCCCTGCGCCGTCATGAATGACGGCCTTGAACGGGTCCTGAGCGGTATATCCTGCAGCGCACGGCTGTGCCGGCTGCAGGAGCCGGAAGCGCGGCAGCTCCGCAAGGCCGCGCCTGAAGGCTTCCACGGCGGCAAGTCCCGCCGTGAAGGCTTCTGCGCCGTGCACATGCAGGTGCCGGCGCGCCAGATCGAGCGAAGCCATCAACGGGTAGGATGGGCTTGAGCTCTGCACCATGGCCAGGCGCTGCCGCAGCAGGGACCGGTTGATGCGCGGTCCCCGGACATGCAGCATGGCCCCCATGGTGAAGGCCGACAGCATCTTATGCGTCGACTGAACCACCCCGTCTGCTCCGCAGGACAGGGCGGACTTCGGCAGCTGCGGATGCTGGCCGTAATGGGCGCCATGCGCCTCATCCACCAGCAGCGGCATGCCTGCTGCATGGCAAACCTCGGCAAGGGGCGTCAGATCGCTGCCCATGCCGTAATAATTCGGCGACGTAACAAGTACCCCCTTTGCCTCGGGATACGCTTGGACAGCAGCCTGGACCGTCTCTACCGACGGTAGGACCGCAAGTCCACTTGCAGCATCGACCCATGGCTCAAGAAATACCGCTTTCGCCCCCGCCAGCATCAAACCGTGAATCACGGACTTGTGCACGTTCCGCTGCACCAAAACGACACTCCCCGGTTCATTGCAAATCGTCAGCAGCAGCGACAGATTGCCAACCGTACTGCCGCCTACAAGAAAGAAGCTCTCCTCCGCCCCATAACAGTCTGCCGCGAGCTGCTGCGCCTCCAAAATGACACCCTCCGGTTGGTGGAGGTCGTCTGTGCCGGTGATTTCTGTTACGTCCATACGCATCATATCCATAAACGCCGTATCAGGCGTACCGGATGATCGGAGAGAGCGGTGATCCATTTCACCTTTAACCGTCTTCCGCCCCACGAATTCGGAGGAGACCGCCGCGCCAGATGGAATGGCATCCTCTACTCTTACACCTTCTCCCTCCGTTTTCGTTGGCATTCTACGATATGCTTGTCCATTTTTATGACCCGGGACATGGTAGGAACGGTTGCCTGATTCCCGGTAAGCCAGCAATGCCTCATATAGTGGTGCATGATGCGATCTATCGTTCATAAGTTACCCTTCCTGAACATTTAGAAATGAAATATCTAAATCAATATTATTATATCAGCTTATCTCCGATACCAAGCATTTGCGGACTCCCATTTCGGATTTCAACAGAAAAAGGCCTCACAGGGCCTTCCGTCTATGTTTGTCTCACATATATACGGCGATCATATTATGCGTTCTTTTGTACCCAAATCTGCTTCATCTGATGGATAAAGAAAGGATACTTGGCATCTTGTGCATCGGTATGAACCATTTCAGACTCGCAAGCGTCGCATATGAATTCGGATACGATAAATATGCCTTCTCTTTTTTTCTCTTCACAAATAATGCAGACGTGTTCGGCGCGTTCTTCCATCAACCATCCCACCTTATTTACGTTTACTATCAGTATGGCACACTTTCTATTATTTTAAACCTTTTCATAGTGCTTTCTTGATTCAAAATATATATATTCGCCCATTTGCCGTCGGGTGTCTGTACCGAAAAAAACAACCGAGCCTTATCGAAAACTAATCTTCGTTAACCTTAAAAAATCACCGAATCGCCGCCGATATATATATTACATCGCAAATTCTTCAGACCTGACAGCGAAAGTAACTCGGGATATGCTGCTTATGCCTCTCCTTCAATTTGACCAAAACCTGTCGCAGTCAGGATTGCCATGCTGCATTATTACATAACCACTCACGGATCACCATCATGTACGACTCACACTTTTTAATCAAACGTATTCACAAGGAGGATTTGAACACGTATGTTTCCCGAACCGGAGAATAAAGCAACATTCTACCAATACCGGCTTCTGAAAAAAAAGAATATCCCCCGCAGCGTCGTTAACAGCTATTTATGTTTGCCTGTCGTCATGCTTCTGTTTAACTTGCTTGCCTTCCCTTGGACATCACTTTTCTTTTTTGTCCTGGCTGGCCCCCTAACGGTTTGGATCCACTATGTTATCGCCAGAACTATACTTCTCAGCGTGGGTTCATCGTATGTAAAACGCTGGCAGTGGAGTTTCCAGATGCCCTGGTTTGGCTATATTCCCAGCCAGCATTTTAGTTACCGCATGTTTGCCAGAGTCCACCTCAATCTGAGTTGGATTGGTCTCTGTATCATCACCATTTGTTTAATCTGGTCACCATTGTCCTTTACGATCTCGTTAATCTTTTGGCATCTATGGTTGTTAGTACCGCGCCTTTACGTCTTGGCCGCACTCTCCCGCCAGCGAAAAGACGGGCTCATCAAGTTGAACCCGCAGGATGTATCTTATTATCTGCAATGAAATGGTTATTCATTTCGCTTCGACCCTCGCAGTTCAAAGTTGATGCTGTACCAAAGAGGTTATCCACAGTGGATAACCTCTTTGTCTTTTCTCCTTTTCTTTTATCCACAAAGAACGTAAGCATATTAATACCAAACTTATCCCCAGAGTGCAGCACCGACTCCTCCTCGCAGTTCGAACATGCATTGATGAGATAGGCGATCCACTTCGACTGACCAGCATACATGCATGCTTGCTTGCGATGATACAGCATCCCTGTTTCTGCACCACACCCTATCATATACATGTCGCTGGTTGGATGCCTTCGCTTCAGCTGTTCACGCATATAGTGGTTGGTAGATAACGTTCTCTTTCCCACGACGAAAAAGCCCTGATTCATTGATCAGGGCCTCTTATCTCATATACAATCACCGATACCTACTTAACCTTCTCTGGCTAAGCAATCCTCGTACACGGTCAGTCTTCGTCATCATCCATGGACTTTACCTTGGCTGCGGTTGCATCCGTTCTAGGCACCATTAGCGTAAAGAATCCATCATGCACGGCTAAATGAACAAGATGTCCATCCTTGGCAAACACACGGGTTGAACTTGAGTTCTCACTTGTATTGCTGGAGGCTTCTTCCGTCCATCCCCAACTTTTGATTTCATCCAAATAAACCTCTGGCAAGCTGGTCTTTTCGCTGATTCCGGAAATCGTATATCGAACATAATCCATGTCGGAACGGTTTTCGAATTGCTCGCTTTTATTGGCCACTTTCGGAACCGGGAAGCTCTTTTCGTTCACCGCACCCTCATAGGAGTTCCAAGCGACAGAATCTTCACCGCAGCCAGCTAGCACAATCACCAAGCTTAATAAACAAGAATACAGCACTAGTCTGCGCCAACTAAACATGCACACCCTCCTTTTCACAGCTGCACATTCCAGCTCTCGGGTCAGGTACTTTTAGCATAATAAACATAGTCCTATTATACTGGTTTTGTCTGCGCTTTCCGTAACAAAACTGTTACCTTCCTTTTGTAAATCCATTTCAAAAAGGAAACAGATTTCAATAGTATAAATACAAAATAAAAACCACCGCCGATTACATCGGCAGTGGTTCTTCGCTTGGCGGCTTCCTACTCTCCCAGGACCCTGCGGTCCAAGTACCATCGGCGCTAGAGGGCTTAACGGTCGTGTTCGGGATGGGAACGTGTGGAACCCCTCCGCCATCGCCACCAAACGATTTTGCTTTGGATTGAAAAACGATCCGCACATCAAGTGATGTACCCGTTTTTCACTCAGAGATTGCTCTCTGAAAACTGGATTCGAAACGAAACTTGCGATCTTAGAACCTGCATTTCTTGGATAAGCCCTCGACCGATTAGTACTGGTCAGCTCCATGCATTGCTGCACTTCCACCCCCAGCCTATCTACCTCGTCGTCTTCAAGGGGTCTTACTAATTGGGAAATCTCATCTTGAGGGGGGCTTCACGCTTAGATGCTTTCAGCGCTTATCCCGTCCGTACATAGCTACCCAGCGGTGCTCCTGGCGGAACAACTGGTACACCAGCGGTACGTCCATCCCGGTCCTCTCGTACTAAGGACAGCTCCTCTCAAATTTCCTACGCCCACGACAGATAGGGACCGAACTGTCTCACGACGTTCTGAACCCAGCTCGCGTACCGCTTTAATGGGCGAACAGCCCAACCCTTGGGACCTACTTCAGCCCCAGGATGCGATGAGCCGACATCGAGGTGCCAAACCTCCCCGTCGATGTGGACTCTTGGGGGAGATAAGCCTGTTATCCCCAGGGTAGCTTTTATCCGTTGAGCGATGGCCCTTCCATGCGGTACCACCGGATCACTAAGCCCGACTTTCGTCCCTGCTCGACTTGTAGGTCTCGCAGTCAAGCTCCCTTATGCCTTTGCACTCTTCGAATGATTTCCAACCATTCTGAGGGAACCTTTGGGCGCCTCCGTTACTCTTTAGGAGGCGACCGCCCCAGTCAAACTGCCCACCTGACACTGTCCCCGTACCCGATCAGGGCACCAGGTTAGAACCTAGATACGATCAGGGTGGTATCCCAACGGTGCCTCCACACAAGCTGGCGCTCATGCTTCTCAGGCTCCCACCTATCCTGTACAGATCGTACCCAAATTCAATATCAAGCTGCAGTAAAGCTCCATGGGGTCTTTCCGTCTTGTCGCGGGTAACCTGCATCTTCACAGGTATTAAAATTTCACCGGATCTCTCGTTGAGACAGCGCCCAAGTCGTTACGCCATTCGTGCGGGTCAGAATTTACCTGACAAGGAATTTCGCTACCTTAGGACCGTTATAGTTACGGCCGCCGTTTACTGGGGCTTCGGTTCACAGCTTCGGGATTGCTCCCTAACCGCTCCCCTTAACCTTCCAGCACCGGGCAGGCGTCAGCCCGTATACTTCGCCTTACGGCTTCGCACAGACCTGTGTTTTTGCTAAACAGTCGCTTGGGCCTTTTCACTGCGGCCCCCTCGTGCTATTCACACTACCGGGGCACCCCTTCTCCCGAAGTTACGGGGTCATTTTGCCGAGTTCCTTAACGAGAGTTCTTCCGCGCGCCTTAGAATTCTCTTCTCGCCTACCTGTGTCGGTTTGCGGTACGGGCACCTTCATCTGGCTAGAGGCTTTTCTTGGCAGTGTGAGATCATGACCTTCGCTACTGTAATTTTCACTCCCCATCACAGCTCAGCCTTACGGTTAGCGGATTTGCCTACTAACCAGCCTCACTGCTTGGACAGGCATCCATCAGCCTGCGTCACTACCCTACTGCGTCCCCCCATCGCTCGTAACGATTTACGGTGGTACAGGAATTTCGACCTGTTGTCCTTCGACTACGCCTTTCGGCCTCGCCTTAGGTCCCGACTTACCCTGAGCGGACGAGCCTTCCTCAGGAACCCTTAGGCTTTCGGCGGATCAGATTCTCACTGATCTTTTCGTTACTCATACCGGCATTCTCACTTGTATAATGTCCAGCGCTCCTTACGGTACACCTTCAACCCTTATACAACGCTCCCCTACCCCTGATCATAAGATCAAGCCATAGCTTCGGTGGTGTGTTTAGCCCCGTTACATTTTCGGCGCAGAGTCACTCGACCAGTGAGCTATTACGCACTCTTTCAATGGTGGCTGCTTCTAAGCCAACATCCTGGTTGTCTGTGCAACTCCACATCCTTTCCCACTTAACACACACTTGGGGACCTTAGCTGATGGTCTGGGCTGTTTCCCTTTTGACAATGGATCTTAGCACTCACTGTCTGACTCCCGGAAGTAAGTCTATGGCATTCGGAGTTTGACTGAGCTTGGTAACCCTTGCGGGCCCCGCACCCAATCAGTGCTCTACCTCCACGACTCTGTTTTCCGAGGCTAGCCCTAAAGCTATTTCGGGGAGAACCAGCTATCTCCGAGTTCGATTGGAATTTCTCCGCTACCCCCACCTCATCCCCGCACTTTTCAACGTGCGTGGGTTCGGGCCTCCAGTGCGTGTTACCGCACCTTCACCCTGGACAGGGGTAGATCACCCGGTTTCGGGTCTACGTCCACGTACTATGTCGCCCTATTCAGACTCGCTTTCGCTGCGGCTCCGGCTTCTCACCTTAACCTTGCACGGGAACGTAACTCGCCGGTTCATTCTACAAAAGGCACGCCATCACCCATAGATCGGGCTCTGACTTCTTGTAAGCACACGGTTTCAGGTTCTATTTCACTCCCCTTCCGGGGTGCTTTTCACCTTTCCCTCACGGTACTGCTTCACTATCGGTCGCTAGGAAGTATTTAGCCTTGGCAGATGGTCCTGCCGGATTCATACGGGGTTTCACGTGCCCCGCACTACTCGGGATCCGTCTCGGAGGGAGCAGACTTTCAATTACAGGGCTTTTACCTTCTATGGCGGGCCTTTCCAGACCTCTTCGTTTAACCGGCTCCTTTGTAACTCCATGTGAGACGTCCCACAACCCCAGAGAGCAAGCTCCCTGGTTTGGGCTGTTCCGCGTTCGCTCGCCGCTACTGACGGAATCACTATTGTTTTCTCTTCCTCAGGGTACTTAGATGTTTCAGTTCCCCTGGTATGCCTCTCCTGCCCTATGTATTCAGACAAGAGTAACTGGGTATTACGCCAGCTGGGTTTCCCCATTCGGACATCCCCGGATCAAAGCTTGCTTACAGCTCCCCGAGGCAGTATCGTTGTTCGCCACGTCCTTCATCGGCTCCTAGCGCCTAGGCATCCTCCGTGTGCTCTTAGTAGCTTAACCATGTTACTCGTAAAGAGTAAGATGCAATCTACCGTTTTATTGAAACTTGTTTTGACACAAGTTCAGCTAAAAGGAATATTCTAATTCGCATTTTTCGTTTCGATATCCAGTTTTCAAGGAACAATCATGAGAGTTTGAACTCTCAAAACTGAGCAACGAGTGAGTCACTAGCCGACCTGGCTAGATTTTAAATTTGAATGTCTTCATCGCAGAAGACGATTCTCCATAGAAAGGAGGTGATCCAGCCGCACCTTCCGATACGGCTACCTTGTTACGACTTCACCCCAATCATCTACCCCACCTTCGGCGGCTGGCTCCTTGCGGTTACCCCACCGACTTCGGGTGTTGTAAACTCTCGTGGTGTGACGGGCGGTGTGTACAAGACCCGGGAACGTATTCACCGCGGCATGCTGATCCGCGATTACTAGCAATTCCGACTTCATGCAGGCGAGTTGCAGCCTGCAATCCGAACTGAGACCGGCTTTTTAGGATTAGCTCCACCTCGCGGCTTCGCAGCCCGTTGTACCGGCCATTGTAGTACGTGTGTAGCCCAGGTCATAAGGGGCATGATGATTTGACGTCATCCCCACCTTCCTCCGGTTTGTCACCGGCAGTCACCTTAGAGTGCCCACCCGAAGTGCTGGCAACTAAGATCAAGGGTTGCGCTCGTTGCGGGACTTAACCCAACATCTCACGACACGAGCTGACGACAACCATGCACCACCTGTCTCCTCTGTCCCGAAGGAAAGGTACATCTCTGTACCGGTCAGAGGGATGTCAAGACCTGGTAAGGTTCTTCGCGTTGCTTCGAATTAAACCACATACTCCACTGCTTGTGCGGGTCCCCGTCAATTCCTTTGAGTTTCAGTCTTGCGACCGTACTCCCCAGGCGGAATGCTTAATGTGTTAACTTCGGCACCAAGGGTATCGAAACCCCTAACACCTAGCATTCATCGTTTACGGCGTGGACTACCAGGGTATCTAATCCTGTTTGCTCCCCACGCTTTCGCGCCTCAGCGTCAGTTACAGCCCAGAGAGTCGCCTTCGCCACTGGTGTTCCTCCACATCTCTACGCATTTCACCGCTACACGTGGAATTCCACTCTCCTCTTCTGCACTCAAGTCATCCAGTTTCCAGTGCGATCCGGGGTTGAGCCCCGGGATTAAACACCAGACTTAAATGACCGCCTGCGCGCGCTTTACGCCCAATAATTCCGGACAACGCTTGCCCCCTACGTATTACCGCGGCTGCTGGCACGTAGTTAGCCGGGGCTTTCTTCTCAGGTACCGTCACCTTGAGAGCAGTTACTCTCCCAAGCGTTCTTCCCTGGCAACAGAGCTTTACGATCCGAAAACCTTCATCACTCACGCGGCATTGCTCCGTCAGGCTTTCGCCCATTGCGGAAGATTCCCTACTGCTGCCTCCCGTAGGAGTCTGGGCCGTGTCTCAGTCCCAGTGTGGCCGATCACCCTCTCAGGTCGGCTACGCATCGTCGCCTTGGTGAGCCGTTACCTCACCAACTAGCTAATGCGCCGCAGGCCCATCCTCAAGTGACAGATTGCTCCGTCTTTCCAGTTCTCTTCAGGCGAAGAAAACAAGTATTCGGTATTAGCTACCGTTTCCGGTAGTTGTCCCAAGCTTGAGGGCAGGTTGCCTACGTGTTACTCACCCGTCCGCCGCTAAGCATCAAGGAAGCAAGCTTCCTATCAACTCCGCTCGACTTGCATGTATTAGGCATGCCGCCAGCGTTCGTCCTGAGCCAGGATCAAACTCTCCAATAAAGATGAATTTCGGTCACGAGGTTAATCGTGATGAAAATCATCTGAGGTATTGAAAAGAGCGATTAGCTCATTTGAATCTGACGAGATAAAATATCTCAATGTCGCTCCGGTTTTTATACAGTCATACGACATGTACCAAAAACCTTCGCATTACTCACTCGTTGTTCAGTTTTCAAAGATCAAACTTCGTTTTCGTTACTAAGTTGTTGTCCTTAGCAACTCTTATATCTTATCACATCCGAACCAACTTTGCAAGCATTTTTTTTGAGTTTCTTTTTTCGAAGCTTATTTGCTTTGCTTGCCGCACCATGTTTCTCGGTGTTTTCTTGGCCGGAATTAGAATATACCATGTACATAAATATTATGCAAGTGTTTTTTAATAATATTTCGAATAAAATTTATGGTGGCAGCAGAAGATACATAACTTAAGCACGATAAAGAAACACACTTTATAACCTGACTAGTTTCTTCATCGTGCTTTGTCCAGGATTCAGTTCAACCAATAACCTCCTGAATATGTAGCTGCCGCTGTTGCATCAAATTAATGATGTTGCCCTCCACAGAAACCATTGGGCGCGTGGGATGATCCCGATCCGAAAATACAATTTCACCAATCTGATGGTTGCTCAGCTTTACCCTTACTCCATTATGAATTTGCGTTGAACGTTGAACCAGAACATTTACAATCGCCGGATCCAACTTTCCGAACGCTTCGCTTTGGAGCTGCTCAAGCACCAAATAAGGAGACTGGGCTTTGCGGTAAACCTTCTCCAGTGTCATCGCATGGAAAATGTCCGCTATGGCAACAATCTTCGCATATACATGGATCTGGCTGCCACTCAGCTGTAGCGGATAACCCGATCCGTCCACTTTTTCATGGTGCTGGAGAGCGGCAAGCCTGACCCCTTCATTAATCGCTTTTGCCTGCTTCAGCAACTGATACCCATATTTCGTATGCTGTCGGATTTCCTCCTGTTCCGAGCTTGTCAATGTCGTTGGTTTATGCAAAATTTGAGGATCGACCTTGCTGTTTCCTATATCATGGAATAACCCTGCAAAAGCTACTTGCATCCAGTCTTTGGACGGAAGATCCATCCATTGAGCCAATTGATAGGAGGTCATTGCACTTAACACCGCTTGGTGATATACATAATCGTGATCCATCATATTTCTCGGACTGAAGGTTAGCGGATTGTACTGCTTAATATATCCTAGTAAGGATTCCAACTGCGTACGAAGCTCATATATTGGCAATTCGGCAGCAATAGAGGCCAAAAAAGCACTTTTAGTCAAATTCACCATCTTCTCATACTCATCCTGTAAAGAAGACTGCACAGTTGAAGCTGCTCCTCCATCCGAAACTGGCCGCTCAGCATTCTTTCCGTTCAAGATTGGATCTTCTGTTTCGTTCGGGATGAAGGTCGGAGCATTTGCACCTGTTTTCGCATGTTCGATCTCGACCTTATGTATCATGAAAGCTTTTAGCACTTCAATATCCTTTGGTAAGATGACCTTGCCTTTCGGCAACAACACGTTTCCGCGCGTAGTAAGCACGTCACTTCCCAGTTTAAAGCCTGGTTTGGCCTCAGACACGGTAATTAGTCCCATATTTATCCCCTCGTTGTTTATCTATGAATTTTGTATGACCATAGTCCCGGATCGCATGATATTCCCCATTATATTACTGAGCAAACGGGCTTGTACATCCCAGATTCTAAGGATTTTCTCCGCACAGCTATGCTGCTGTACATTATCTGCCTAGATCAGAGCATAAAAGAAAAGAGCCCTTATGCAGGGCTCTTCATCCATGTTTATTCCGTTTTATGCTTCTGTATCGGAAGGATCGTTTTCCGTGTCAGCATTTGAATCTTCCATCGGGGCAGTTGCCTCGCTATCGGCATCCGTGCCCTCCAATCCTTCGAGTTCTTGCTCGTCCGGTTCTTCTTCATTTTTGTCGATTCGGCTGACGGTAGCCACCGCATCGTCTTCTTCACGAATATTGATCAGCTTCACGCCCTGGGTGTAACGCCCCATCGTGGAGATGCCATCCATGCTTGTACGAATAAGCGTGCCGCTGGATGTGATAATCATCAAGTCTTCGTCATCCTTAACCATTTTCAGGCTGACTACTTCGCCATTTTTATCGGTAACATTAATCGTCTTGATCCCTTTACCGCCCCGGGTCTGAATACGATAATCCGCAACCGGAGTCCGTTTGCCGTAACCTTTGGCAGTCACGATGAGTACGTCCAGATCATGATCGACAACGTCCATGCCGATGACGGCATCATCGCCTTCAAGCGTGATCCCTTTGACACCGGTAGCACTGCGACCCATTGAACGAACATTCTCTTCGGAGAAGCGAATCGACATTCCGTGGGCTGTCCCCATAATGATCTCCTGCTGCCCATCGGTCAGCTTCACTTCGATCAAGGCATCGTCCTCGCGCAGGGAAATACCGATCAGACCGCCTTTGCGGATATTGGTATAGTCCTCAAGCGGCGTCTTTTTCACAACCCCTTGGCGCGTGGCAAAGAACAAATATTTGTCACTTTCGAATTCCTGCACCGGAATTACCGCGTTGACTGATTCTCCCTGCTCGATCTGGATCAGGTTGATGATCGGTGTTCCACGTGCCGTACGGCCAAGTTCAGGAATTTCATAAGCTTTAAGACGGTATACTTTACCCTTATCGGTAAAGAACATCAAATAGTTATGCGAGTTGGTCACGAAAAGATGCTCCACGAAATCCGTATCCTTTGTGCCCATGCCAACCACGCCGCGTCCGCCGCGCTTCTGGCTGCGATATGTCGACGCAGGAAGGCGTTTCACATAGCCCGTGTGGGTGATCGTAATGATGACTTCTTCGCGAGGAATGAGATCCTCATCCAAAATGCTTTCCTCGCCAATCGTAATCTCGGTACGGCGATCATCGGAAAAGCGCTCGCGAATCTCTTCCAGCTCTGTGCTGATGATGTCGAGAACGAGATGCTCATTCGCCAAAATTTCGCGATACTCGGCAATCTTGGCCATCAGTTCTTGGTATTCGTTCTCAATGCGTTCCCGCTCCAAACCTGTCAGACGCTGCAAACGCATGTCAAGAATCGCCTGCGC
Source organism: Paenibacillus sp. FSL W8-0426 (assembly GCF_037969725.1). NCBI lineage: Bacteria > Bacillati > Bacillota > Bacilli > Caryophanales > Paenibacillaceae > Paenibacillus > Paenibacillus sp. FSL W8-0426. The sequence goes on along the minus strand of NZ_CP150203.1, from coordinate 9,128 downwards.
CTGGTCATGGCTGAGTCCGAAGCGTTCGATCAAACCTTCTCTTGCCGCATCGGCCGTCGCCGAAGATCGGATCAGCGCAATGATCTCATCGATATGATCAAGAGCAATGCGTAATCCTTCGAGAATGTGTGCACGGGCTTCAGCCTTCCGAAGCTCAAACTGGGTCCGTCTACGGATAACCTCAATCTGATGTTGCAGATAGTGATAGAGCACTTCGCGCAAATTCAGAATTTTCGGCTCTTTATTCACGATGGCCAGCATATTGATCCCGAAAGTCGACTGCATCGCTGTATGCTTGTACAGATTGTTAAGCACAACGTTTGGATTCACGTCGCGGCGTAGCTCGATGACGATACGCATCCCGTTACGATCCGACTCGTCCCGAAGATCGGTAATGCCGTCGATTTTTTTGTCACGCACCAGCTCGGCAATTTTCTCAACAAGTCTTGCCTTGTTGACCTGATACGGAATTTCCGTAACGACAATGCGGGCCTTGTTGTTATGTTCCTCAATGTTGGTTCTCGCCCTCATGGTCACTGATCCGCGGCCCGTTTGATAAGCCTGGCGAATACCGGAACGCCCCATGATATAACCAGCCGTCGGGAAATCCGGCCCTTGAATATAGTCCATCAATTCCATCGAAGTAATATCCGGGTTTTTGATCATCGCTTGTACGCCGTCAATAACCTCACCCAGATTGTGCGGAGGAATGTTGGTCGCCATACCTACGGCGATCCCCCCTACACCATTGACAAGCAAGTTTGGAAAACGGGCAGGCAGAACAACCGGCTCGTTTTCTTCGCCGTCATAGTTTGGTTGGAAGTCGATCGTATCTTTATTGATATCCTTCAGCATCTCCATCGCAATCTTGGACAGGCGTGCCTCGGTATAACGCATGGCAGCCGCCATATCGCCATCTACCGAACCAAAGTTGCCGTGACCATCGACATGCATGTAGCGAAGAGAGAAATCCTGAGCCATCCGTACCATCGTTTCGTATACAGCCGAGTCTCCGTGCGGATGGTACTTACCAATGACCTCTCCGACGATTCTGGCCGACTTTTTATGCGGTTTATCGGGTGTCATGCCTAGCTCTGACATTGCGTACAAAATCCGCCGGTGCACCGGCTTCAATCCGTCACGCACATCAGGAAGCGCGCGGCTGACGATGATGCTCATCGCGTAGTCCATAAACGATTCACGCATCTCGACGCCAATATCCCGATCCTTTATCTGCGAGTTCATTTCTTCCGCCATGCTGGACCTCCTTCTTGACCTTCAACAAACGTTCCAAATCCATTCAATCACTATATGTGAAAAGCATAACAAGGCTAAAACCGCACAAAAACGCTACTCTTTATTATATTACTTTCACAAAAGTTACACAATTAAACGTCCGCTGGGTTTTAGCCTTTTTCCGGGAACTTGGGGTAGTTTGGGGGTTAGCCCTTACTTCCTCGGCATTTGTACATACAATGCTAGAAAAAGCGGCAGTTATACTGCTTCCATCAGGCATTCGCCATTCCCATTCACAAGACTAAACTGCAAATTGTGCAGCAAACCGCACAAAACGCCATATTTCTCTATTATACCATTGAAATCCTCAATTGTCCTTTGATTTCTCTGCAATTCTGCCTGCACGCGATTCTGATTACAACAGAAAGGAACGATGCCCTCTGAGTATCCAGCGCGTCTCCAGCAAATGGGCCAAGACAGCAGTTTTACGGCGTAACCATGGTATAGCCCCATATATTCCAGTCACCCGCCAATATAGTCGCCAGACCCTGGAACAAATGTTAAATTTATTTGAATCGAACTATATCAAACCCGATCGTGGCACCTATGGGAATGGAGTTATGCGAGTCAAAGCGCTTCGTACCTACCAAGTTCCTCAGGATTTCCGACATGATGCTGCTGGAGATGAAGCCGTCGGACAGTCCGAATTGTCCACAATCGAGGGAAATTCTGAAATCCTCCAAGCCCAAATCTCCGCACTCCCAACCTTTGCTTACGAGCTGCAACATGGTACGGAACAGTTTTCATATCACAGTCTGGACGATTTGGATTCGGCACTGCAAAAACGGATCAAAAACCATGATTACATCATCCAGCAAGGCATCCCCCTGCTCAAACATGAGGATTTGCCCTTCGACCTCCGGGTGCTGACGCAAAAAAACTTGAAAGGAAACTGGGAAACGACCGGTATCTTAGGCAGGGTCGCCGCCCCCGGCAAAATCATAACCAACATTCACGGCGGCGGACGCCTCGCAACCTTCGCGGAACTCGTACAACCTCACTTCACACCAAAGCGCTATCAGCAGCTTCGCAACGAACTGAATATCTTAGGGGTCCTGATTGCACGGCAACTGAGGAAGTACTACCCCGGAATCAAAGAAATCGGCGTTGATATTGCGCTGGACCCAGCGGGTCAACCCTGGATTCTGGAAGTCAACACACTTCCCGGCATTTATGCATTCGGCCTTTTGCCCGACAAAGAAACCTACCGTAAGATTAAGCGTTATGCCATCGCATATGGCAGACTGCCTTCCAAAAAATCAAAGCCAGCCCGCCAAATACGCCAGCTAAAAACGAGTGCCGCTAAGTCCAAAAAACAGTGACTGTCTGCTCTATTGCACGCCACCACCGGATTATATGACCACAAAGTGAAAGGGGCGCCATCAGGCGCCCCATATCCTTGTCATTAAGCCGTTCGCAATCAACGAAATTAAATGTCCAAGTTTTTAACGTATTTTGCATTTTCCTGAATGAAATCGCGTCGTGGTTCGACATTATCGCCCATCAGCGTATCGAACATGGCGTCAGCAAGCATCGCATCATTGATGGATACTTGAAGCATCGTCCGGCTCTCAGGGTCCATCGTCGTTTCCCACAGCTGCTCTGCGTTCATTTCGCCCAAACCTTTATAACGCTGGACGTTGACTTTCACGTTCTCGCCGAAGCTTGCAATGATCTCATCACGTTCCTTCTCGGAACCTGCGTAGCGAATGACCTTGTTACGTTCGATTTTGAACAAAGGCGGTTGGGCAATGTATACATAGCCCGCTTCGATAATCTTGCGCATATAGCGGTACAGGAATGTCAACAATAGTGTCCGGATATGCGCACCGTCGACATCGGCATCGGTCATCAGAATGATTTTGTGATAACGTGCTTTGGAAATATCGAAATCGTCGCCGATTCCTGTCCCCATTGCCGTTATGATGGCCCGAATCTCTGCATTGCCCAAAATCCGGTCAAGGCGCGCCTTTTCGACGTTCAGGATCTTACCGCGCAATGGCAGGATGGCCTGAAAATGACGATCCCGGCCTTGTTTGGCCGATCCGCCCGCCGAATCCCCTTCGACGATGTACAGTTCGCTGATGGAAGCATCCTTGGAGGAGCAATCCGCCAGCTTCCCTGGCAAGGAGCTTACCTCAAGCGCTCCCTTGCGTCGGGTCAGCTCACGCGCTTTGCGCGCAGCTTCTCGAGCGCGTGCAGCCTGCAGACCTTTTTCCAGGATTCTGCGGGATACAGAAGGGTTTTCTTCCAGGAACTCCTGCAGCTTCTCCGAGAAGAGGGATTCAACGACACCGCGCACTTCGCTATTGCCCAATTTGGTTTTCGTTTGTCCCTCAAATTGCGGTTCAGGGATTTTGACCGAAATGATGGCAGTCAGGCCCTCACGTACGTCATCTCCCGACAGGTTGCTCGCGCTGTCCTTGATAACGCCTGTTTTGCGTGCATAGTCATTAATGATCCGGGTAAGGGCGCTCTTGAATCCGGATTCGTGTGTTCCACCTTCATGAGTGTTGATGTTGTTGGCAAAAGAATAAATGTTCTCGGTATAGTTGTCGTTGTATTGCAACGCCACTTCTACCTGGATATTATCGCGTGAGCCTTCAACGTAAATCGGATTCTCGTGAAGCACTTCCCGCTTCTGGTTGAGGAAAGATACGTACTCGATAATTCCGCCCTCATACAGGAATGAGTTGGTTGCCCCCGTGCGCTCATCGGTGAGCGTAAGACCGATTCCCTTGTTCAAGAAAGCAAGCTCCCGAATACGGGTCAGCAGCGTTTCATAGTCGTATACGGTCGTTTCCGTAAAAATTTCCGGGTCTGGATGGAACGTAACCGTCGTTCCCGTCTCATCCGTCGTGCCGATGACTTTCAGATCATACTGCGGCGCACCGCGGCGATATTCCTGCTGGTGGATATGACCGTCACGCTTAACGGTAACGACCACTTTCTCGGACAGGGCATTAACGACCGATACCCCTACACCGTGCAGACCGCCCGATACCTTATAACCGCCGCCGCCGAATTTACCGCCAGCGTGAAGTACGGTCATGACGACTTCAAGCGCAGGGCGTTTCATTTTGGCATGCTCACCGACCGGAATTCCGCGCCCGTTATCCACGACGGTAACGCTGTTATCTTCATGAATCGTCACTTCGATATGGTCACAGTATCCTGCAAGTGCTTCGTCAATACTATTGTCCACTACTTCCCACACCAAATGATGCAGACCTTTGGCGCTGGTAGAACCGATGTACATCCCCGGACGCTTCCGTACGGCTTCCAGTCCCTCAAGGACCTGAATTTCATTCGCATCATATGACGGTTGATTCATAGACATGCCTTTCACCTACTTCTATAGATTCAATATCCTAAATATGCGTTAAACATAATAAAACCAAGGAACGGGAGGCAACGCTCGTGTTGCTTGCACATGTCATAGGTCCGGAAAGATGTGCGCCCGCTTCTTGAGCGTAGCAGATGAAATCGGCGAGTAGTACACAATGTTTTTGGTTACCACGATGGACTTGGCTTCCTCTTCGCCGATGTGTTCCACCGTTTTTTCCTGCTCTGCATGCGTAACATATTGCTTGGAAATCTTTGAGGATTTTTCAATCGATATATCAAAAATAGCAACCAGTTCGGAAGAACGGATAATTTTCTCGCCGCCCAGATGAATGTACATGGCACCCTCACTCCCTAGCGTTCAACCTGTCCGGCATGAACGTGATAAATACTGGCATCCTTGAGCTTGTCAACGTTCAGGCTCTCGACTCCAGTAGCCGTAATAAAGGTCTGCACCTTGCTCTGGAACGTCTCGATCAACTGCGTCTGGCGAAAAGGATCCAGTTCGGACAGCACGTCGTCCAACAGCAGGACGGGGTACTCTCCGATTTCTTCATGGATCAGTTCGATTTCTGCAAGTTTAAGGGACAATGCGGTTGTGCGCTGTTGTCCCTGCGAACCATATGTTTGCACTTCCCGATCGTTAATGAAAAAGGACAGGTCATCCCGATGCGGGCCACTCAGCGTAGTCCCCCGGCGAATCTCCTGCTCTTTCATTTGTGATAATTTTATCATAAATTGGTCCATTAAAACAGCTTCATCTTCCTCGGCGGCTTCGCCGAATGATGGCACATATGCCAGTTTTAACACTTCTCCGCCGCCGGTGATGCCCTGATGAATCGTTTCGGCCCACTTTTGCAGTTTCTTTATGAATTGTTTCCTTTTTTTGACGATTTTAACACCGTGCTCGGCCAACTGCTCGTTCCAGATGTCCAGCATCGTCTGGGCGGAAGCGCCTTGGCCCCACAGCTGTTTAAGCAGATTGTTCCGCTGCACGAGCACCTTCTGGTACTGCTGCAGATGATAGAGGTAACCCGGCGCCACTTGTCCGATCTCCATGTCAAGAAACCGGCGGCGAACCCCCGGTGTTCCTTTGACGATCTCCAGATCCTCGGGAGCAAACATCACCACATTGAGCGCCCCGATAAAATCGCTAAGCTTGCGCTGCTCCAGGCCGTTGATCTTCGCCTTCTTGCCTTGTTGGGACAGCGACAGTTCCAGTTGGACCGCGCCATACTTTTTGTCAACCTCAGCAAACAAGCGAGCACGTTCTTCACCGAAACGGATCAGCTCCTTATCTCGGGACGTGCGATGGCTTTTGGTAAGGGCCAAGACAAATATAGCCTCGGCCATATTCGTCTTGCCTTGGGCATTTTGCCCGATCAGCAGGTTCACCGGACCGAACGAATCCAGTCTCAGATGCTCGTAATTGCGGAACTGCTGCAGATCTATGCTTTTGACAAACACGCGTTACCCTCCCTTGTGATTCCGTTCATCAGGAGGCATCAGGAGCACATCGTTTTATTCCGCGGCAACCTCGAAAGTGCCTTCTCCGTCCACCTCAACGATATCCCCAGGGTATAATTTCCGTCCCCGGCGCTCCTCCGGCTCATTGTTCACACGCACAAGCCCTTCCTGAAGCAACGCTTTGGCCATACCTCCGGTCGGGACGCAGTCAGCGAGTTTCAGAAACTGGTCAAGCTTGATATATTCCGTACGGTCTGTACGAATGGTCACTCGTTTCAAAGGAATCTTCCTTTCGTTAGTTCGTCGTACGGTAAGGCAGAATGACATACAAGCTATGGCTGTCATCCATCGGTTTGAGGATAATCGGGCTCATGACGCCGGTAAAAGCTATCATCAGCTGCTCGCTTTCCACAACCTTCAGTACGTCGAGCATATATTTGGAGTTGAACGAAATTTTGAGCGGATCGCCGGTGAATTCGGCTGGCTCGATCTCTTCCCTTACTTTCCCCAGCTCGGAAGAACTGGAAGAAATCTCGATCGATCCGTTCTCCATCGTCTGCATGCGCACAATATTCGTTTTCTCCTCGCGGGACAGCAAATATGCGCGGTCGATCGACTCGCTCAATTTTTTTGTATCGAGAACAAGTTCTGTTTTGTACGAAGTCGGAATAATTCTAGAAGTATCGGGATATGTTCCGTCCAGAATGCGGGAATAGAACAACACCCGGTCGATTTTGAACAGGACCTGGTTATCAGCGACAACGATATCCACAAGCGTGTTTTGGTCCGGCACGATTTTGCTCAGCTCGTTCAGCGTTTTTCCCGAAATAACGACATTGCTGAAACGAACGCCTTCTGCATTATCCAACATTGCCGATCTGGTGGCAAGACGGTGGCGGTCGGTTGCCACAAATTTCAACTCGTTATCCGCCAGGCTCCAAAGCACCCCTGTAAGAATAGGCGTGGTTTCATGAGTGGAAATGGAGAATACCGTTTGCTTGATCATGTTTTTCAACAAATCGCCGGGAATCGATACGGTTTGATTCTCCTCGATGCTTGGCAATACAGGGAATTCTTCCGGATCAAGACCGACCAGTTGGATTTCGGTAGCTCCGGCTGAAATAAACGTATTGAAGTTTTCCTTGACCTCCATGTGAACTTCCTGCGAAGGCAGCTTTTTGATGATCTCGACAAAAAACTTGGCAGGCAGCACGACGCTTCCTTGCTGCTCGACTTGAACTACGCTGCGATCTCCATCCTCAAGAGGGATGAAGGATTGGATCGAAATATCAGTGTCGCTTGCCGTCAACGTGACGCCTTGATGATTTACGTCGAATTTGATCCCGCTCAGGATCGGAATCGTTGTACGGCTGGAGATCGCTTTGGATACATGCTGTATGGACTCGTTCAAATAGCTTTTCATTATGCTGATTTTCATGGTTTCACTCCTGACGGATTTTTTGGGTGTGTGCATTAGGTGGTCAAGTGATGGGCTACGGTTATTCAAAAGGCCGATAGGCCTGTTTCGACTTGTCTGTTTAGGAGAAGATATATTTTAAATCTTTTTAGTATTAATAGTAATAGGGGCACTGAATATGTGGATAAGTGTGTTAAAACCCATAAAATTAAGCCTATCCACATGTGTACACGTTGTGCATAGGCTTTGGACTTGTTCAGGTTGGGTTCTTAATTTTTTCGGTTAAGTTGTTGATAACTTTATAGAGCTCCTGATCGCTTTTAATGGATTGGGAGATTTTCTCGTGCGCATGAATGACAGTGGTATGGTCCCTTCCTCCAAAAGCCTCGCCAATTTTCGGCAGCGAAAAATCGGTCAATTCGCGGGAGAGATACATGGCGATTTGTCTCGGAAAGGCAACGGCCTTGGTTCGCTTCCGCGCTTTAAAATCTTCGAGCTTCAGGTTGTAGTATTCCCCGACCTTTTGTTGGATGTCTTGAATAGTGATCATTTTAGGACGGCTGGATGGAATAATGTCTTTCAAGGCTTCGGCAGCAAGATGGGACGTGACATCCTGGTTTGTCAGCGATGAGTAGGCTACGACCCGGATCAAAGCCCCTTCCAACTCGCGGATGTTCGTGTCAATTTGGTTGGCGATGTACATCATCGCTTCATTCGGGATATCCAGGTTTTCCGCGCGGGCCTTCTTGCGCAGGATAGCGATCCGCGTTTCCAGATCCGGAGGCTGGATGTCCGTAATCAGACCCCATTCAAATCGGGAGCGAAGGCGCTCCTCCAATGTCGGAATTTCCTTTGGCGGTCTGTCGCTGGAGATGATAATCTGTTTCCGCTCCTCATGCAGCGCGTTGAACGTATGGAAAAATTCCTCTTGAGTCGATTCTTTTCCCGCCAAAAATTGAATATCGTCTATAAGCAGGATGTCCACGTTACGATATTTGTTGCGGAAGCTTTCCCCGCGATTGTCGCGGATGGAATTGATAAATTCGTTGGTGAATTTCTCGGATGACAAATAAACCACTTTGCTGCTTGGGTCATGTTCTAGAACATAGTGTCCGATCGCATGCATCAAGTGCGTTTTGCCCAATCCAACGCCTCCATAAAGGAAGAGGGGATTATAGGCCTTGGCGGGCGCTTCAGCGACCGCCAGCGATGCGGCATGGGCAAACCGGTTGCCTGGTCCGATGACAAAAGTGTCGAATGTATATTTGGGGTTAAGCATGCTAAGCACAGCTTCCTCTTGTACAACGGTAGGTGTTGGTGCAGGAAGCTGCGGATCCGGTTCAGCCGGCTTGTTCTCTTCGATGACAAATTTCACGTCGACTTGTTTGCCGAGCAATTCGTATACTGTCGAGCCGACCAATTTGGTGTAACGACTCTCCAGCCATTCGACGGCAAACGTTGTTGGCGCGGAAATGACGATGGTCTGGTCCGTCAGCTTGGTTGCTTTGGTGGCCTTGAACCAGGTATCGAAGCTTGGTTTGCTGAGCTTGCTTTGTATGATTGATAAGATTTGCTGCCATAAGTCGGAAGTATGGCTGTCCAC